>NZ_JAEUMO010000192.1 GCF_016793285.1 Phenylobacterium sp.
GTAGATCGTCACCGATTCCTGGATGCCGCGCGGGTCCAGCGTGGGCTCGAGGAACTTCTTGCCCGTGTAGCTGATGTCGCCGCCGGCGAACCACTCCAGGTCCGCCGAGCCCGGGATCGGCGCCTGGTACTGGGCGGCCAGGCTCCAGGCCCACTTCGGGCTCTGCGAGGGGGTGAGGCCGTTGTAGTTGCAGGTGCCGGGCTTGGTCCCGTTCGCCACCTTGCCGGCGTAGCACTGGCCGTCCGGATAGTCGGTGAACTCCGCGTCCATGTAGGCCAGGGTGCCCTGGATGCTGAGCGCCTGGATCGGCCGGAACTGGGCGTCGGCCTCGATCCCCCGCACGCGCCGGTCGCCGGCGTTGGCGACGATGAAGCCCGAGCCGGTCAGCGGGTTCAGGATCGAGTCCTGGAACGCCTTGAGCTTCATGTTGTAGGCGTCGACGTTCAGCACCAGCTTGCGGTCGAACAGTACCGACTTCACCCCGACCTCGACGGTCTCGGAGTTCTCGGCGTCGAACTCGACGGGCACGCCGGCCGCCGCGGAGCGGGCGTTGTAGCCGCCGGTCTTGTAGCCGGTCGCCGCCAGCGCATAGGCCATGATGTCGTCGGTCAGGTCGTACTGCACCGTCGCCGACCAGGTGATCTTGTCCTCGTTGCGCTTCAGCTTGCCGAGGTGGTTGACCGCGAAGACCGTCCGCGCCGCCGCCGAGGTCGTCGGCGTCACGTCGCCGTCGAGATAGGCGTCCTTGCGGTCGTAGGAATAGCGCGCGCCGCCGGTGAGCCGGAACGCGTCGGTGACGTGGAACGTCGCCTGGCCGAAGAGCGCCCAGCTCTCGGTGTCCTGGGCGTAGTAGAAGATGCTGGTGTCGCCGGGCGTGAACGTGCGGGCGGGCGGCAGCACGCGGTTGGCGTTCCGGTCCAGCGTCGTGCGCGAGGTATAGGTCAGGCTTTCGGAGAACAGGTAGACGCCGCCCAGGTAGGTGAACTTCTGGTCCGCCGGCGAGGCGATGCGGAACTCCTGCGAGTAGCCCTCGGCGCGCAGCGTCTGCGAGCCGGTGGCCGTCGCCTGCGGCAGGCCGTCGGCGGCGAGTTGCTTGATGTTGTCCTTGTAGCCGTTGAACGCCGTGATCGAGGTCAGCGTGTGGTTCATCGGCAGGTCGATGTCGAAGCTCATCGACGTGCCGTAGACCTTGGTTTCGTTGTCGCCTTCGAAGTTGTCGTCGACCACGTGGTCGCGATCGTCGAAGTTGCGGAACGGCCGGCCCGTCGCCGCCGCCGCCGTCAGGAAGCCGGGCGTCGCGATGCCGGTCGGCGAACTCGCGGCCAGGGTCTCGGGCGTGCAGCAGTTGGCGTCGAGGTGCGCGTAGTAGGCGATGAAGTTGCCCTTGATGCTGTCCGTGGGCTGCCACTTCAGCCGGCCACGGAAGCCGTACTGCTCGATCCCGTTCACGTCCTTGCCGTCGAACAGGTTGGTCTCGTAGCCGTCGCGGTTGGCGATCCAGAACGACAGCCGCCCGGCCAGTTCGTTGCTGCCGCCGCCGACGAAGCCGGACAGGGCGTGATCCTTGTAGTTGCCGGCCCGGACGCGGAGTTCGACCTCGGGCTCGGCCTGCGGCTCGCGCGAGGTGATGTTCATCGCGCCCACGGGCGTGTTGCGGCCGTAGAGCGTCCCCTGCGGGCCGCGCAGCACCTCGATGGTCTGCACGTCCTGCAGGTTCGCCTGCAGCGGGCCGGCTGCAAGGATGTAGACCCCGTCGATGAAGATGCCGACGCTCTGCTCGATGCCCGGGTTGGTGCCCGAGGTGCCGATGCCGCGCACGAAGAGCGTGGTGTTGCGGTTGTTGTTCGACTGGGTGATCGCCACCGACGGGATGAAGCGGGCCAGTTCGGTGGCGTTGTTGATGCCCACCTTCTCCAGTTGGTCGCCGCTGACGGCGGTGACCGACATCGGCACGTCCTGGATGTTTTCGGCGCGCTTGTTGGCGGTGACGATCAGCGTCTCGACCTCGGCCGAGCCTTCGTCGGCGGCGCGGGCGGCGACGGGCGCCGTGCAGGCGAGGGCCAGCGCGATTCCGGCGCCCGACAGCAGACGCGACTTCCGATTGGACATCTCACTCCCCCTCTTGTCTTGTTGCGCTCAATCCCGTGTACGCTAGTAGGAATACATAGGTGAACGGTAATTCCGGTTCAATCTCGGGGCAAGCGGAGGCGTTGTCAATCGCGCCGGGCGGCGAGATTGCCCGTTCCGGGGAGGTGTGGCGCCGGCGCCAGTCGCCGGTCAGGCCGCGGCAGGGACCTTGCGGGCGACGAAGGCGTAGTAGGCGAGGCCGAGGACCAGCCAGCCCGCCAGCAGCGCGTAGGGCCGCCAGTCGGTCCCGAAGCCCAGGCTGGCGATGACGACGGCGGCGACCATGCCCAGCACGGACAGCACGCGCACGGTCGTGCGGCCGAATCGCAGCCGCGCCTCCGCATGCACCTCGGGGTGCTTGGTGGCCACGTTGTAGGCCGCCAAGCACGAGCCCAGGTACTTCATCATCGTCGGGATGTTCACCGCCAGCAGCAGGAAGAGCAGGCTGGACGGGAGGAAGAGACCCAGGCAGCAGGCGCCGAAGGCCGTGATCGTGGCGATGTGCGGCGTGCCGAACCGCGGATGGATCGCCGCCAGCGGCGCCGGCAGCACGCCGGCCTTGCCCATCGCGTAGAGGAAGCGCGCGAAGACCAGGAAGACCGCGTTCATCGACTTCGACAGCGCCAGGACCGCCGCCGTCACGATCAGCGGCGTCGCCCATCCGCCCAGCGCCGCCTCGGCGGCCGTCAGCAGCGGCGCGTCGCTGGCCGCCAGACCGTCGGCGCCCACGAGGCTCATCGCCGTGAATGCGATCGAGACGTAGACCACCACCGTCAGCAGCACCGCCAGCGCCAGGCCCAGCGGCACCACCCGCTTGGGATCGGCCACCTCCTCGCCCACCTCGGTCGTCGTCTCGATGCCGAGGAAGAGCTGGATCATCAGGGGCAGCGCCGCCAGAACCGGCGTCCAGCCCAGCGACAGCGCCTGCGGGATCAGTTGCGGGTTCCACGACGGCGCGCCGGCGGCGACGAACACCGCGAACACCACCAGCAGCATGAGCATCAGGATCGTCTGCGTCCGCGCCGCGATCGCCACGCCCAGGAAGTTCAGCGCGAACACGGCGCAGAACAGGCCGAACATCACCGGCTTGGCCGGGATCGCGATCACCTTGCCGAGGTACATCACCAGCACCTGCCCGAGCACGATCATCACCACCGCGTTGGACAGGATGCGCAGCCAGACGATGGCGAAGGCGATCAGCGGGTGCGTGAACATCCGCTGCCATTCGAAGCTGGCCGCGGTCTTCGGCACGGCCGAGGCCATGTAGGCATAGACCATCCCGAACAGGATCATCGGCAGCGCCGCCAGCACCACCGCCACCAGGATGGCCTCGTGCCCGATCTGCGCCGCCGGCCCCAGGACCGAGAAGATCGACGCGCCGATGGCCGTCCCGGCCCCCAGCATCACCAGGTCGATGAGGCGTACGCCGCGGCGGAGCTGCTCGGTCATGGTCGCGATCCTAGAACCGGCAGGCCGAGTCGGGGACGCCGGCCGTGCGTTCCCAGCCCCAACCTTCCACGGGCGCGCCGCGCGGCAGGTAGGTGACCGTGGTCTGCGTCTCGCCGCGCCTCAGGGTGAGCGTGATCGACCTGGTGTCGTCCTTGCGCACCTCGTTGACGTCGCTGGTCTGCACGATCACGTCGCCGTTGCGCACGCCGGCCTGCTCGGCCGCCGAGCCGGCCACGAGGTCCTTCACCACCCGCTCGTCGTTCAGCGAACTGCGCGCGAAGCCGAGCTGGAACGGCCGCACGTCCCTGCGCACCACGCTCAGGCAAGGCGCATAGAGATCCTTCGGCGGCAGCAGCAGCTTGCCGGCGACCACGTCGTCGTACATCGCCCTGGCCCTGGCCGGCCCGATCTCGGCGCCCACGAGCTCCAGCCAGACCGGGATGCCGTAGGGCCTGTTCGCCTCCTGCCGCTTGCGGATCGCCTTGACGATATCGTCCAGGCTGCGCTGGCCCATCGTCGCCGCGCGGATCGCCGCGTCGGTCTGTTGCAGGTACATCCAGCCCCGGCCGTAGGGCACGGTCTGCGCGACCGGATCGGTCCAGAAGACCTTGGCCGCCTCCGGGTTCGTGTAGGCGATGTAGGGGTTGGAATAGTAGGCGGCGGCGCGCTCGTTGAAGGTCTTCACCAGCCGCTCGGTCGAGATCGCCCCGGCGCGGTGCGAGAGCACCGTGGAGTAGTACTCGGCCATGCCCTCGGAGTACCAGGCGGTGTCGCCGTGCTCGCCCTGCATCGCGGGCCAGGTGTGCGCCATCTCGTGGGCCAGCAGGCCCTGCAGGCTGTCCACCGTCGGCCTGGCGTCGAAGTTGTAGCCGAACATGAACGAGCGGGCCAAACCCGTGCCGCCGGTGCCGAGGAACGGATTCTGCCGCACGAACACGCGGTAGCTGCCGCCCTCGTCGTCGAAGAACTTCGCCATGCTGCCGTAGAGCGCGCGCATCCTGTCGCCGAGCTCGTTCGGATCGAACGGCGGGTCCGAGAGCCAATAGAAGCTGAAGTGCGGATCGCCCGCCTTCGGATACGACTTCACTGGACCTGCGTAGTAGTAGCTGAAATGCAACAGTTCGGAGGGACCCACAGTGTCCACCGTCCCCTCGCCCAGCGACCAGATCCCGCGCGAGCCCGGCGCGGAGGCCGAGAGGTCCCAGGCCAGGCGGATACTCCACGGCCCGGGCTGAACCGGCGCGGCCAGGAAGCCGTTGCCGGCGCCGGCGAACCCGCCGGCCTCTTCGCGCAGGTCGAACAGCGGGCCGTTGTTGGTGGCCGCGGTCACCTTGCGGGCCGGCGCCACGTAGCGCACGACCACGTCGCCGACGGTCGCCCGGCCCACGCTCCAGCGGCGGTACACGCCCTGCGGCGTCGCCGGCTCGTCGGACTGGGCGAGCGGCAGCGCGCCCTGGTCGTCCTTCGCCGTCAGTTGGTCGTCGGCCCAGGCCGGCCGCGGGACGCCCACGAGCCGCAGAGGCATACGGACCAGTCCGTCCCCTGCCTTCAGCCCGGGGCTGGCCATCGTCATCGTCACGCCCATGCCCGCGCCGGGCCTGGGGGCGAGCACGATCCCCAGCTTCGCCGGCGCCTGGGCCGCGGCGGGGGCGGCGAGCGCCAGGGCCGCCAGCGCGGCGATCAGCAGCCGCCTCATCGGTCGGCGGCCGGGCGAGCCGGGACCACCGCGGCGGTCACCGGCGGCGGCGGCGAGAACGGCCTGATGGCCAGGAAGCCGTAGATCTCGGCCGGGTAGTAGGCGACGCCGCCCACCATGGTCATGCGCGTGTTGCGGATCGCGCCGATGTCCTGGGTGGGATCGCCGTCCACCAGGATGAAGTCGGCCAGCTTGCCGCGCTCGATCGTGCCCAGCTCGTGGTCGCGCTTGAAGTAGCGCTCGCAGTCGAGCGTCGCCAGCCGCAGCACCTTGGCCGCCGGGATGCCGGCCGCCACGTAGAGCTCCAGCTCGCGCAGTTGCGAGAAGCCGGTGGCGTCGTCGGTGCCGGGCAGGAGCTGGATGCCCTCGTCGTCCAGCAGCTTCATCGTCTCCAGGATCTTGATGAAGCTCTGCTGGTAGGCCGCGTCGTCGGCCGGCGTCCTGATGGTCACGAACGAACGCCGCCGGTAGCGCTGGTAGCCGATCGGCACGTGGTCCAGGTACGGCCGGTCGCCCGCCTGCACCTCGCCCGAGCGCGACAGCATCAGCCGCTCCAGCGTCATCGCCGTGGTGTCCAGCGCGACCTTGTTGGCCTTCATCAGCTCGACCGTCGTGCGCACCCGGGCCGAGCTGAGGTCCAGGTCCTTGGCCCGCGCCATGCCGGTGAGGCGCAGCGGCGTGCGGGTGTCCTCCTTGGGATCGAGGATCCAGCCCAGCATCAACTGGTTGATGTGGGCGATGTCGTCGTAGCCGTCCCGGATCACCCGGTCGGGCGACGAGAACGCCGGGACGTGGCCCGTCACGCCCATGCCGAGCCGCTTGGCCTCCGCGGCCACGGGCGCGACCCAGTCGGGGTTGAAGCTGTTGTAGATCTTGACCTGCCAGTAGCCGTGGTCGGCGTACCAGCGCACGTCCTTCAGCGCGTCGTCCAGGCTGTCGGCGATGAAGCCGTTGCGCGCCGAGTACGGGCTGCGGCCCTCCAGGAAGCCGTTGCGCACGATCCGCGGGCCCGCGAGCCTGCCGGCGTTCAGCCCGTCGACGATGCCCAGCAGTTGGGCGTTGTCGTTGCCCTGGTCGCGCGTGGCCGTGACGCCGGCCGCCAGGTTGAACAGGTTCGAGCCCAGCGACGTGTGCGAGTGCATGTCGTGCAGCCCGGGCAGCAGCGTCCCGCCCTGCCCGTCGATGGTGGTCTCGTCCTTCGGCGTCGGCTGCCCGTCCTCCGGCAGCACGCCCGCGATCCGGTCGCCGAACACGATCACCTGCGACGGCCCCGACAGCTTCATCGCGACGGGATCGAACACGCGCACGTTGCGGATCCGCACCGGCCCCTCGAAGCGGTGCGCCAACTGCCTGCGCGCATCCTCGGCCCGGCTCTGCGCGATCTCGCGGCTCACCCGCTGCAGCATCGGCAACTGGCTCTCGTAGCCCTCGCGGATCACCCCGCCGGCCTGGAAGAGGTCGCCCTTGGCGTCCAGGAGCACGTAGTCCGGATTGAGGTCGATGCCCGAGAGCTCGTAGACCGTGACCGGGACCGCCGCCTTGCCCTCGCCCACCGTGAGCTTGCGCACCTCCTTCAGCCTGAGCTGGCCCGACGGCAGCACCGGCAGCGTCTGGCCGGGCGCCTTCAGCAGCGCCTTCACGTAGACGCCCAGCATCCAGGGGCTCACGTCGTTGCCGATGTAGAGCACGGGCTTCGCGGCCGGGACGTCGCCCCTGTCGGCCTGGCTCGCCCACTCGGCCTTGCCGGCCTTCCAGGCGAAGTGCTCGTTCACCGGGCTGCCGAACAGGCTCTCGCCCTCGATGGTCCAGGTCACCGGCATGCCGGCGGCGTCGAGGTCGATCTGCTCGCGCGCCTTGGGCCCGCGGCCGTTGTTCACCACCGCGTAGTCGACGGCGACGTGGCGGCCGGTCACCTCGGCGGTCAGGTGACCCACCTTCTCGCCGCCCGCCATGGCCACGAACTTCTGCGTCGCGGCCAGCGCCGGAGCGCTCACGGCGACGGCCAGGACAGCGCCCCAAACGGCCACGACTGCGGCGGCGAACTTCAGCGGCATGCAGGCCTCCCCACGACGGGCTTAATCGTACCTTCGAGGTCGGGATTTTCTATTCGATCTGCGGCCCCCGACCCCACAGCGCGACAAGTTCAATGCGCAGCCGCCAGCGGCGCCACATAGCCTATGCCGCCGCATTTCGCCCGCCGCAGCACAACGCAAGGAAATTCCGCCGGTCCCGCGCTAGCGTTGCCCGCACCATCGGGGAGGCCTCATGCCGGAGATCACCAAGCGGGCGCTTCTGGGCGCTTCAGGACTGCTGGCCGCCGCGCCCGCCGCCGCCCAGGCCGTCTCGACGCCCGCCGCCGACGGCCCGTTCGTCACGAAGAACGCCGGCGTCTTCAACGGCCAGAAGGTCGACTACGTCGCCACCGTCGGCGCGACGGAGATCCGGAACGCCGCGGGCGAACCGACCTGCCGCTTCGTCACCACCGCCTACGTGAAGCCCGGCGCCGATCCGGCGAAGCGCCCCGTCCTCTTCGCCTTCAACGGCGGCCCGTCGTCGTCCTCGGCGACGCTGCACATGCTGGCGCTGGGTCCCAGGCGCATCGTCGTGGCGCAGGATCCCAAGGCGCCTGCGCCGAACCCGCCGCAGCTCGTCGACAACACGCTGACCGTCCTCGACGCCTGCGACATCGTCCTGATCGACCCGGCCGAGACCGGCTTCTCGCGCATCATGGGCGCCGGCAAGCAGGCCTACTTCTACTCGGTCAACGGCGACGCCCAGTCGGTCAGCGACTTCGTCGCCGCCTGGATCAGGGCCAACGGCCGCGAGGCCTCGCCCAGGTACGTGCTGGGCGAAAGCTACGGCACCATGCGCGCCGCCGTCATGGCCGGGCAGCTCTCGGCCACGTTGCCGCTCGACGGGGTCTTCCTGTTCGGCCAGGCCGTGAACATGATCGAGACCAGCCAGCGCGCGAAGAACGCGCTGGCCTACGCCACGAACATCACCGCCCTCGCCGCCATCGCCGCCTACCACGGCAAGTCGCGCGGCCTGCCAGGCAACCCCGCCGAGGTGGTCGAGATCGCCTACGAATGGGGCATGCGCGACTACCTGCAGGCGCTGCTCAAGGGCAACGACCTGCCCGCCGCCGAGCGGCGCGCGATGGCCGAGCGGCTGGAGGCGCTGACCGGCGTCTCCCGGGCCTACTACCTCGAGCACGACCTCACGATCACCAAGGTCGCCTACCTGCGCGAGCTGATGAAGGCCGAGGACCTGATGCTGGGCATGTACGACGCCCGCTACGTCGGCCCCGCGCCGAAGGCCGGCGAGCGGCCGGTCGACCCGGCCGGCAAGCTGCAGGCGCCGATCCAGCCGATGATGCTGGAACACTACGCCAGGACCCTCGGCGTGCCCTGGCCCGCCGCCGACTACCGCGGCATCGCGCCGGGCGCGAACGCCTGGGAGTGGAACGGCACGCTGGGCCCCGGCGGCCCCTTCTTCGACTACGACTACCAGGCGCAGATCTCGAAGGCCTTCAAGGCCAACCCGAAGTTCCGCCTGATGATCGGCACGGGCTACTACGACCTCACCACCACCATCGGCCCGGCCCGCTACCTGGTGACCCAGAGCGACTACCCGCGCGAGCGCGTCTTCCAGCGCCAGTACGTCGGCGGCCACATGGCCTACACCCACGAACCCAGCCTGAAGGCCTTCACCGACGACATCCGCGCGTGGGTGAAGGGCGGGAAGCCCGCCTGATGCCCGCCGCGCTCGCCCTTGCCGCCGCGCTCGCTCTCGCCACGCCCGACGGTCCGGTCGTCACCGACCACCGCATCGCGGTCGCCGGCAAGCCGCTCAGCTACACCGCCGAGGTCGGCCGCATCCCGATCCGCGACGCCGAGACCGGCGAGCCGCGCGGCTTCATGGGCTACACCGCCTACCGCGTCGCCGCCGCCAAGCCGCGCCCCGTCACCTTCGTCTGGAACGGCGGCCCCGGCGCGGCCTCCACCCTGCTCCACTTCGAAGTCGCCGGGCCGCGCCGTGTCGAGGCCGGCAAGCTCATCGACAACGCCGACACCTGGCTCACCGACACCGACCTCGTCCTCGTCGACCCCATCGGCGCCGGCTGGAGCCGGCCGGCCAGAGCCGAGTACGCCGAGGCCTTCTACGGCACCGTCGGCGACGTCGCCTCGGTCACCGAGTTCGTCCGCTCATGGCGGCTGCTGCACGGCGCCCAGGACAGCCCGCTCTACCTGATCGGCGAGAGCTGGGGCGCGGGCCGCGCGGCCAACGTCGGCGCGGCGCTGCTGAAGCGCGGCGTGAAGGTGGACGGCCTCGTCCTCATCTCGGGCGGCGCGGGCCTGAAGGACGAGTGGACCACGACGGGCGACGTCGGCGCGTTGCGGCTCGCCAACCTGCCCGCCACCGCCGCCTTCCACGGCAAGCTCTCCGGGCGGGACGAGGCCGCCGCACGCGCCGCCGCCGAGGCCTGGGTGCGGCAGACCTACATCCCGGCGCTCCGCCGCCGAGAGGCCCTGACCGACGCCGAGCGCGAGGCCATCGCCCAGGACCTCGCCCGCCTGACCGGTCTCCCCGCGGCCGCCATCGACCGCAAGACGCTGGCCGTCACCCCGCGCCAGTTCCGCACCGCGCTCGTCCCCGGCAAGACGCTGGACACCTTCGACATGCGCATCTCAGGCCGTCCGCAAGGCGAAGGGGGCGAAGGCGAGGCGCGTGCGCCGGTACTCCTGCGCTACTTCGCCGAAGACCTCGGCTACCGCACCGATCTGCCCTACGTCGGCCTCGAGCGCCTGGAGGACGGCTATCTCCCGACCGGAAAGGCCCCGCAGCCCGTCGGCGCCCGCTGGAACTACGCCACTGCGCCGGTCACCAAGGCCGAGTACGACGCCGCCTACGCCGAGGCCGTCCGCACCGGCGCCGGTCCGCCGCAACTCGGCCCGCCGCTGCCCGGCACAGCCGAGGCCGTGGCCCTGACCCCGAAGCTGACGGTGCTGGTGGCCACCGGCATCTTCGACTCGCTCGGCACCTGCGCCGGCGCCGCCGAGACCGCCAGGAACCTGCCCGCGCCGCTC
>NZ_JAEUMO010000224.1 GCF_016793285.1 Phenylobacterium sp.
CGCTTCCTCGAGGATGCGCCGACCACCGCGGCCCAGGCCGCGACCATCATCCTGGACGGCGTGAAGGCCGAGCGCTGGCGGATCCTCGTCGGCGAGGACGCCGTCATCATGGACCGCATGGTGCGAGAGACGCCGGAAGAGGCCTACGAGGTCAGCTTCTACGAGCGGATGACCAAGGCGGTCGGCTGGCAGCTCGGCGGCATCGGCCGCGACACGCCCGAGCCCGAGAAGGCCTGACTTCCGACACACCCGAGGCCCAGGACGACCGCCATGTGCCGCAACATCAAGACCCTCTTCAACTTCGACCCGCCGGCCACGGACGACGAGATCCAGGCCGCAGCGCTGCAGTTCGTCCGCAAGCTGTCGGGCTTCAACGCCCCGTCGAAGGCCAACCGGAGGGCCTTCGACCGCGCGGTGCATGACGTCGCCCACATCGCCCACCACCTCCTGGAGGACCTCGAAACCCAGGCCCCGCCGAGAGACCGCGACGTGGAGGCCGCCAAGGCCCGCGAACGCAACGCCGTCCGCTTCGCCAAGGCCTAGTTCCGCGACCGCCGCCCGACGATCGGCCGTGAGGGCGCCCCCGCGTCAGGCTTCCCGACCCGGCCTCCCCGCGCGATGATGCCGCCCTCGAAGGAGCAGCCCATGTCCGACTACGACCTGGTGATCCGTGGCGGGACCGTGTTCGACGGCCTTGGCGCCGCGCCTGTCGCCGCCGACGTCGCCGTCCGCGGCGACCGCATCGTCGCCGTGGGCCAGGTCGCCGGCAAGGGCCGCGAGGAGATCGACGCCCGGGGCCTGATGGTCACGCCCGGCTGGGTCGACATCCACACCCACTACGACGGCCAGGTCACCTGGGACTCGCGGCTGACGCCGTCCTCGACCCTGGGCGCGACCACGGTTGTCACCGGCAACTGCGGCGTGGGCTTCGCGCCGGTGCGCAAGGGCGACGAGGACACGCTGATCCGCCTCATGGAGGGCGTCGAGGATATCCCCGGCGCAGCCCTGCACGAGGGCCTGAGCTGGACGTGGGAGAGCTTCGCCGAGTTCATGGATGCGGTCGACGCCCTGCCGCACGACATCGACGTCGCCGTCCAGGTCCCCCACGGGGCGCTGCGCGTCTACGTCATGGGCGAGCGCGGGGCCAACCGCGATCCGGCCACGCCGGACGAGACCCGCCGGATGCGCGCGCTGACCGCCGAGGCCATCCGGGCCGGCGCGCTGGGGTTCTCGACCACGCGGACCATGGTCCACCGCACGGCCGACGGCGACCTCACCCCCACCATCGGCGCCGCCCGCGCCGAGATGGAGGCCATCGCCGAGGGCCTCGCCGACGCCGGCTCGGGCGTCCTGCAGTGGGTCAGCGACTTCGCCGACATGGACGAGGAGTTCGCCCTCATCCGCGACCTGACCAGGATCGCCGGCCAGCCGCTCACCTTCTCGCTGGTGCAGGCCGACGTGGTCCCCGACCGCTGGCGCGAGCTGATGGACCGCATGGATGCCTCGGTGGAGGAGGGCTACCCGATCAAGGCCCAGGTCGCCGGCCGCCCGGTGGGCCTGATGCTGGGCCTGCAGGGCTCGGCTCACCCCTTCATCAGCCGCCCGTCCTATGCCGAGATCGCCGACCTGCCGCTGGCGCAGAAGGTCGCCCGCATGAGGGATCCGGCCTTCCGCGAGCGCCTCATCGCCGAGGCGCCGGCCAAGGGCCACCCGTTCATCAACTCGCTCGCCGGCGCCCACCACAAGATGTACGCCATCGAGGGCGGCGCGGTGGACTACGAGCCAGACCCCTCCACCAGCCTGGGCGCCCGGGCCAGGGCGCTGGGCGTCGATCCCGACGAGCTGGTCTACGACGCCCTCATCGCCGACGAAGGCCGCGCCTTCCTGTTCTTCCCGATGCACAACTACGTCGAGGGCAGCCTCGACAACGTCCACGCGATGCTGACGAATCCGAACTGCCTGTCCGGCCTCTCGGACGGCGGCGCCCACGTCGGCGCCATCTGCGACGTCAGCCTGCCCACCTTCATGCTCACCCACTGGTGCCGCGACCGCACCCGCGGCCCGAAGCTGGACCTCAGCCGGACCATCCGCGCCCAGACCCTCGATACGGCCCGGGCGGTGGGCCTGGACGACCGCGGCGTCGTCGCCCCCGGCTATCTCGCCGACCTCAACGTCATCGACTTCGAGGGGCTGAAGCTCGGCGTGCCCTACATGGTCTACGACCTGCCGACGGGCGCGCGCCGCCTCATGCAGGACGCCGAGGGCTACGTCGCCACCGTCAAGTCCGGGCAGATCATCTACCGCGACGGCCAACCCGCCGGCCCGCTCCCCGGCCGCCTCATCCGCGGGCGGCAGGCGGCGCCGCTGCTGCAGGCGGCGGAGTAAAGCCCCTCTCCCTCTCTTCGCGCTGCGCGTTCGGGGGAGAGGAGGTCTACTGCGCCCCGCCGCCGGCCTTCGCGCCCGCCTTTGTCGGCGCCGGCGCCGGCGCGGCGGCCGCCGCCTTGCGCGCCTCTTCCTCCTGTGCCCGGGCGCCGGCGAGGATGCCCGGCAGGGCGTAGTTGCCCTCGTGGCAGGCGTATTCGTAGACGCGGCCGTTCAGGGCGTAGAACTCGTACTCGCCGCCCCAGGGCTTCTCCCAGATCGTCGGGTCCTCGGCCTGGAAGGCGTAGCGCACGCGCTTGTCGCCCACGCGGGTGAAGCGCTCGGTGACCTTCAGGTTTTCCCAGCTTCCCATCCACTGCTGGTTCGGCAGGAAGTTGGTGGTCTCGACCACCAGGGTGTCGCCCTCCCACCAGCCGATGGAATCGCCCATGTAGCTGCGCACGCCGTCGGTGCGGTGCCTGGCGTTCAGCCGCACGATCCGGGTGTCGTGGATCATCTCCACGTTGATGACGAAGGCGTCGGCGGTCTGCACGAACTGGTAGTTGTTGTTGTAGAATCCGTTGGGCAGCATCGGCGGGCCGGCGTTGCGGCCGAAGCTCATGATGCAGCGCTCGCCCAGCGACCGGGCCTCGTAGGAATCGAAGCTGCCCATGCCGCCGCCGAACCGCGGCGCGGGCGGCGCGCCCGGCTTGCGGGCCGGGGGTTGGCCGTTCGGCGTGGTGATGAGGCTGGTGCGCGCCTCGCCGTTCACCCGCATCACCGAGCTGCCGGGGTCCAGCCAGCCGCGGTCGTAGCCGCCCGTATCCCCGCCCGCCGCCGCGTACTCGGGCTTCAGGTTCGAGAACTTCTGGCGGTGTTCGGCGTCGGCGTTCGGATCGGTCTCGGCGTTGCCTTCCTCGACCTCGACCTCCGCGGCCTCCTCGGCGGCGTGGATCTCGTCGGGCGTCATCACCGAACGGGTCCCGAACTTCGCCGGCCGCATCATGGGCGTGAGCGTCGCGTTGCTCCAGGCGCCCGACAGGTCCGGCTGGCCGAACGCATTCCTGGGCGCCTTGTAGGCGGCCGCCTTCGCGGGCGCGGCCTTGGCCGGCGCATCGGCGGCCACCGCGGTCCCCGGCGCCATCGGCGCCGCGGCGATCAGCAGGCCGAAGGCCCAGGTCTTTGCGGCGAACGGACGCTTGGCGGCGTGCATGACGTGGTCCTCCCCAGGCCTTCAGGCGTCCGCCCGTGTCCGGCCGGTTCGCCTCGTCGGCGGAATGGTCTCGCAGAGACCGGCGGTTGTCGAGCGAAGGTGTAACCCGGCCCGGCGGTCGCCGCTTCAGGGGTCCTCGTCGCTCTTCAGCCGGTAGCCGACGCCGGTCTCGGTCAGCAGCAGCCGCGGATTCGACGGGTCGGCCTCCAGCTTGTTGCGGAGCTGCGCCATCAGCACGCGCACATGCTGGGCCTCCACGTTGGCGTCCGAGCCCCAGACCGCGCCGATGATCTGGGCGTGCGTCAGCACCATGCCGGCCTGGCGCGCCAGGGCCCGCAGCAGGTCGTACTCGCGCGGCGTCAGCTTGATCTCGACGCCTTCCACCCAGACCCGCCGGGCGGCGAAGTTGACCTCCAGGTCGGCCGACCTGAACGCCGGCTGCTGGGCCACGCGCCGGGCGCGGTTTCGCAGCGCCGCGCGGATGCGCGCCAGCAGCTCGTCCACGCCGACCGGCTTGTTGACGAAATCGTCGGCGCCCAGGTCCAGCGCGGCCACCTTCTCGGCCTCCTGGTCGCGCGCCGAGATCACGATGATCGGCGTGTCCGACCACTCGCGGATGCGCGGGATCAGGTCCTTGCCGTCCATGTCGGGCAGGCCCAGGTCCAGGAGCACGAGGTCGCAGCGGGTGTCGGCCAGCCGCTTCAGCGCTGCGGCGCCGGTCTCGGCGTGCTCGACGTGGTAGCCCGCCGCCCGCAGCGCCGGGCTCAGCCAGCGCGCGATCTGCGGCTCGTCGTCCACCAGCATGATGGCGGCCGGCTCGGTCATGCCGC
>NZ_JAEUMO010000007.1 GCF_016793285.1 Phenylobacterium sp.
TCGACTTGAACTACCGCCACGCCTTCCATGCCGGGAACTTCGCCGACCTGGTGAAGCACGCCGCGCTGCTGCGCCTGCTGGCCGAGCTGACGAAGGGCGGCGGGCCCCTGACCGTGATCGACACGCACGCCGGGCGCGGGCTCTACGACCTGGCCGGTGTCGAGGCGCGCAAGTCGGGCGAGGCCGAGGCGGGGATCGCGAAGCTGCAGGCTGCGGCCGATGCGCCGGCCGAGTTCGCGTCGCTGCGCCGGGCCGTGGCCGACCTGAACGGCGGCGGCGCGGCGCGGCGCTATCCGGGCTCGCCCTGGCTGATCGCCGAGGCGCTGCGGCCCGCCGACCGCTACGTCGCCTGCGAACTGCGCCGGGAAGAGCACGACGCGCTGCGCGAGGCGCTGAAGGGAAGGGGCCCGGCGGTGCGGACGCTGAACGCCGACGGCTATGAGGCCGCCGTGCGCGAGTGCCCGCCGTCGGGCCGCGTCCTGGTGCTGATCGACCCGCCGTTCGAGAAGCCGGACGACTACGCGCGGATCGTCGACACGCTGGCGGCGCTGAGGGCCCGGAACCCGGCGGTCCAGACGCTGGTCTGGCTGCCGATCAAGGACCTGGAGACGCTGGACTCCTTCCTGCGCGACCTGGAGGACGAGGTCGCCGCGCCGATGCTGGCGGCCGAATGCCGGGTCAGGCCGCTGAGCGACCCGATGAGGATGAACGGGTGCGCGCTGGTGCTGGTGGACGGGCCGGAACTGGCGGCGCCGCTTGCCGCCATCTGCGGCTGGGTCGCCGAAGCCCTGGGCGCCGGCGGCGGTCATCGGGTCTATGCGCTCCCGACGCGATAATTTCGCAATCGCGAAGGTGAGAGATGGGTTATGTTGCGTTGCACAAACCTGCGCCGCAGAGGACCTTCCCATGGCGACCTTCGATCTTCCCGAGATGCCCCGGGCGCCCGTCAGCCCGAATCTGCTCCTGGGCGTGGCCTCGCCCCTGTGGGGCTACTTCGGCGCGGCCGCGGCGAGCGGCGTCGCCTACTGGTGGATGACCCAGTGGGCCCGGCCCGCCAACCTGGAGGCCCTGTTCGACGCGACGGCCGAGGCGCTCCCCGAAGCGGTGGCGGTGCTGGCGGTCCCGGCCCTGGAGATCGTCGAGGCGGCGGTGGAGGCCGTTGAGGCCGCGACCCCGGACCTGCCGTCCGCGCCCGTCGGCGGCGAAGCGGCGCCGGTGGGGCCCGTCGCCGCCTTCCTCGCGCCGGCCTCCGTCGTCGAGGCCGTCGCGGAACCGGAGCCGATCCTCGAACCGGTGGTCGAGGCCGCGCCGGAACCCGTGGTCGAAGCGGCTCCGGAGCCGGTCGGCGAGGCCGCCGCCGCGCCGAAGCCGCGGGTGCGCAAGGCGGACGCGCCGCCGTCCGCCGAGGCCTGACTTGGCGCACCCCGCCGCTCGGGGCTAACAACGGCGGGTGCTGAAGCGGGGCTTCGACATCTTCGTGGCGGTGGTCGGGCTGGCCCTGGGCTGGCCCGTGCTGCTGGCGCTCGCGGCGATGGTGCGGCTGAGCAGCCCCGGCCCAGCGATCCACTGGTCGAAGCGCGTCGGGCGAGAGAACCGGCTGTTCGCGATGCCGAAGTTCCGCACGATGCGGACCGACACGCCGGACGTCGCCACCCACCTGCTGGAGGAGCCCGGCCGCTGGATCACGCCGCTCGGGCGGTTCCTGCGCAGGTCCAGCCTCGACGAGCTGCCGCAGCTCTGGAGCGTCCTGGTGGGCGACATGAGCCTGGTGGGCCCGCGGCCCGCGCTCTTCAACCAGGACGACCTGGTGGCGCTGCGGACCGCGGCGGGCGTCGAGCGGCTGCGTCCCGGGGTCACCGGCTGGGCGCAGATCAACGGCCGCGACGAACTGCCGATCTCCGAGAAGGTGAAGCTGGATGCCGAGTACCTGGCGCGCCGGTCGTTCGGCTTCGACCTGGCCATCATCGCCGCGACGGCCCGCGCCGCCGTGACCGCGCGCGGGGTAAGTCATTAGCCACGCTTGGGAAACGGACGCGCGCCGGATGCGTTGAGGAGGCTCCGGAGGCCTTGCGTGAGCCAGCAGCCCGTTCAGAATCCCCAGCCCGGCCGCCGCCGGGGCCCCTCGCCGAACGCCCAGCCCGGCCGCCGCCGGCCGCTGCGCGAACGGCTGGCGCATCCGACGGCGCCGCGGCTGACGCCGAAGACGAAGACGCGGCTGGGTTGGGCCGCGGCGGCGCTCGCCGTCATCGCGCTCGCCATCGCGATCCTGGTCGCCATCTGGGACTGGAACTGGTTCCGCGGGCCCCTGGAGCGGGCGGCTTCGGCGCGGCTGCACCGCGAGGTGACCATCGCCGGCGACCTGAACGTCGACCTGTGGTCCTGGCGGCCGAGCGCCACCGTCGACGACATCTCGATCGCAAATCCCGCCTGGGCGGGGACGGGCAAGATGGGCTCGATCGCGCGGCTGACGATCCGGGTGCGGCTCGTGCCGCTGCTGTGGGGCAAGCTCGACACGCGGGTGCTGGCCGTCGACCGGCCCGACTTCCGCCTGCTCGCCGACGCCGAAGGCCGCAGGAACTGGGACTTCTCGGACGGCCGCGTGCAGCCGCCCGCCGACTTCCCGCCGATCCAGCACTTCGTGATCCGCGACGGACGCCTGAGCTACATCGACGCGCGCCGCGACGTCCGCTTCCAGGGCGCGATCAACGCCCGCGAGAACCTGGGCGAAAAGAACCGCGGGTTCGAGCTCCTGGGCCGCGGCACAATCAACGGCGCGGCGTTCCGCGCCGAGGTGACCGGCGGGCCGCTGCTGAACATCGAGCGCAGCAAGCCGTACCCGTTCGACGTCGACCTGCGGGCCGGCGACACCTACATCACCGCCCGCGGGGCGGTGCCGAGGCCGTTCGACATGGGCGCGTTCCATATGGACGCCACGATGCGCGGCCCGGACATGGCGGCGCTGTTCCCCCTCATCGGCGTCGCGCTGCCGAACACGCCGCCCTACAGCCTGCGCGGCCGGCTGGAGCGCGACGGCTTCGTCTGGAAGGTCGGCAACCTTTCCGGCCGGGTGGGCGACTCCGACCTTTCCGGCGACGTCTCGGTCACCACCGGGCGCGAGCGGCCGCTGCTGAAGGCCGACCTGCGCTCGCGCAGCCTCGACTTCGACGATCTGGGCGCGATCTTCGGCGCCGCGCCGAAGGTGGGGCCCGGCGAGACGGCGTCGCCGGAGCAGGTCGCCATCGCCCGCACGATGGTGGCGCGGCAGCGCATCTTCTCGGACGCGCCGCTGGATGTGACGCGGATGCGGGCGATGGACGCCGACGTGAGCTACCGCGCGCTCTCGATCCGCGACACGCCGATCAGGCTGAGCGCCGCCTCCGTGCGGGTGAAGCTCGACAACGGCCTCCTGCGCGCCGAGCCGGTGCGCCTCGACCTGCCGCAGGGACGGATCGAGGGACAGTTGGCGCTGAACGCGCGCGGCGCCGTGCCCGCGACCGAGCTCGACCTGCGCCTGTCGAACGCGCGCCTGGAATGGCTGATCCCGACCGCGTTCCAGGGCGGCCCCGTGGTCGCGGGCGGGCTGGTGGGCCGCGCGCGGCTCTCGGGCTCGGGGAACACGCTGCACAAGACCTTCGGCGGCGCGAACGGGCAGGTGACGGTGGTCGCGCCCGGCGGCGAGATCCGCGAGTCGATCGCCGAGCTGATGGGCGTGAACGTGATCAAGGGCCTGGGCCTCCTGAAGAAGAAGGACACCACCGAACTCCGCTGCGCGGTGGCGAACTTCACGACCACCGACGGCGTGATGACGGCCGAGTCGATCGTGCTCGACACCGGGCCCGTCGTGGTGACCGGCAAGGGCTCGATCAATCTCGACACCGAACGGATGGACTTCAGGGTGCGCGGCCATGACAAGAAGTTCCGCCTCGTGCGCGTCCTGCTGCCGGTGACGATGAAGGGCCCGCTGATGGCGCCGAAGCTGGGCGTGGAGCCGGGCGCCGCCATCGCGCAGGGCGGTGGCGCGGTGGCGCTGGGGTCGTTCCTGTCGCCGCTCGCTGCGATCCTGCCGTTCATCGACCCGGGTCTCGCCAAGGACGCCAACTGCGGCGCGCTGGTCGGCGAGGCGAGGGCGGCTGGCGCGCCGGTCCGGACCGGGGTTTCGAAGCCGTTGACGGCCAAGCGCTGAAGCCTTCAATCTCCATCCGTACACTCGGGGATCAGAGAAGGCCTGCAACGATGACGGCGATGATGAGCAGAGGCGCGGCGATGGCCGTCGCGTTGGGGATCGGAGCCGCGATCGCGGCGGGCGGGGCGTTCGCTCACGACGATCCGATGCCGAAGAACGCCAGCGCCGCGACCAAGGCGGCCTATGCCCGTCACCAGAACTTCGAGAACCTCGGCAAGGCCTTCAAGGGCCTCAACGACGAGCTGCGCAAGGGTTCGCCCGACAAGGCGGTCCTGGCCTCGAACGCGCGCGCGATCAACACGGCGGCGACCGGCCTGCCCACCTGGTTCCCGCGCGGCAGCGGCGTGGCCGCGCGGCCGATGAGCGAGGCGAAGAACGAGATCTGGAGCGATGCGGCCGGCTTCACCGCCAAGGCGGCGGCGTTCCGCACCGAGGCGGCCAAGCTGAACACCATCGCCGCCGGCGGCGACATCGACGCCATCAAGGCCCAGGTGCGGCCGACCTTCATGGCCTGCAAGGGCTGCCACGAGACCTACCGGCAAGAGAAGAAGGGCTAGGCGTGCCCGAGCCCGCGCCGGGCGGCGCCCGGGTGAAGCTCTGGGACGGGCCGGTGCGGCTCGTCCATTGGGCGCTGGTCGGCCTGATCGCCTTCTCCTGGTGGTCGTCCGAGGATCACCTGAACTGGCACCGCTGGAGTGGCTACGCGATCATCGGCCTGGTGATCTTCCGCATCTGGTGGGGCTTCGCCGGCGGCGAGACGGCGCGGTTTGCGAGCTTCGTGAAGGGGCCAAGGGCGGTCGTCGCCTACGTCAGGACCGTCGGCCGCCGCGAGGTGGCGACCACGCCGGGGCACAATCCGCTGGGCGCGCTGAGCGTCGTCGCCATCCTGTTGACGCTGCTGGTCCAGGTGACGACAGGGCTCTTCGCCGTCGACATCGACGCCTTCGAGGCGGGGCCGCTGTCGGACCGCGTGAGCTTCGAGCTGGGCCGCGAGATCGCCGGCTGGCACGAGCTCAGCTTCCGCGTCCTGCAGGGCCTGGTGGTCCTGCATGTCCTGGCGATCGCCTACTACTTCGTCTGGAAGCGCACGAACCTGCTGGGGCCGATGATCACCGGCCGGCGCGCGCTGCCGAGCGACCCCGGACTGGCCGGGGCGCCGTGGTGGCGGCTGATCGTGGGCGTGGCGCTCGCGGCCGCCGCCGCCTGGTTCCTGTCGAAGGGCCTGCGCTTCTAGAGCCAGCGCATCCCGTCGCGATGAACGGGGCCTCTGGACTAGGAGCGTTCGGCGGCGTCGCGCAGGCAGCCCAGCCAGGCGTCCTCGCGCAGCTTCTCGGCGTCGCGCAGCCTGGTCTCGGCGTCGCGCACGCCGGCATCGTGCTTGCGCCACTCGGCCACCGCGCCCTCGCGGGCGGCGCGGGCGGCCTCCAGGGTCGGGACGCGCGCGAGCACGGCGCGGGTCGAGTAGTTCACCGGCGGGCCCACCGTCTCCCGGTCGGGATAAAATCCGGTGATCGAGTCGGCGCTCTCGTGCTCGATGTGGAAGACGTCCGCCCAGCCCGCATGATGGCGCATCAGGGCCCAGGGTCGTTCGATCCGGTCGCTCACGAAGTCTCTCCGTCGAAGTGTCCGATTCCGCGCCGGGCGCGGTGTCATGTCCTTGCCTTTAGCGCGACCGTTCGCCTCGTCCAACGGCGGCGCAGCAAAATTCGGCTTCCCACGCCCTGCGTAATCCTGACAAAGCATCGCCCATTGATTTGATCCTTCCTGCGTACGGGTTCGATTTTGAGCAAGATCCAGATCGGCCGCCAATTCTGCGGCCCGCCGAGGTCCGGCAACGGCGGCTACGTGTGCGGCCTCCTCTCGGGCGAACTCGAGGGGCCGGTGACGGCGGTGCTCCGTGCGCCGGTTCCTCTGGACAGCGACCTCGTGCTGACGCGCCGCGACGGGGCGGCGGTGCTGCTGGGCGCCGAGGACGCGCTGATCGGGCAGGGTGGGCCGGCGACGCAGGCGCTGCCGGACCCGCCGGCGATCCCGAGCCTCGAGGCGGCGCGCGCGGCGAGCGGGCGGCACATCCAGAAGGAACAGCGGTTCCATCCGATCTGCTTCACCTGCGGACCCGAGCGCAGCGAGGGTGACGGCCTGAGGGTGTTTCCGGGCCAGCTCGAAGGCGCCGCGCCCGGCGTCATTGCCTGCACCTGGACGCCGCACGCCAACTTCGCGCGCGCCGACGGCACGGTCGGGCCGGAGGTCGTGTGGGCCGCTCTGGACTGCCCGGGCTACTTCGCCTGGGTCGAGACCGAGGGGCGGCACGGGGCGCTGCTGGGCACGATGACGGGCGAGGTGCTGCATCCGGTGGTGGCCGGCGAGGAATACGTGATCGTCGCCTGGCAGATCAGCCGCGAGGGCCGCAAGGAGGTCTCGGGCGTGGCGCTGCTGGACCACGACGGCCGACCGATGGCCCGCGCGCACCAGGTCTGGATCACCATGGCGCGGCCCTTCGCGGCGTCGCCCGGAGCTGCCGCGGCCAACGCCTGACCCTCTCGCGACTCGCGGGGGCAGGCCGGGCTTGCGCGAAGGCGACGTGCGCTCCACAACCGGCGCAGGTCGGGGAGAGCGGCGATGCGGGCGGCTTCGGTTTCGGACTTTCGGGAACTGGCGCGCCGCAGGCTGCCCAACATCTTCTTCGAGTACATCGACGGCGGCAGCTACGCCGAGGTGACTCTGCGGCGGAACGTCGAGGACATCGAGGCCCTGGCCCTGCGCCAGCGGGTGATGCGCGACATGCGCGAGCTGGACATGAGCGTGCAGACGCTGGGCCAGACGCTGAAGATGCCGGTGGGCCTCGCCCCGGTGGGGATGGCGGGGATGTACGCCAGCCGGGGCGAATGTCAGGCGATGCGGGCGGCGAGCGCGGCCGGCGTGCCGATGTGCCTGTCGACGGTGAGCGTCTGCTCGATCGAGGAGGTGGCGGCGACGGGGACGGCGCCCTGGTTCCAGCTCTACATGCTGAAGGACCGCGGCTACATGAAGTCGTTGCTGGAGCGCGCGAAGGCGGCCGGCTGTCCGGTGCTGGTGTTCACGGTCGACCTGCCGCTGCCGGGCTCGCGCTACCGCGACGTGCGCTCGGGCTTCACGGGCGGCACGGCGCTGCAACAGGCGCTGACCCAGGCGAAGGACGGCATCCTGCACCCGGCGTGGACCTGGGACCTCTTCATGCGCGGCCAGCCGCACACGCTGGGCTCGGTGCAGGACGCGGTGAAGGAGGGGAGCCGTGTCACCGACTTCCTGGCGTGGATCGCGAGGAACTTCGACCGCTCGGTCACCTGGGCCGACATCGACTGGGTGCGCCAGCACTGGGACGGCCCGATCGTCGTCAAGGGCGTGCTCGACGTGGAGGACGCCCGCGCCGCCGTGAAGGCCGGCGCGCAGGGACTGGTGGTCTCGAACCACGGTGGGCGGCAGCTCGACGGCGTGCGCTCGTCGATCTCGGCGCTGGGGCCCA
This sequence comes from Phenylobacterium sp., assembly GCF_016793285.1. Taxonomy (GTDB): domain Bacteria; phylum Pseudomonadota; class Alphaproteobacteria; order Caulobacterales; family Caulobacteraceae; genus Phenylobacterium. The sequence goes on from NZ_JAEUMO010000007.1 coordinate 7,686, forward strand.
TCGCCGAGGCGGTGGGCGGCGACCTCGAAGTGTACATGGATGGCGGCGTGCGCTCGGGGCTGGACGTGCTGAAGGCGCTGGCGCTGGGCGCGAAGGCCTGCTTCGTCGGCCGCGCCTGGGCCTGGGCGCTGGGCGCCGGCGGCCAGCCGGCGGTCGCCAGGATGCTCGACATCATCCGCGCGGAACTGGCCGTGGCCATGGTCCTGACCGGCTGCAACAACGCCCGCGACGCCGGCCGCGAGCTGATCGACCGCGCCTGAATCGCCTCTCGCGCGAGTGAAATCTCATCATCACGCGAATTCTATTGTGCAGTGCGAAACCGACGTGCTTTCGTTGACGTTGACCCGCCGCGGTAATCGGAGACCGGGTATGCGTGACGGAATGTTGCTCGCCTATTCGCTCAGCCATGACGAGGACGTCTGGCGCTGGAGCGTCTACGACGAGGAGGGCGTGACGGTGGCCGACGGCTCGCACGAGACGCAGGACGCCGCGATGGCCGCCGTGCGCTCGGCGCTGGACGGCGCGGGCGACGGGATCGCGGCCTAGGCTATTCGGCGCTCGCGGTTGGTCCGAGGTCGGGAAAGCCCCTGGCTCTACTCTCAAGCAAAAGTCTCGAGTTCGACGGTCCAAGCGAACGGTCGAAGGCCCTGGGCCGATTGCCCGGGGCGGTCCGGGGCCCTAGCCTTGCGCGGATGTCCGCCACCCGCGTTCTGGCCACCCTCTGGAAGTTCATCCGCCGCTTCGAAGCGCGCGTCCTGATCGGCCTGATCCTGGTCGCCGGCGCGCTGTGGACGTTCCTCAACATCGGCGGCGAGATGGCCGAGGGCGAGACCCAGGCCATCGACGCGCGCATCATCGTGGCGCTCCGCACGCCGGGCAACCTGCACGATCCGATCGGCTCGAAGACCGTCGAGGAGGCGGTGCGCGACATCACCGCGCTCGGCGGGACGACGATGGTCGCGGTGGTCACCCTGGTCGCGGTGCTCGCGTTCGCCTTCCACCGGAAGTACCGGCACGCGGCGGTGATGGGCGGCGCCGTGCTGCTGGCCTGGGCGTCCAGCCAGACGACCAAGGCGCTCTATGCCCGCCCGCGGCCCGACCTGGTGCCGCACGAGGTCGCGGTCTATTCCGGCAGCTTCCCGAGCGGGCACTCGACGCTGTCGGCCGCCTGCTACCTGACGATCGCCATGCTGGTGGCGAGCCTGGAAACGCGGCGGCGGACGAAGGCGCTGGTCTACGGGCTGGCGTGCGTGATCCTGACAGGCGTCGGGTTCAGCCGCGTCTACCTGGGCGTCCACTTCCCGAGCGACGTGCTGGCCGGTTGGGTGCTGGGGGCGACCTGGGCCCTGGTGGGCTGGCTCGTCCTGCGCTCGTGGCGCGCGCCGGTGAGGGGCCGCGACGACTAGGCCGCGAAGCCGCTCAGGTCGGGGCTGCGCCCGTTCCAGCCGGACAGGCGCTCGAAGGCCGCGCCGAGGGCGACGACGGAGGCCTCGTCCGCGGGCTGGCCCAGGATCTGAAGGCCGACGGGGAGCCCGCCGCTGGTGAGGCCGCAAGGCACGCTGATGCCCGGCAGGTCCAGGTAGTTGGCGGCGCGGGTGAGGCGGCTGAGCGGCGACGTGGTCTCGTCGATGCTGTCGAGCGGCGGCGCCGGGATCGGGCAGGTGGGCGAGAGGAGGCCGTCGTATCGCGCAAGCCAGGCGTGGAACTCCCGCTGGCTTGCGGCGCGCTGGCGGTGGATGGCGGCCAGGCGCTCGTCGGTGACGTCGCGGCCGGCCTCGAAGCGGCGCACGATCCAGGGATCCATGACGTCGGCGTGCGCCCGGATGCGCTCGCCCCAGATGCGCCAACCTTCGCCGGCCATGAGCAGGCCGTTGGGCGTGAAGGACTCCTCCAGCGCCTGGGGCGGGGCGACCGTCTCGACGGTCAGGCCCGCGTCGCGCAGGCGCTCCAGGCTTTCGAGGTAGAGGCGCTCGACCTCCGGATCGAGTTCGCCGAGGGCGGCCGGTGGGATGGCGGCGAGGCGGCGTCCGGCCACGTCGTCGGCCAGGGCGGCCTCGGCGTCGAAAGGGCCGCGGACGGCGGCGTCGTGGTCTGGACCGGAGATGACCGCCAGCACGCGGGCGGCGGTGGCGACGTCGCGGGCCAGCGCGCCGACGGTGTCGAGGGCCGGGCTGAGCGGGTGGACCCCCTTCAGGCTGACCAGGCCGCGGCCGGGCTTCAGGCCGACGACGCCGCAGATGGCGGCCGGGATGCGCACCGAGCCGCCGGTGTCGCTGCCGAGCGCCGCGTCGCAGAGCCCGGCGGCGACCGCCACGGCGGAGCCTGAGGACGAGCCGCCGGGGGCGCGGTGGGTCCTGGCGTCCCAGGGGTTCCACGGGGCCCCGACCGCCCGGTTCGTGCCCCAGCCGCCGTAGGCCAGCTCGACGGTGTGGGTCTTGCCGACGACGCTCCAGCCGGCCTGGAGCAGGCGCTCGACGACGAGGGCGTGGTGCGCGGGACCCGGATCGAGCGGCACGCGCGCGCCGCCGCCGGTCGGGACGCCCTTGATGTCCATCAGGTCCTTGATCGCGACGGTCGGGCCGTCGTCGTCCTCGCCGATCAACGGCGGGTCGAACACCTGCACGAAGGCCTTGAGGCGCGCGTCGTAGCGGCGGATGCGGTCGAGGGCGTCGGCAGGGGTCATGTTCCCTCCCTTAACGGGGAGGGACAGCTCGCGAAAGCGAGCAGGGTGGGGAAGTGTGGGCCGGCGTGTTGCGTGTGGCGATTGGCTAGCCAGCCGGCGGCGAGGCCTGGACCGGACTGCCCCAGCCTGGCCGCTGGCGCGGCCTCTCCCTCCCCATTAAGGGAGGGAAATGAACCTCTACGACCTGCTCGCCAGCCGGTTCCCGGCCGACCGTTCGAAGCCGTGTTTCCTGCTGAGCGACGGCTCGGCGATCGGCTACGGGGCGCTGGAGGACGGCGCGGCGCAGGTGGCCGGGCGGCTGGCGGCCGAGGGCGTGCGGGCCGGCGACCGTGTGGCGTTGCAGGCCGAGAAGTCGCCTGAGAGCATCATGGTCTATCTGGGCGTGCTGAAGGCCGGCGCGGTCTACCTGCCGCTCAACAGCGCCTACACGCGGGCCGAGGTGGACTACTTCCTGGGCGACGCCGAGCCGAAGGTGTTCATCACCGATCCGCCGGCTTGGGTGGCCGAGGCGGCGGCCTCCGCGCCGATGGCCGAGACGGTGGCCCGCTCGGACGCCGACCTCGCCTCGCTGATCTACACCTCCGGAACGACGGGGCGGTCGAAGGGCGCCATGCTGAGCCACGGGAACCTGGCGACTAACGCGCTGGCGCTGCACGAGGCGTGGGGCTTCACGCGCGACGACGTGCTGCTGCACGCACTGCCGATCTTCCACGTGCATGGGCTGTTCGTGGCGCTGCACTGCGCGCTGCTGTCGGGCTGTCCGATGGTGTGGCTGCCGAAGTTCGCCGACGCCGAGGTGCTGGCGGGGCTCGACCGCGCGACGGTGATGATGGGCGTGCCGACCTTCTACACGCGCCTGCTGGCCAACCCGGGCTTCACCAAGGCCAAGGCCCACAACATCCGCGTCTTCATCTGTGGCTCGGCGCCCCTGCTGCCGTCGACCTTCGCCGAGTTCGAGGAGCGGACGGGCCAGCGCATCCTGGAGCGGTACGGCATGAGCGAGGCGGTGATCATCACGACGAACCCGCTGGACGGCGAGCGCATCGGCGGCTCGGTCGGCTACCCGCTGCCGGGCGTGGAGCTGCGCATCGGTGGCGGTGAGGAGACCGG
>NZ_JAEUMO010000088.1 GCF_016793285.1 Phenylobacterium sp.
AGCGCGCGGCTGTCGTATTCCGGCACGCCCCACTCTTCGTCGTGGTAGGCCTCGTAGAGCGGGTCGCCGGCCATGCCGCGCCACTCGCACCGGGTCAGGGGAGACTGGCTCATGCGCCGAAGAGAGAGCGCAGGCCGGGAGTCGAAACAAGGGGGTCCGCTTCGATGGCGTTCGAAGGCTTCGAGTTGTCGCAGATCGAGGTCCCGGAGGCGTCGCTCCGCGTCCGCCACGGCGGGTCGGGCCCGCCGCTCCTCCTGCTGCACGGCTATCCCGAGACCGGCGCCATGTGGGGCGCGGTCGCAGGCGATCTCGCGAAGGACTTCACCGTCGTCTGTCCCGACCTGCGCGGCTACGGCGGCTCGACCAAGCCGCCGTCCAGCGACGACCATGAGACCTCCTCCAAGCGCGCCATGGCCCGCGACGCGGTGGCCCTGATGGCGGAGTTCGGCTTCGACCGCTTCGCCGTCGCCGGGCACGACCGCGGCGGCCGCGTCGCCTACCGCCTGGCCCTCGACCATCCCGGCGCCGTGAGCCGCGTCTCCATCCTCGACATCGTCCCGACCGGCGAGGTCTGGGCCCGCGCCGACCGCAGGTTCGCCCTCGGCTACTGGCACTGGAGCTTTCTGGCCCAGCCGCACCCGTTCCCCGAGACCCTGATCGGCGCGGATCCCGACGCGTTCTTCTTCTCGACCAGCTTCGGCGGGATCCTGAAGACCTTCGACCCCGAGGCCTTCCGCGAGTACGCCCGCGCCGCGCACCGCCCCGACGTCGTCCACGCCATGTGCGAGGACTACCGCGCCGGCGCCGGCTTCGACCGCGAGCTCGACATGGCCGACAAGGCCGCCGGCCGGAAGATCGCCTGCCCCGTCCAGGTGCTCTGGGGCGCCAGGGGTGCGCTGGCCGCCTGGTACGACACGCTCGCGATCTGGCGCGAATGGGCCGACGATGTGCAGGGTCAGGCCGTCGACTGCGGCCACTTCATCCCGGAGGAGAAGCCCGCCGAGACGCTGGCGCTGCTACGCGGGTTCTTTGGCTGACATCCAGCTCGGACGCTCGGCGCGGACCGGCCGGCCGTCGACGGTCAGGCTGGCGCCGTCGATGCGGTCCAGGCGCATCAGGCCGATCCCCCCGCCGGCTGCGGCCGACGTCACCACGCCAGCGCGCAACTCGCCGGCCAGCACCTCGGCCCCGGCCGAAGGTGCGCCGCCCTCGAACGACAGCGGGAGCATGCGGTTCTTGATCACGCCGCGGCGCTTCATGCGCGACGTGGTCTCCTGGCCGACGAAGCAGCCCTTCTTGAAGTCGATGCCGTTCAGGAGGTCGAAGTTGGCCTCGATCGGATAGGTCTTGTCCGAGCCCCAGTCCGCCGGCCCCGGCACGCCCAGCCGAAGCTTCTGCGCCTCCCGCTCCGCCTCGCCGACCACCGCCGCGCCCGCCGGCGCCGAGACGCCATAGCCCCGCCAGCCCAACGCCGGCAGCCGGGGGTCTCGAACCCAAACCCCTCCCCCTTGCGGGGAGGGGGCGGGGGGTGGGGGTGCGAGCGTCTGCGCCTCGGGGTCGAACAGCACCGACACCGGCGTCTCGTCAGCCGCGATCGTCACCTTGGCCCGCAGCCGGTACATCGTCAGCCGCATCGCCAGCGCGCCGCGATGCTCGGCCTCGACGTCCAGCCAGGCCCCGTCGCCGTTCGCCACCACGAAGAGGTCGTAGAGCAGCCGCCCCTGCGGGGTCAGCAGCGCGCCGAACCGCGCCTCGCCCCCGCCCAACGTCTCCACGTCCTGGGTGATCAGCCCCTGCAGGAAGTTCCGCCAGTCCTCGCCGCCGAGGGCGATCAGGCTACGGCTCGGCAGGTGCGCGAAAGAGACACGTTCCGACATCCCGACAATCTGGGGCCGCAGCCGGTGGAGCGCCAGCGCCGCGATGCGTATACGAATGCCGATGCCGCCCGCGTCCGCCTTCCCGATCCTCTTCATCACCGCCACGCGCATCGGCGACGCGGTGCTGTCGTCCGGCCTGATCAAGCGCCTGGCCGACGAAATCCCGAACGCCCGCTTCACCGTGGTGGCCGGGCCGGACGCCGCGCCGCTGTTCGCCCACGTCCCCAACCTCGACCGCGTCATCGTCTTCGAGAAGTCGAAGAGCGGCGGCCACTGGTTCGAGCTCTGGCAGAAGGTGCGGCGACGGAAGTGGGGTCTCGTGGTCGACCTCCGCGGCTCGGGCATCTCGCGGTTCCTGTCCACGAAGCGCCGGGCGATCCACCGCAAGGCCGCCCAGCCGATCCACAAGGTGCTGGAGGCCGCGAGCGTCCTGCGCATCGAGGACGAACCGGCCCCGCCGCACCTCTTCACCAACGCCGACGTCGAGGCCTACGCCGACGAGCTGACGGCCGGCGAAGGCCCCATCCTGGCGCTCGCCCCGGCCGCCAACTGGATCGGCAAGACCTGGCCGGTCGAACGGTTCAGCCAGGTCGCCATGCGGCTGCTGCGCGAACCCTGGAGCCCGTTGCAGGGCGGCCGGCTGATGGTCCTGGGCGGGCCGGGCGACGACAAGCTCGGCCGCCAGCTCCGCGACGTGGCCGGCGCGCGCAACTTCATCGACCTGGCCGGCAAGGCCGACGTGCTGACCGCCTACGCCTGCCTGAAGCGCGCGCGGCTCTTCATCGGCAACGACAGCGGCGCGATGCACCTCGCCGCCGCCGCGGGCATCCCTACGATCGGCCTCTTCGGCCCCTCGGACGAACGGCTCTATGCCCCCTGGGGCGAGGCCACCCGCGTGGTCCGCGGCGCCCGCAGCTTCGACGAGATCAGGGCGTCCGACCCGGGCTTCACCCAGATGCTCTGCCACATGATGGACCTGCCCGTGGAAAAGGTCGTATCGGCTGCACGCGAGCTGCTGAAGGCGACGGAAAATGGCTGAGATCCCCAATGCCTGAGACCTACGACCTGATCGTCCGCGGCGGCGACGTCGTGAACCACGCGGGCCGCGGCCCGGCCGACATCGGCATCAAGGACGGCAAGTTCGCCGCCATCGGCGACCTGGGCCAGGCCGGCGCCGGCGAGGTATTCGACGCCAGGGGCCTGACCGTCATGCCGGGCGTCATCGACACCCAGGTCCACTTCCGCGAGCCGGGGCTGGAGTGGAAGGAAGACCTCGAGACCGGGTCCCAGTGCGCGGTCCTGGGCGGCGTCGTCGCGGTGTTCGAGATGCCCAACACCGAGCCCACCACCACCGACCCCGACGCGCTGGCGGACAAGCTCGCCCGCGCCAGGGGCCGCATGCACTGCGACCACGCCTTCTACGTCGGCGGCACCCACGAGAACGCGAAGTTCCTGGGCGAGCTGGAGCGCCTGCCCGGCTGCTGCGGCGTGAAGGTGTTCATGGGCGCGTCCACCGGCACGCTGCTGGTGCAGGACGACGAGGGCGTCGAGCAGGTGCTGCGCCACATCAACCGCCGCGCCGCCTTCCACTCCGAGGACGAATACCGCCTCGCCGAGCGCCGGCCGCTGGCCCGCACCGGCGACTGGACCAGCCACCCCGAGGTCCGCGACGCCCAGTCGGCCATCCAGTCGACCCACCGCCTGGTCGGCCTCGCCCACAAGACTGGCAAGCGCATCCACGTCCTGCACGTCACGACCAAGGAAGAGATCGAGTACCTCGCCGCGCACAAGGACGTGGCCTCGGTCGAAGTGACGCCGCAGCACCTCACCCTGGAGGGGCCCGAGGCCTACGAACGCCTCAAGGCCTTCGCCCAGATG
>NZ_JAEUMO010000114.1 GCF_016793285.1 Phenylobacterium sp.
CTGCTCGATGAAGATCAGCCAGGACATCCGCGACGCCGCCCGCCAGCAGAACGACGTGGACGCCGGCATGGCCGACATGGCCCAGAAGTTCCGCGACGGCGGCGGCGAGATCCTGATCCCCGTCGCACCCGCGGAGTAGGAAGCGCCCAGCGGCTGGCCCGCGGCCCGAGCAGCTCTTCTCCTCCGCGGGAGAAGGTGGCGCGCGTGGCCTGCCGGATGGGGGGCGTCGAGGCTAGTGCGGACGGTCGGCTGAGAGCAGCAGGGCCACGGCCTGGGCGCGGTTGACTGCGCCCAGCTTGCGGCGCGCGTTGTCGACGTGGAAGCGGACCGTGGTCTGCGACACGCCGAGGATCACGGCGATCTCCCAGTCCGACTTGCCGGCCGCCACCCAGCGCAGGCTGTCGCGCTCGCGGGCCGTCAGGCCGAGTTCGGGCCCGGCGGCCTCCGACGGTCCGTAGGGGTCGTTCACGCTGACGATCACCGCCGGCCCGTCCTCGAAGACCGCGGTCTCGACCGAGCGGACCGGTGAAACGGTGAGCGCCATCGCCGGGCGGCTCTCGGAGAAGGCCAGCGTCATGTCGCCGGCCGTGCGCAGGGCGGGGTCGGACGCGCCGGCCGACGCGATGAGCGCGTCGAGCGCGCGGGCGTCGTCGGCCCGCTCGGCGACCAGCCGCCCGCCCACGGCGCGCAGGCTGCCGGTCCCGCTCAGGAGCGTTTCGGCGCGGCCGTTGAGCCGCCGGATGCGGCCCGAGGCGCTCAGCACGATCAGCGCATGCGACGAGACGTCCAGCGCCTCGGCGACCCCCGGCGGCAGCGTCCCGCCGCCCATCGCCAGCTCTTCCGTCAGCCGGAACGCCCGGCGCAGGTGCCCGTGCAGGCGGTTCGCGCGCTTCAGGGCGCTGCCGCCGAAGCGGCCCTGCCGCATCGAGCGGGTCATCGTCAGCGCGCAGACGTCGAAGCCGCTGGCGGCGAGACGGATGATCATTCCGGAATGGATGTTCTGGGGCCGCATGAAGTCGTTGTAATACTCCGAGCGCTCCAGATCGGCCCGTGACAGCCAGGCCTCGTCGGTGAGGATCTCGGGCCGCCAGGTCGCCATGAAGGCGGCCGGATCCTCCTCGTTCGAGAACGGGTTCAGCCGGGCATAGTAGGTCTCGTAGAGCGTCGCCATCGCGGGGTCGATCCGCGCCAGCACGCCATCGCCCGACCCGTCCACGACGCTCATCCGCGTGAGCCAGCCGCCGACCCCGCCCAGCAGGTCGGCCAGCTCCTCCATGACCGCCGGCCAGCGGCCGGGCTCGACGGCCGCGTCGTACAGCCGGTCAAGGAACGCGCTTTCCCCCGTGTCCCGCATCGAGAATGCCCGCGCCACGGCCCACACCCCTGGGCCGACGGGCATTGTGGGCCTGAAGGAACGCGGTTCGGCAAGCAAGAACGCGCATCAGGCGAGCGCCACGCGAGGTCGCGCCTACGAATTTCCGGCCGGCGAGGAGCCCTCGCTGATCTTCTTCACGCCGTTGTCCGGGTACGAAGTATCATTCTCGGACTTCTCCTGGACCAAGGGCGCCGCCACGAGCAGCGCGCGCTTCTACTTCGAGGTCGTGGACACGGCCGGCAATCAGCTCTTCAGGGCAGGCAACAGCATCGCGACCTACACGGTCGACACGGCGTACTTCACCGGTCCGCTGACCTTCCGGTTCTCGAACGGTGGCCAGGGCGGTGTCGCGATCGACCGCATCGCGCTGGACGTGAGGGCTGTCCAGGTTCAGCCGCCGCCAGGCGGCGTGCCCGAACCGGGGACCTGGGCCCTGATGATCCTGGGCTTCGGCGGAGCCGGCGCGACGCCTCGCCGCCGCCGGATCGCCCTCGCCTGACCTGGTCTAGAGCCGGCCTGCGATCCCCTTGCGGGGCGGGTCGCAGGCCTGGCGGCTCCAATCGGTGACCGGCTTCAGCGTGGACGAGCGGTCGTGGCCGGTCAGCTTGCCTTCGCGCTCCAGGCCCGCGTAGAGCCCGCGCGCCTCGGCCCAGGCGGCGCAGGCGCGGCCGTACTGGCCGGCGTTGTAGTAGACGGCGCCGGCGCTGCGGAGCGCCTCGCCCAGGCTGCGGCGCGGGCCCGGGGCATTGTCGGACTGGGCGACCACCGAGCGGTGGGCCGCGAGCACCTCCTCGACCATCGCATAGGCCTCCGCCGCCCGGCCGAGGTCGGCCAGCACGGCCGCGCGGACCTCGCCGCAGATGGCGAAGAGGTTCACCACGCCGCGGTCGTCCGGATCCTTCAGGCGCATCCGGCGTGTGATCGCCACGGCTTCGTCGACCGAGGCGTAGGCGTCGGCGAGCCGGCCCAGGGCCTTCAGCACCACCGCCCGATACCAGAGCGAGATCGCGAGTTTCCGCGTCGTCTCGGGTGAGCCGGCCTCGCGCCGGGCGAGTTCGCGGTTGATGGCCACCGCGCGCGTCATCGGCGGCAGGGCGGCGGCGGCGTCGCCCAGTTCCTGGTGCGCCTCGGCGTGCAGCCGCAGGATCGCCGACTGGGCCTTCATCACGCCGGTGTCGCTGCGCAGCGCCGGGGCCAGGCCGTCGATGAACCGCTCGGCCCGCTGGAACGGCTCCAGGCTCCTGGCGTAGTTCGAGTCCCAGCCGTGCGAATCCCCCTCGGCCTGGATGGCGGTGGCGTAGACGCGCGCGGCCTCGGCGTCCCGGCGCGCGTAGGGCTCCAGCAGGGCCTGGGTCTCGATCGCCTGCTTCCGTGCGAGGGCGATCTCGCTGTTGTTGTAGAGGTTCACGCCCGCCTGCTCGATGCGCAGGTCGGCCAGCGCGCGCCGCGCCGCCTCGTCGTCGGGCGCCTCGGCGTAGGCGCGGGTCAGGATGGCGTCGGCCCTGGCGAGCAGGGCGTTGGCGTCGGCCGCCTTGCCGAGCTGGCTCTGCTGGCCGCTGCCCGTCACCTGCGCCAGCCGCACGTACCCGCGGCCGGCTTCCACCCGGACGTCCAGCGGCGCCTTCGGATCGGCCGAGAGCGCGTCGAGGTACTTGAGCCCCGTGACGGCGAGCTTGTCGCGGGCCTTGGTCGCGCCCTGGACCTTGCTGACGTCGTTGTAGACGTCGAACAGCATCGTGGTGGCGATCTCGCGGGTCTGCTGGAAGCGCCGCTCGGCCTCCGCCCGCGCCGCCTCGGCCCGCGCATTGGCCACCAGGGTCGCGGCGAACGCCCCGATCAGCAGGACCACCGCCGTCGCCGCACCGCCCACCCCCACGCGATGGCGCCGCACGAACTTGCGGAAGACGTAGCCCCGACCGCCGCCCGCCGCGCTCACGGGGTAGCCGCCCCGCCAGGCCGCCACGTCGTCGCGCAGGGCCTCCACGGTCGGATAGCGGTCGGCCGGATCCTCCGCCGTGGCCTTTGCGACGATGGCCTTGAGCTCCGCGTCAGGCGGGTCGCCTTCCGTCAGCCAGGCCAGCACGCGGCCCAGCGAGTAGATGTCGCTCAGCGTCGTCGAGGGCGCGCCCGCGATCCGCTCCGGGGCCGCGAAGCCCGGCGTGTGGATCCCGGCCTTGCCGTCGGGCGCCAGGGCCGCGGGCGGATCCGCCGAGGCGGGCGACGAGATGCCGAAGTCGATCAGCTTGGGCTGGCCCGCCTGGTCGACCAGGATGTTGGCCAGGGTGACGTCACCGTGGACGATCAGGTTCTGGTGCGCGAAGGCCACGGCCGAGGCGGCCGCCAGGAACAGGTCCAGCCGCGCGCCCTGTGGGGGACTGGTCTCGGCGCGCCATGCCGACAGCGGCCGGCCGTCCACCAGTTCCATGACGATGTAGGGCTCGCGCGCCTCGGTCTCGCCGCCGTCGAACAGGCGCGCGATGTTGGGGTGCGAGAGCCGCGCCAGCGTCTGGCGCTCGCGGCGGAACCGCTCGATCAGGCTGCGCGACAGCGCGCCAGGCCGGATCACCTTGATCGCGGTGGCGTGCTCGAAGTCGCCGGCCGCGCGCTCGCCCCGGTACACCGCGCCCATGCCGCCCTGGCCGATCAGGCCGGTGATCCGATAGGCGCCGATGCGCTCGGGCGCGGGCCCGCCGTCGGCCTTGCGCGGCCCGCCGCCGGTGACCAGGGCCATCGCCGCGTCCTGGCCGAGGCCCGAGAGCTGCAGCGCCCGCGCCCGCACCGCCTCGGGCGCGTCCTGCGCGGCGATCCAGCGGCCACGGGCGTCGGAAGGCTGGTCCATCGCCTGCTCGAGGAGATCGAGCGCGCGCGCCTCGATCGCCCTGGCGGAGAGCGGCCGGCTAGCCATGCTGCGGCGCGAGCGCCTCGTAGAGCCACAGGCGCGCCGCCTGCCAGCGCCGCTTCACGGTCGACTCGGACAGGTTCAGGACCACCGCGATGTCCGCGATCTCCATGCCGCCGAAGTAGCGCATCTCGACGATCTCGGCCCGTTCGCGGTCGATCTTGGCCAGGTCGTCCAGCGCCGTGTTGATGTCCTCCAGATCGGCGTTCACCGCGTCCGGAATGTTGGTGATCAGCTCCACCTTCTGGTGGTCGCGCTTGTTGCGTCGCTTGGCGCGCACATGCTCCACCAGCGCCCGGCGCATCATCACCGAGGTCAGGGCCATGAAGTGGGCGCGGTCCTGCCAGTCGATCCGCTCCAGCGAGATCAGCTTCAGGATGGTCTCATGCACGAGGTCGCCGACCGAGAGCGACACGTGCCGCTCGCCGCGCAACATGCCGGCGGCCGCCTGCCTCAGTTCGGCGTAGAGCAGTTCGAAGAGGCGGTCGCGCGCGCCGCGGTCCCCGCTGCGCCAGGCGACGAGCAGGCCGCGCACATCCTGTCCCGCCGCACGCTCCGACATGCGCGCGATAGTGCGAACCCCGAACGCGGCTGGCAAGTCGGCGCACGCCTTACGGGAAAACGGCGGCGGCGGCGAAAAAATCGGACGGCCGTGACCCGTGGCGGCCGAAACCGGCGCCTGACCCTGAGGAGCGGAGACTCGAGGCGGGCCGCTCGCTCCGGGCTTCGGGCCATCGGCGACCGTGTCACGCCGGCGGCGGCGGGGCCCGGTCCCCGCCTCGAACATGGGGTGAAACAAGGGGACTTTCGTGATGCGTACTCTGCTCGTCGCCGCGGCTGCGGCGCTCTCGCTGGCGCCGGCCGCCGCCCACGCCGACTACTTCGTCACCGCCGTGGCCAACCTCGGCTCCGCAAGCGACGGCGGCTACGCGCCGAACGGCCCGACCAGCAAGTCGGCCAGCGTCGCGGGCGGCGCCGCGCAGGCCACCGTCGACCTCGCCACCGGCCAGGCCAGGACCTACCTCAGCTTCTACGGACCCGACGTCGCGGGCCCCGACTTCGGCTCCACCGGCGCGGTGTTCGGCGACACGGTCACCTTCTCCGGCGCGACCAACGCCAAGTTCAAGTTCAACTTCGACGGCTCGGTCTATTCCGACCCGATCGAGGAGGGGAACCTCAACACCTACCAGATCCTGCTGGTCGCCAACCTGCGCGTGTTCCAGGCCGGTTCGGGCGCGACGTCGAGCAACTTCGCGAGCTACGGCGGCGCACTGGTGTCCGACAGCTTCGTGCTGGAGATCCGCAACCCGACCGAAACCATCGACCGGTTCCTCGACGAGTCGCTGTTCGGGAGCACCGCGGTCACCGCCGGCGGCAGCTACGATGTCTTCGCCAGCTTCTCGACCGCCATCGCCATGAACGGCCAGCCGGTCTTCGCCGAACTGGACTTCCTCAACACCGCCACCTTCGGCATCGAACTCGACGATCCGGGCGTGAGCTACAGCGCCCAGTCCGGCGTCCTGGTCGGCAGCACGCCGAGCGGCGCGGTGCCCGAGCCGTCCACCTGGGCGCTCATGATCCTGGGCTTCGGCGGCGCGGGCGCGCTGCTGCGCCGCGAGCGTCGGCAACCCGCCATCTGATCACCGCCAGGGCGACCGCGTTCAGGCGCGGGAGCCTTGGGGTCCTGCAAAAGGAACATCATCATGCGTGCTCTGCTCATCGCCACGGCCGTCGCCGTGCTTTCGCCGGCGGTCGCGTCGGCGACCGTGCTGACGTTCGACGTCGCCGGCGGCGTCTCGAACTTCGAGAACGTCGACCAGGCCTATGGCGACAACGTCGCCGCGGCGGCCAATGCGGCCGGCTCCTACGGCGTCGGCGCCGAGGGCTACACGCCCGACGTCACCGTCAGCTACGGGACGCCCGGCGAGGATCCGGCGCTCTGGACCACCGGCTACGGCGACCTCACCAACGTCCTGTTCAACGACGCGGACGGCGACACCACCTTCACGGTGCGGTTCACGGCGGCCTCCGGCTACCTGGTGAGCCTCTACGGCTTCGACATGGCCTCGTTCATCTCGGGCGGCCAGACGATCCAGGGCTTCACCGTGCGCGACGTGGGCGCGAACACCATCCTCTTCAACCAGGGCTCGACGTTCGTCACCGGCGCGACCCGCAACACCATAGCGTTCGCCAACGCCCTGACCGCCGGTGACCTGGAGCTGGTGATCAATCTCACCGGCCTGGGCGGCGTCAGCGACGACATCGGCATCGACAACGTCCGGTTCGGACAGTCGCAGATCCAGACCGGCGTGCCCGAGCCCGCAACCTGGGCGATGATGCTGCTGGGCTTCGGCGGCGCGGGCGCGATGGTCCGTCGGCGGCGCAGGACCTCGGTCCCGGCCTGACGCCGTGCGCCGGGCGGCTCAGTCGGGCTGCCCGGCTCCGGCCGCCACGGGCGGCCACACGCGAACGGCGACCGCCACGGCCACCGAGCCCAGCACCGCCGTGATCGCGCCCATCCACTGGACCGCGTTCATGCCGACCGCCGCGTAGTGGCCGGTCATCGAGCCGGACAGGAACACGAGGCAGGCCGTCGCCCAGTCGATCAGGTCTTTCTTGGTGAAGTCGGGCGACATGGAGGCTCCGCGGGTCTGGCGATTCTGCGCCGCCGAACGTGAAGCCCGCTGGATGCCAAATGCTTACCGATCGCGCGATGCGACACTGTTGCGCAGACGTTGGCGTCACTCGCTCCTGAGCGCAGGGGCCGGGCGCTTCGACAGGGCCTGGAACGACGCCACCAGGCCGCCTGCCGCCGCCAGCGCCGAGGCGCCCGCCAGCAGCCCGGCGACACCGGCCCAGTCGATGCTCCAGGTCGCCTCGAACACCTTCACCACGACGGGCCACGCCGCCGCATAGCCGAGGCCGACGCCGGCCGCGCCCGCGATCGCGCCGACCAGCCCATACTCGATCACATAGGCGCTCAGCACCTGCAGCCGGCTTGCCCCCAGCACCTTGAGCGTCGCCGCCTCGCGGGTCCGCTCCTGCGCCCGCGCGGCGATCGCGCCCGTCAGCACCAGCAGCGCCGCCATCAACGCCACCGCCGCCGCGCCGCGGATGGCCAGCGCCACCTGGTCGAAGAGTTCGGTCGCGGCCTCGAGCTGCTCGCGCACCGAGATCACGTTCACCTCCGGAAACGCCTGCCCCAGCGCCCTCGTGACCGCGGCCTCCTCGGCGCGCGTGGCCTTGGCGATGGCGACGTGGCGGGGCGTCGCGCCCTCCAGCGCAGAGGGCGTCAGCACGATGGGGAAGCTCGCGCCGAAGCTGCCGACGTCCACGCGCCGGATCACCGCCACCGTCGCGTCGATCTCGGCGCCCAGCACCGACAGCGTGACCTTGTCGCCCGGCTCGATATCGGCCGCGGCGGCCACGCCCTGGGCCATCGCCACCTGCGGCGCGCCTGCGTAGCCCGCCGGCCACCAGCGCCCCTTCAGCGTGCCGGGATTGGGCGGCTCGGCGGGCAGGGCCGAGATGGTGATGTCCTGGTCGTAGGCCCACCGCTCGCCGCGCGGGATCTTCTCTCGGTCGACCGGCTCGCCGCGCACGGCGACGATCCGGCCCGAGAACATCGGCGCGCGCAGGTATTCGTCGCGGCTCGGCGTGCGGCCCAGGGCGCGGGCGACGTCGGCGTCGAACTCGGCGACGCGTTCGCCGGGGATCTCGGTGAACACCATCGCCGGCGCCGTCTGCGGCGCGACGATGGCGATCTGGCGCAGCAGGCTGGACTGGATCAGCACCACGGCGGCCAGCAGGCCGACGCCCAGGCCGATGGCCGGCGCCGCCGTCCGCGCCGCCGAGCGCGGCCCGGCGAGGTTGGCGAGTGCGATCCGCATTGCGCCCCGTGTCCCGCCGCGCAGCCGCCCGGCCAGCCTCGCCGCGCCCCAGCCGAACGCCCACAGGAGGCCGAACGCCAGCGCCACGCCGCCGATCATCAGCGAGGCGGCCAGCGGCGTGGGCGCCGTCCAGACCGCCAGGCCGGCGAGCCCCGCCGCGGAGAGCCCTGCGGCGATCAGCTCCGGCCCCAGCCGCAACCGTCCCGACAGGTCGCTGCGGAACAGGCTGGCCGGCGGCGTGGTCCGCGCCCGCGCCAGCGGGGCCAGGGCGAAGGCGGCGGCCGACAGCAGTCCGAACGCGCCGGCCTTGACCAGCGGCATCGGGTAGATCGCGAACAGCGCCGGGACCGGCAGGTCCCTGGCGATGGTCGCGCCCAGCACGAGCGGCGTCGCCGCGCCCACCACCAGCCCGAGGATCACGCCCACCAGCGCCAGCAGGCCGATCTGCGCCAGGTAGATGTCGCGGATGAGGCCGCTCTCCGCGCCCAGCGCCTTGAGCGTCGCGATGGCGGGCTTGCGACCGTCGACGTAGGCGCTGACCGCCCCGAAGACGCCCAGGCCGCCGGCCACGAGCGAGGCCAGGCCGATGAAGCCCAGGAAGTATTCGAGCTGGTCGATCAGGCGGCTGACGCCCGGCGCGGCGTCGTTGCGGTCGCGGATGCGGAACAGGCCCTTCATGGTCCGGCGCACCTGGGCCTTGCCGGCCTCCAGCGGCGTGCCCGGCTTCAGCGCGATCCGCGCCGTCTCGCCGAACGGCAGGCCGGGCTTCAGGAATCCGCCCTGTTCCAGTGCGCCCACCCGCGTCAGCACGCGCGGGCCGAGCACGAAGCCGCGGGAGAGCCGGTCCGGCTCTTCCTCCAGCACCGCGCCCACGCGCATCGGCACGTTGCCGGCCAGGAACCGGTCGCCGATCTTCAGGTGCAGCCGGTCCAGCAGCGCCTGCTCCACGGCCGCGCCCCAGGCGCCGTCGGGCCTCCGCGCAAGCGCCGCCTGCAGCGAGGGGGCGCCCTTGATCGCCACGGTCCCGGCCAGCGGGTAGGCCTCGTCGACGCCCCGCAGCTCGATCAGCCGCCGCTCGCCCCCGGGGGCCTCGGCCATGGCCTGCGAGGCGACCGCGAAGGTGACGCGTCCCAGCGCCTGCAACCGGCTGCGTTCGATGGGAACGAACCGGCGCTGGCTGGCCGAGACCGCCATGTCGCCGCCCAGGATCTCGCGCGCCTCGCTGGCCAGCCCGCGCCGGAACGCCTCGGCCGTCGAACTCGCCGCCGCGATCGCCGCCACGCCCAGCGCCAGGCACGCCAGGAAGATGCGGAAGCCCTTCACCCCGCTCCGAAGCTCGCGCGCCGCGAACCGCAACCACAGCGGCATCAGGCGGCCGCCTCCGCCTGGTGGCCGTCCTTCAGGCTCACCGTCCGCTGGGCGCGGGCCGCGAGGCCGTTGTCGTGGGTGACGAGCAGCAGCGCCGCCTGGGTGTCCTCGGCGAGCTGGAACAGCAGGTCGGCCACATGCCGCGCGTTGTTCGAGTCGAGGTTGCCGGTCGGCTCATCGGCGAAGATCAGCGCCGGCTGCGGCGCCAGCGCGCGGGCCAGGGCGACCCGCTGCTGCTCGCCGCCCGATAGCTGGTGCGGATAGTGCCGCGCCCGCGCCGACAGGCCCACGCGGTCCAGCCACGCCCGCGCCTCGGCCATCGCATTCGGCTTGCGGGCGATCTCCAGCGGCGCGGCGACGTTCTCTTCCGCCGTCATGTTGGGCAGCAGGTGGAACGACTGGAAGACCAGGCTCACCCGACCGCGCCGCAACCTGGCGCGGCCATCCTCGTCCAGACGCGAGAGGTCGCGCCCGAACAGCATCACCCGCCCGGCGCTCGGCCGCTCCAGCCCCGCGGCCACGGCGATCAGCGACGACTTGCCGGACCCCGAGGGGCCGACCAGCGCCACACGTTCGCCCTCGGCCAACGTCAGGGACAGATTGCGCAGGATCTCCACCGGTCCTGCGGCCGACGGCAACGTCAGGCCCACATCTTCGAGGATCAGCGGCGGCAGATCGTTCAAGGGCTTCCCCGACAATTGAGCGACGTAATTCTTCCCTTACATAGGACGATGATGGCCGAGCCAAGACCTACCCGCCGCGCATTGATCGCCCTGCCGCTCCTGGCCGCGGCCGGTCCGGCGTCGGCGCAGCCGCGCACCAAGGTCGTCACGGTGCTGGGCGACTCCATCACCGCCGGCTACGGCCTCGCCCGCGCCGCGGCCTTCCCGGCGCAGCTCCAGGCCCGACTCGCGAAGCTCGGCGCCCCGGCCACGGTCCGCGCGGCGGGCGTCAGCGGCGACACGACCGCCGGCGGTCTCGCCCGCGTCGACTTCAGCGTGCGCAAGGACACCGACCTCGTGATCGTGGCGCTGGGCGCCAACGACCTGCTGCAAGGCCAGGACCCCAGGCGCACCCGCGCCAACCTCGACGGCATCATCAGGAAGCTGAAGGCGCGCCGGATCGACGTGCTGCTCACCGGCATCGACGCGCCGGTCGAGGTGGGCGGCGGCTACGCCCGCGACTTCAACGCCATCTTCCCGGCGCTGGCCCGCGCCAACGGCGTAGCGCTCTACCCGAACCTGCTGGCCGGCGTCGCCCGCACGCCGGCGCTCAACCAGGCCGACGGCATCCATCCGAACGCCCGGGGCGCCGCCATCATCGCCCAGCGCCTCGCCCCCGCCGTCGCCAGAGCCCTCGCCGCCAGACGCTAGGGGGAACCCAGGTCTTCGAGCCTCCGCGCCAGCGGAGGCTCCCTCGTCTGGAACCGCGGAGTACGCGGAAGAACGCGGAATCTGCGCCGAGTCCTTCCGCGCCATTCCGCGTCTTCCGCGGTTCCCTGAATCGGACAGCGCCGCTTGGCAGCGCAGGCCGGCGGCCCGCTTTCGTGTCTTTCGTGTTTTTCGTGGTTCCTCCCTCGTGCAAGCTGCGGCGAAACGGGAGGACGACCGATGCTCACCTGGCGGATCGGCGACGTGAAGATCACGCGCATCGTCGAGATGGAGACCGAGGGCGGCACGCGGTTCATCCTGCCCCAGGCCACCTACGACGAGATCCGCGAGATCCCGTGGCTGGCGCCGCACTTCGCCACCGCGCAGGGCAAGCTGAAGATGTCGATCCACGCGCTGGTCGTGGAGGCGCCCGGCCGCCGCATCATCGTCGACACCTGCATCGGCAACGACAAGACGCGCGAGATGGGCCCCTGGAGCCACCTCCAGACCACCTTCCTCACCGACCTCGAAGCCGCCGGCTTCACCCGCGACTCCATCGACACCGTCCTCTGCACGCACCTCCACGTCGACCACGTCGGCTGGAACACCATGCTGGTGGATGGCCGGTGGGTCCCGACCTTCCCGAACGCCCGCTACCTGATCGGCCGCACCGAGTACGCGCACTGGAAGGCCGAGGAGGAGGGCATCGAGGACACCTCGACGTCCTACTTCCACGACAGCGTGAAGCCCGTCTGGGACGCCGGCCTCGTCGACCT
>NZ_JAEUMO010000141.1 GCF_016793285.1 Phenylobacterium sp.
TCGAGGATGACCTCGCCGCCCTCGCGGCGCACGGCGGCGACGTCCAGGGTCTTCATCGGCGACTTCGCCTGGCACGCCAGGTCGCGGAAGGTGGTGAAGTCGTGGTGGCCCACCAGCACCTGGGCGGCGGCGTGCATCGCCGCGGCGTCGAGGGGCTTCTTCACGTGCCAGACGCGGCCCTGGTCGAGGGCCGGCGGCGCCATGCGGTTCAGGATGCGGTAGCGGTAGCGCCGCTCGGTCGCGGAAAACCGGCTGTGCCAGCCCTCCTCCGCCACCTCGGCCGAGATCACCGCGACGGGATCGGGCAGCAGGTGGAAGTTGAGCGCGTTGCGCACGGTCTCCGCCGGCCAGGCCTTCGCGAGGTCGACGTGGACGACCTGTCCCGTCGCATGGACGCCGGTGTCCGTCCGTCCGGCCGCGCCGACCCGGATCTCCTCGCCGCAGAACGCCTTCACCGCCCGCTCCAGCGACCCCTGAACCGACGGCAGGTCGGCCTGGGCCTGGAAGCCGTGGAACGGCCGGCCGTCGTACTCGATCAGGAGCCGGTAGCGGGGCATCAGCCGAGCCTCGTCGCCGCCGGCACGGGGTTGCCGCGCAGGAAGACGTCGGCGTCCTGCGGGCCCTTGCCCTCGCGCTGTAGGCGCAGCAGCCGCACGGCGCCTTCGCCGGTCCCGACCAGCAAGTGGTCGTCCAGGGTGACGCCGGGCTCGCCCGCCTCGTCCTCGAAGCGCGACAGCAGCGCCTTCACCCGCACGGGGCCCTTGTCGGTGGGCAGTTCGAACCAGGCGCCCGGGAACGGCGACATGCCGCGGATCTTGCGGTCGAGCACCGCGCCGGGCTTCGTCCAGTCCAGCCGCGCGAACTTCGCGCTGATCTTCTTTGCGTAGGTCACGCCCTCCGCGGCCTGAGGCACGGCCACGGCGGTCCCGGCTTCGATCTCGGGCAAGGTGCGCACGATCAGCTCCGCGCCCGCCGCCGCCAGGCGGTCGTGCAGGGTGGAGGCGGTGTCCAGCGGGCCGATCCGCACGGTGGCGCTCGACAGCACCGGCCCCTCGTCCAGCCCCTGCGTCATCCGCATGACCTGGACGCCGGTGAGCGCATCCCCCGCCATGATCGCCCGCTGGATCGGCGCGGCGCCGCGCCAGCGCGGCAGGAGCGAGCCATGGACGTTGTACGAGCCCAGTCGCGGCGCCTCGAGCACCGCGCCGGGCAGGATCTGGCCGAAGGCCACCACGACGGCGGCGTCCAGGTCCAGCGCGGCGAACGCCGCGATCTCGCCGGGATCGCGCATCGAGGCCGGCGTCCGCACGGCGATGCCGTGGGCCTCGGCGAAGGCATGCACCGGGGACGGCTTCAGCGCGTGCCCGCGTCCGCGCGGCGCCGGCGGCTGCGAGTAGGCGCAGACGACCTCATGCCCGGCCGCCACGATGGCGGCGAGCGCGGTGACGGCGAAGTCGGGCGTGCCGAGGAAAGCGAGGCGCATCCGCCCGCTCTTAGCGGCCCGCGGCGGCCAAGGGAACTTGCCCGCAAGCGCGACCGTTCACCCGGCGAAGCCTCGAGGGAGCCCGACCATTTCCAGGATCATGATCGCCGCCGCGCTCGGCCTCGCCTTCGCCACGGCCGCCTGCACCAAGGCCGAGCAGCAGGACACGGCCAGCGACGTGAAGGCCGCGGCCGACCGCGTCGGCCAGGAAGCCAAGGACGCCGCCAACAGTCCCGAGGTGAAGAAGGCCGGCGCCGAGCTGAAGGACGCGGCGGGCGATGCGGTCGACGTGACGAAATCCGCCCTCAAGGGCGCGGCCGACGGCGCCCGCGAAGGCGTCGCCAAAGTGGAGTCGGGCGCGAACGAAACGAAGGACGAGGAAAAGCACTAACCCCAAAACCCGCTCATCCCCGCGAATGCGGGGACCCAGGCTTGCTTTTGCGGGCCTGCGGCGGCCTGCGGCTTTGTTGAATGGCCTCAGCGGAAGGAAAGTCTGGGTCCCCGCATGCGCGGGGATGAGCGGTGTAGGAGGTTGCCCCTAAGCCGCCTTCGCCTGCTTCTTCACCTTCTTGATCGCCTGCTCGCGCTTGAGGCGCGACAGGTGGTCGATGAAGAGGACGCCGTCGAGGTGGTCCATCTCGTGCTGGATGCAGACGGCGTAGAGGCCCTCGGCGTCCTCCTCGACCTGCTCGCCCTGGTAGTTCAGGTAGCGCAGCTTCACCCGGGCCGGCCGTTCCACCTCGTCGTAGATCTCGGGCACCGACAGGCAGCCCTCCTCGTAGGGGGCGGTCTCCTCGGAGGCCCACAGGATCTCGGGGTTCACGAAGAAGCGCGGCTGCGGCTCCTCGCCCTCGCGGGCCAGGTCCATGACGATCACGCGCATGGGCTCGGCCACCTGGATCGCAGCCAGGCCGATGCCGGGCGCGGCGTACATGGTCTCCAGCATGTCGTCCATGAGCGCGCGCAGCGCGTCGTCGACGACGTCGACGGGCTTCGACACCTGCTTCAGGCGGGGATCGGGTACGACGATGATCTCGCGAAGGGCCATGGCGCGCAGGTAAGCGGGGGATAGTTGAGCGTCAAGGTGGGACAAGCGGCAGGCGACTACTCGCCGCTGGCCGCGAGCCGGACGGTGGGCGCCTCGGCCTCCAGCAGCTTGGTGAGCGGGCGGATGCCGGTCTCCACGACCGCGAGTTCGGCCACCTCCTTGCCCTGGTGGTCGACCTTCAGGTCCTCGAAGCGCCGCGCCTGGGTCAGCACCTGGGTCTCCAGCGAGCCCACGAACTGGTTGTAGCGCGAGACCGCCGCCTCCAGCGCCTTGCCCACCGAGCCCGCGTGCGCGCCCATCACCGAGATGCGCTTGTAGAGTTCCTTGCCGAGATCGGCGATCAGCCGCGCGTTCGCCGCCTGCTCCTCGACGCGCCAGCCGTAGACCACCGCCTTGCACAGCGCGAAGAGGGTCGTCGGCGTCACGATCACCACGCGCCGGTCCATGGCGTCGTTCATCAGGTCGGGGGCGCGGTCCAGCGCCGCCGCCAGCGCCGAATCCAGCGGCACGAACATCGCGACGAAATCGGGCGAGGCCTCGAACTGGTCCCAGTAGGCCTTCGCCGACAGGCCCTGGATGTGGGTCTTCACGCTCTGGACGTGGCGCATCCCGGCCGCGTCGCGGGCGAAGTCCTCGGCGGCGTCCTGCAGCTCCAGAAAGGCGTTCAGAGAGCATTTGGCGTCGATCACGAAGAGGCCGCCGCCCGGCAGCTTCACCGTGACGTCGGGCCGCCTGCGGCCCTCCTCGGTGTCGGTCGAGGTCTGCTCCTCGAAGTCGAACCGGCCCGAGAGCCCCGCCGCCTCCAGCACGTTGCGCAGCGTCTGCTCGCCCCAGCGCCCCTGCACGCCCGCGCCGCGCCGCAGCGCCGCCGACAGCTTGCGCGCCTCGTCCTGCGTCGCGGCGGAGGCGGCGAGCAGGCTCTGGATCTGCTCCTTCAGGCCGCCGTGGTCCTCGGCCCGCTTCTGCTCGACGGCGTTCACATGCGCCTGGAACTTCTCCAGGCTCGCGGCCACCGGCTTCAGTTGCGCCTCGAGGCGCGCCTGCGCCACCTGCTCACGGCTGCGCACCTGCTCCTCGTTCCGCTTCAGGATCTCCTCGGCGAGGCTGGACGCCTGCTGCGTCAGTTGCGCGGCCAGCAGGTCTCCGTGCCCCTCGACCAGCCTGGCCTTCAGCTCGGCGGCGTTGGCGCGGCCCCGCTCGCGCAGGGCCCAGGTGACCGCGGCGGCGGCGACCAGCGCCATCAGGATGGCGACGAAGAGAAGCGCGTTCATGCTATGTTCCTTAGCACGAGTCGTGACGCCGCGGCCAGCCGGGGCTCGAAGCCGCGCCGTGTTCGCTGGAGCCTGATCATCGGGAAGATCATGCCGGTGGATCGGAGCGCGAAGACGGCGGACCGGATCTTCCAGAACCCCAGAGACTTCGCTCATCCTCCAGAAGGTGAAGACGCACATGGATGTCGAAAAAGATGCGCGAACGAGAAGACGTCGATCCTTTCGACCTCGCGATGGATTGATTCCATCGCTTCTTATAATGTGTCGTTATCACCCATCGCCATCATTTTCTTAAAATATTCTGGATCTGTCCGTCATTTATACACCTTGACTGATCCGATAAATCTGTCCCCCCTGAATAAGCTGGTCGGCAATTTCCTTCCGAGAGGGTTCGCTTATGGGAAAAGACACAACAATCGTTCTCGTTCACGGATTCTGGGGCGGCGCGGCGCACTGGGCAAAGGTGATCACAGAACTTTCCAGGCAGGGCTATGATCGTGTGCGAGCTGTTGAAGTGCCGCTGACGTCGCTGGCTGACGATGCCGAACGCACCCGAAAGATGGTCAGGCAGCAGGAAGGAAAGGTCATCCTTGTCGGCCATTCCTACGGGGGAGCGGTAATCACCGAAGCTGGCGACCTGCCGAACGTCGCAGGTCTTGTCTATATCGCGGCATTTGCTCCGGATGTGGGTGAGAGTCCCGGCGGCATTACTCAGGAAGCTCTGCCAGCCGCAGCGGCGAACCTCGCGCCCGACAGCGATGGCTACCTGTGGATCAGCTACGACAAGTTCCACGAGAGCTTCTGTCAAGATCTGAGTGCGGATGAAGCTTGGATCATGTCGGTAACCCAGAAAGCTCCCCTGGCCACAACTTTCGGTGACAATGTCACCGCGCCAGCCTGGAAGAAAAAGCCGACCTGGTATCAGGTGTCGAGTGAAGATCGCATGATCCATCCGGACAACCAGAAGCGTATGGCCACGCGTATGGACCCGCGCAAAACCATTACCCTTGGCGCAAGCCATGCCTCGCTGGCTTCGCATCCGGCCGAGATTGCCAACCTGATCAGGGAAGCCGCCGACTCCGTCTGATCGTGGGGCGCGCTCTAGGCTGGCCGGCGCGCCCGCATCGCCTGGGCGATGGTGCCGTCGTCCAGCCAGTCGAGTTCGCCGCCCACCGGCACGCCGCGGGCCAGCATGGTGACGCTGACGTCGGCGCCCGCGAGCCGTTCGGCCAGGT
>NZ_JAEUMO010000142.1 GCF_016793285.1 Phenylobacterium sp.
GCCGGCCGGCCCAGCCAGCGCTCGGTCTCGGTGGAGAACGCCGGCATGGGCGACATGCTGGGCTGGGACGCCGAGCGCCTGCGCATCCTGATCGAGCGTCACCACCTGCACACGGGCAGCCGCCGGGCCGCCGAGATCCTGGAGAACTGGGATGCGGTGCTGCCGTCCTTCGTCAAGGTCATGCCGCGCGACTACCGCCGCGCGCTGACCGAGATGGCCAACGAACGCGCCGCCGGCGCCGCCGTCGCGGCCGAATAGCCTGTTCCGGTTGGGGGTTTTCTGAAGATGGGTAAGCCGACCGGCTTTCTGGAGATCGAGCGCCACGACCGCGCCTACGATCCGGTGTCCGACCGCCTGAAGACGTGGAAGGAGTTCGTCCAGCCGCTGCCGCAGCCCGAGCTGCAGTCGCAGGCCTCGCGCTGCATGAGCTGCGGGATCCCGTTCTGTCACCAGGGCTGCCCGGTGAACAACCAGATCCCGGACTTCAACGAGCTGGTCTACCGCGGCCAGTGGCGGGAGGCGCTGGAGAACCTCCAGTCCACCAACAACTTCCCGGAGTTCACCGGCCGCATCTGCCCCGCGCCCTGCGAGGCCAGTTGCACGCTGAACATCCCGGACACCCCGGTCACCATCAAGACCATCGAGTGCCAGATCATCGACCGCGGCTGGGACGAAGGCTGGATCGCCCCGCAGCCCAGTCCGCGCGGCACCGGCAAGCGCGTGGCGATCGTGGGCTCGGGCCCGGCGGGGCTCGCCTGCGCCCAGCAACTGGCCCGCGCCGGCCACGCCACGACGGTGTTCGAGAAGCATGACCGCGTGGGCGGCCTGCTCCGCTACGGCATCCCCGACTTCAAGATGGAGAAGCACCTCATCGACCGGCGCGTCCGGCAGATGGAGGGCGAGGGCGTGATCTTCCGCACCGGCTTCGAAGTGGGCCCTATGGTGAGCGTGCAGCGCCTGCTGGACGACTACGACGTGCTGGTCATGGCCTGCGGCGCCGAGGACCCGCGCGACCTGCCGGCGCCCGGCCGCGAGCTGGACGGCATCCATTTCGCGATGGACTTCCTGACCCAGCAGAACAAGCGCAACGCCGGCGACGACGAGGCGACCGCCGCGCCGGGCGGCACGCTGTCGGCCAGGGGCAAGCACGTGGTGGTCATCGGCGGCGGCGACACCGGCAGCGACTGCATCGGCACGTCCAACCGGCAGGGCGCGGCCTCGGTCACCCAGCTCGAGATCATGCCGGCGCCGCCCGAGCACGAGAACAAGGCGCTGACCTGGCCCGACTGGCCGCTGAAGATGCGCACCTCGTCCTCGCAGCAGGAGGGCGTCGAGCGCGACTTCGCCGTCGTCACCCGCCGCGCGGTCGGCAAGGACGGCAAGGTGGCGGCGCTGGAATGCGCCCGCGTCGAATGGGTCGACGGCAAGATGCGCGAGGTCGAGGGCTCGGGCTTCGAGCTGAAGGCCGACCTGGTGCTGCTGGCCATGGGCTTCGTCGGCCCGCGCAAGGCCGGCATCGTCGAGCAGAGCGGCGTCGAGCTGGACCCGCGCGGCAACGTCAAGGCCAGCGTCGTCGACTATCGCACCTCGGACGCGCGCGTGTTCGCCTGCGGCGACGCGCGGCGCGGCCAGTCGCTGGTGGTCTGGGCGATCCGCGAGGGTCGCCAGTGCGCCCGCGCCGTCGACCAGCACCTGATGGGCGCCTCGACGCTTCCGCGCTGACGGGGCTCGGCCAGGGCCGCCGGCCTCTACCGGTTGGCGCCGCGGCCATCCAGGACGTCCCTCACCTTGCGGGCGAGCTGCTCGGCGCTGAAGGGCTTCTGCAGGAAGGCCACGCCGAAATCCAGGACGCCGTTGTGGACGATGGCGTTGCGCGTGTAGCCGGTCATGTAGAGGACGCGCAGGTCCGGGCGCTGGGCGAGCACCTGGTCGGCCAGCATGCGGCCCGTCATCCCCGGCATGACGATGTCGGTGAGCAGCAGGTCGATGCGGGGCTGCTGGGCAAGCTGCTGCAGGGCCTGATCCCCGCTGCTCGCCTGCACCACGTCGTAGCCCAGCTCGCGCAGGCTATCGACGGTCACGCCGCGAACGCGCTCGTCGTCCTCCACGAGCAGGATGATCTCCCGATCCCGGGCGCGCGGCGGCGGCTCCGTCGTCGCGGGCGCGAAAGCCGCGTCGCCCGCCGCCTCGCCGGTCCAGCGCGGCAGGTAGATCTTCACCGAGGTCCCGCGGCCCACTTCCGAGTAGATCTTGATGTGTCCGCCCGACTGCTTGACGAAGCCGAACACCTGGCTGAGCCCCAGGCCCGTTCCGCGCCCGACCCCCTTCGTCGTGTAGAAGGGATCGAACGCCCGCGCGATGATCTCCGGCGGCATCCCGACGCCGGTGTCGGTGACGGAGATGAGGACGTACTGGCCCGGCGTCACCTCGGACTGCGCGCTCGCGTAGTCTTCGTCGAGGGAGGTGTTCGAGGTCTCGATCGTGAGGTTCCCGCCTTCGGACATCGCGTCCCGGGCGTTCACGCACAGGTTCAGCAACGCGTTCTCGATGAGCTGCCGGTCGACGTTCACGCGCCAGACCCCGCCGGCCAGGACCGTCTCGACCTCGACATTCTCGCCGATCGTGCGGCGCAGGAGTTCGGACATGCCGCCGACCAGCTTGTTCGGATCGAGCGGCCGGGGCGCCAGCGGCGCCTGGCGCGAGAAGGCCAGCAGCCGCGCGGTCAGTCCGGCGGCGTTCTGCGCGCCCTCCAGCGCGCTGTCGATGTAGTGCTGCGCACGGTCGGGGTCCGTCCTCAGCCGGCGCCTGGCCAGCTCCAGGCTTCCGACCACCACCGAGAGCATGTTGTTGAAATCGTGCGCGATGCCGCCGGTGAGCTGCCCGACCGCCTCCATCTTCTGCGCCTGACGCAGTTGCTCCTCCGCGCGTTCGCGGCCGAGCACCTCGGCCGTGAGCCGCTCGTTGACGGCGGCCAGTTCGTCGCGGCTGCGCCGCATCCGGCCGACCTGCCTGGCGGAATCGAGCACGATGAAACTGGTCAGGACCAGGAAGGCCACGGCGCCGACGGCGAGCAGGCCCTGCTGGATCGTGCGCGTTCTCGCGGCCGTGGCCTGGCGCGCGGCCAGAAGGGTGGCCTCGCGCTGGTTCATCCCGGCGATCTCGGCGCGGATCTCGCCCATGATCGACTTGCCGCGACCATCCACGAGGTACTCGACGGCCGCGGCGAGGCCCTGCGTCCGGCGCAGTTCGGACCCGACGGCCAGCCTCTCCAGTCGCTCCTGGATGAGGGGACGAAGCCGGGCGAGCGCGCCCCGCTGGTGGGCGTTGTCTCCGATCTTGGCGCCCAGCCCTTCCAGTTCGCCGGCGATCGAGGCGGCGGCGCGGCGGTAGGGTTCGAGGAACCGCGGCTGGCCCGTGAGCACGTATTCACGCTGCCCGGCCTCCGCGTCCTGCAGCGTCGACAGCAGGCGCGAAAGATCGTTCTGCACCTCGAGCGTGTGGCGAACCCACACCTCGTCCCGCCGCTGGCCCTCGGAGACGATCAGGGCGCCGAACAGCAGGACGGCCAAGAGGGCGAGCGCGCCGGCGAGCAGCGTGGTCGGATGTCGAAGCCGTTGCCGCATGCGCCGTCGCCTTCGGGTGAGAGAGGAGTTGTCTGTGTTGCGCCGACGCCGGCGCGGATGCGCGAACAGGAACGTGGTCCCGGCTTGGCTCCCGCAAGCCTGGCCTGATCTGGCTCCACAGCAGGCGAGGGAGTCAACTCCGGCATGGACGGCCGCGTCCCCGGCCCGAAGCCGGGGCCCGCGGCGCGCCCGGGACGCTCGCCGGTCCTCGTGTCGGCCCAGAACGCCGATTGCGCCCCAGATCGGGGCGGCTCGGTCGCAAGCTAGCGCTGAAGGTTGGCGGCCGGGTCGAAGGACTCGAACCTGCGGCTTCCACTTTAGGAAAGCGACGGACGACGTATAAGCAATTGAGTTAACTACAATATCATATCCGATTCAGAACTGTTCGGGACTGGTTTTGACCCTGGAGTCCCAAACACATTCCCAAGCGCCGCTCACGTCCGATTGCCTCACCGCCGAGGCAGAGACTCAGCTACGAAGGCATGATGCCAAGCTGAGACTGCGATGCTCGTGCCCGATGACGTAGAACGATTCGTCCCCGAGGATTTGCGGAGGACCTATGAGGTGATCAGTGTGCGCGGCGCGGCCGCGCTCCTGCACACCAATCATCGCGACCTGTTTGAGGAACTGCTGGTCTCGCTGCGTGAGTTCACGTTCCCGGAAGCATACGCCGTCAAGGCTGGCGGCAACGGGTCTCAGATCACGGCGACCTTCAAAGAGATTTTCCAGAAGAAGGGTTGGAAGGAAACGCGGATCGCCGCAGACCTTCTGGTCAAGAAGTACCACGGCAAGAAGCTCACCAAGCCAGTGGAAGAGTTCATGCTTGAGGGCTTCGTTGGCGGCCACAAGATCGACTTCGTGAAAGACCGGCTGGCCGTTGATTTCGAATGGAACAGCAAAGACCAAACCTACGACCGTGATCTGTATGCGGCCCGCGCCTTCTATGAATGCGGCGTGATCGACGCCTTCGTGATCGTCACGCGTTCCGAGGCGCTCGACGCCATGTTTGCTCGGCTCGGGATCAGCAAGAAGTACGGCGCGAGCACGACTTGGATGGGTAAGCTGCTTCCCCGGATCGCGGGGGGTCGGAATGGCGGGTGCCCGGTGTTGATCTTTGGGATCACGCCAGAGATTGTGACGGCCTCCCCAGCCGGTGAGGTCATGGCGGCAGCGGCCGAGCCCGACGTGCCCGTAGCGGATGACGATGATGCTTGACGCCACCCTCGACATGGCTCGCCGCCTCAGGGGAAAGCGGTTCCACACCGTGCTTGCCGACCCGCCGTGGCAGTTTCAAAACCGGACTGGCAAGATGGCTCCGGAGCATCGGCGCCTCAATCGCTATGGGACGATGGACCTAGAGGCGATCAAGGCGCTGCCGGTTGAGGACTACGTCCAGGACCCGGCGCATTTGTATCTTTGGGTGCCCAATGCTCTGCTACCCG
Source organism: Phenylobacterium sp. (assembly GCF_016793285.1). Taxonomy (GTDB): domain Bacteria; phylum Pseudomonadota; class Alphaproteobacteria; order Caulobacterales; family Caulobacteraceae; genus Phenylobacterium. The sequence continues at coordinate 5,066 of NZ_JAEUMO010000142.1, forward strand.
AGGGGCTGGAAGTCATGAAGGCCTGGGGGTTCAGCTACAAGTCGAACCTCGTCTGGTACAAGACGCGCAAAGACGGCGGCCCGGATGGACGGGGAGTTGGCTTCTACTTCCGAAACGTGACTGAACTTGTGCTATTTGGCGTTCGGGGCAAGAACGCCCGCACGTTGCAGCCGGGCCGTACTCAAGTAAACGTCCTCGCGAAGCAGAAGCGTGAACACTCGCGCAAGCCCGATGAGATGTACGACCTCATTGAGGCGTGCAGTCCCGGCCCGCGCCTGGAGTTGTTCGCGCGCGGCTCCCGCCCCGGCTGGTCGACCTGGGGCAATCAAGCCGACGACTATGAGCCCAATTGGCCGACGTACTCCAACCACTCCCAGGCGAAGCGGGCGTAGGCAGGATTGCTTTGCAGCGTCGGTAACGAAGTTGGCGACCCCGGCAGGACTCGAACCTGCGGCTTCCACTTTAGGAAAGTGGCACTCTATCCGGCTGAGTTACGGGGCCAACCACGTTTTCGACCAAGGCGGCCGAAGGCGGCTCGATGCCACGGCCCGCATGGCCTGCCAACCGCGAACAGAAGCCCAGCCTCCGAAGCGCTGAGAAAAAGTCCGAGACAGGAGTGGCAAGCGGGCGCGCTCCAAGCTCTCTGATGTTTGTTCGGCGTCGAGACGTCAGACGAAGACGCCCGGCGCTGGGCCGGGCGTCTCGCGTTCGGATCGGCGGGGAAGGCTCAGGCCGCGACGGCGGCGGTCTTCACCAGCGACTTGTTGAGCATGGCGATGGCCGCGTCGCGGTCGATCTGCTCGATGGCGGCGACCTCGCGGGCCATGCGGTCCAGGGCCGACTCATAGAGCTGGCGCTCGGAGTAGGACTGCTCGGGCTGGTTCTCGGCGCGGTGCAGGTCGCGCACCACCTCGGCGATCGAGATCAGGTCGCCCGAGTTGATCTTGGCTTCGTACTCCTGGGCGCGGCGCGACCACATGGTGCGCTTCACGCGCGCGCGGCCCTTCAGGGTGGTCAGCGCCTTGGAGACCACGCCGGTCTCGGCCAGCGGGCGCAGGCCGGCGGTCTTGGCCTTCGCGGTCGGAACGCGCAGCGTCATCTTCTCGTGGTCGAAGGTGATGACGTACACTTCAAGCTTCAGACCGGCGACTTCCTGGGTCTCGATCCCTTGCACCTGGCCCACGCCGTGGGCCGGATAGACGACGTGATCGCCGACCTGGAAATCCGTACCGCTCTTGCTCATTGGAGACCTCTCACATCCATCCGCGCCTGCAACGCGGAGTTATGGTCCAGCTTCCGGATACGCGACAAAGCCACCTCGACCGCGAAGGGGATCGCGGCGGCGACGTCATTGTAAAACCCGAAAACTGACCTCTTAAGACACCCTTCGCCCGATCCGGCATGGCCGGCGGTTCGTTCTTGATCCGAGTCCGACGCGGGCGAAGCCTTTCGTGTCGCGTCGCCTGGGACGCTAACACAAAAGACAACCGAATGAAAGGGTTGGCCCGGCCCTGGGAGGGGCCGGCTTCCGGAAGGCCTAGGACCCGCGCCCCGGCTTCTCGGAGAAGTATTTCTCGAACTTGCCCGTTTCGCGCTCGAAAGCTTCCTTGTCGGCGGGGGGCTCGCCCTTGACGGTGATGTTGGGCCAGACCCGCGAGTACTCGGAGTTGATCCGCAGCCACTTGCCGTCGGCGTCGTCCTCGGTGTCGGGCTTGATGGCGTCGACGGGGCACTCGGGTTCGCAGACGCCGCAGTCGATGCACTCGTCCGGATTGATCGCCAGGAAGTTCTCGCCCTCGTAGAAGCAGTCCACCGGACACACTTCCACGCAGTCCATGAACTTACATTTGATGCACGGGTCCATCACGATGTAGGTCATGGCGGCGGCTTGAAACTCCGGCAGGTCCGCGAGGTCGGGGCGTGGGTTTTTCCTGGCGCGGGGCCCGAAAGTCAATGCCGCCGGCCGCCAGCTTTTCTGCAAGCCCGGTCAGCCGGAGGCGCCCGCGGGCCGCGGCGGCCCCGGCCGCGCGGCCGGGCTCAGGCTCCGTCCAGCGTCGAGTAGAGGGTCCGCGCCTCGGTCGCGGGGCCGCGGCGGTCGCCCATGGCCTCGACGCGCACGGCGACCAGGCGGCCGCCGAGCGCGAACACCAGCCGGTCGCCCACCCTCACGGGCCGCGCGGGCTTGTCGAGGCGGTGCTCGTCCTGGCCGGGGCGGGCGAGGCGCACGCGGCCTTCCTCCAGGAACTTCGCCGCCATCGAGCGGGTCCTGAAGAACCGCGCGCGCCAGAGCCAGACGTCGGCGCGGCAGGCGTCGGGTTCGCTCATCCGGGCCTGGCCGCCTTGCGCCGGCGCCGGCGGCGGGGCGGCGCGGGCCGGTCGCGCAGCGCGGCCAGCGCGGCGAACGGGGAGTGCGCCGGGGTGGCGGCCTTGTGCTCGACCGCGAAGTCCTTCTCGAAGCGGCGCCGCCAGACGCTCGGGCCCTCGCCGGCCTTCGCGGCCGCGGCGTAGCCCAGGCCCTTCAGGATCGCGCGGGCCTCGTCGTGGCTCCAGCCCAGCGCGTTGCGGGCGTCTTCGGACAGCACCACGCCGCCGTTCTGCCGCGCGCCCGCCCGCAGGGCCTCGTCGAGCTGCTCCAGTTGTTCGACCGGGACCGACAGGCCGCGCACGGCGCGCAGACCGTAGGCGGACAGCGCGCGCGCGGCGGGCGCCGGCGTGGGCAGCCGGGCCGGGCGGTCGACGGCGGGGCGCCAGTCCGGCGCCTCGCGGCGCGCCAGCGCCTGGGCGAGCGCGCGCGCCTCGGGCCGCAGCAGGCTGGGCAGATAGAGCGAGAAGGCGCCGATCCGCACGCCCAGGCCGCGCAGGATCCGGCGCTCGACCGGGCTCAGCGCCCGCACCTCGGCGCGCACCGCCGCGCGGTCGACGACGCCGCCGGCCTCGACGAGCCGGAAGGCGAGCCCGCGGGCGAGACCCTTAACCTTGCCGTCGGCGACGGCGGCCTCCAGCTTGCGGATGGCCGGCAGGCGGCGGCCCGCCTCGCTCGCGACGAAGGCCTCCAGGCGCTGCTGCGCCCGCTGCCGCGCGCTGTCGGGGCCCAGTTCGCCCAGCAGCCGCACGCGCGGCCGGAACGGCTCGCCGCCCGCCAGGACGCCGGCGACCTCCCCCTTCCACAGCACCGCCCCGTCGGGGCCCAGCGCGAACCCCTCGTCCGCCTCGGCCGCCAGCCGGCCCAGCCGCCGCACGATCTCGGGGCCCACGGCATGCTGCGCCGCGGCCCGCAGCGCCTTCTCCTCCAGCGCGCTGCCGCCCTGCGCCGGCTCGAAGCTGACGCCCGTCAGCCGCCCGACGAAGTGGCCTTCGACCGTGACCGTCCCGTCCGCCGCCACGCCCGCCAGCATCTCCTCGCGCACGCGCAGCCCGCGCATCAGCGCGCTGGTCCGCCGGTCGACGAAGCGCGCCATCAGCTTCTCGTGCAGGGTGTCGGAGAGCCGGTCCTCGAGGTTGCGGGTCCGGCCCTGCCACTCCGCCGGGTCGGCCAGCCAGTCGGGCCGGTTGGCCACGTAGGCCAGCGTGCGCACGCTGGCGAGCCGCGAGGCCAGGGTGTCGATCTCGCCGTCGGTGACGTCGAGTTGGTCGTACTGCCGCGCGATCCAGTCGTCGCCGATCCGCCGCCCGCGCTCGGTGAGCTGCAGGAAGAAGGCGCGCACCAGGGCCACATGCTCCTCGGCCGCCACCTTGCGGAAGTCCGGCGTCTGGCAGACGTCCCAGAGCCGCATCAGGTTGGTGCGGTCCTTGGCCCGCGTCCGGATCGTCTCGTCCTCGCTCAGCGCCTTCAGCGTCGTCTCGTCCAGCGCCTCGGCCGACAGCTTCAGCCCCGGCCGCTCGGGCGGCATCGCCAGCGACGCCTGCAGGGACTTCAGCGCGCTGAAGTCGAGTTTCGAGTTGCGCCACTCCGCGCCCGCGATGGGCTCGAAGCTGTGGGTCTCCACCGCCTCGACCAGGTCGGGATCCATGTCCTCGGCCTCGCCGGTGACGCCGAACGTGCCGTCCTTCTGGTAGCGGCCCGCACGGCCCGCGATCTGGCCGATCTCCTGCGGGTGCAGGAAGCGCGTGCGGCGGCCGTCGAACTTGCGCAGGCCCGCGAAGGCCACGTGGTCGACGTCCATGTTCAGGCCCATGCCGATGGCGTCGGTGGCCACCAGGAAGTCCACCTCGCCCGACTGGTAGAGCGCCACCTGGGCGTTGCGGGTGCGCGGGCTGAGCGCGCCCATGACGACGGCGGCCCCGCCGCGCTGGCGGCGGATCAGCTCGGCGATCGCGTAGACGTTCTCCGCACTGAAGGCGACCACGGCCGAGCGGCGCGGCAGCTTGGTCAGCTTCTTCGGCCCGGCGTAGGTGAGCCGGCTGAAGCGGTCGCGCGTCTGGATCTCGGCGTGGGGCAGCAGGCGGCGCACCAGCGGCGCCATCGTCCCCGCGCCCAGCAGCATGGTCTCGGCCTTGCCCCGCGCATGCAGCAGGCGGTGGGTGAAGACATGGCCGCGCTCGGGGTCGGCGCAGAGCTGGATCTCGTCGACCGCCAGGAACTCCACCTCGACCGACAGCGGCATCGCCTCGACCGTGCAGACGTAATACTGCGGCCGCGGCGGGACGATCTTCTCCTCGCCGGTGATCAGCGCTACGCAGCGGGCCCCGCGGGCCTTGACGATACGGTCGTAGATCTCGCGCGCCAGCAGCCGCAGCGGCAGCCCGATCATCCCGGACGCGTGCCCCAGCATCCGTTCCACCGCCAGGTGGGTCTTGCCGGTGTTCGTGGGCCCGAGCACCGCAACGAGGTGCGACGGCGCGGCGCCCGACGGGCGATGGCTCATGGCCCTAACGTGGGGCGGCGGCGAGAGTCGGGCAAGCGGGGCCGACGTCGCAGTCGGAGATGTGCCGCGCGATGTCGCATTTCGGTCAGCCCGCACGTCCTTGAGGAGGCAAAGACCCGCTTCCAGGACCTCCCCCATGACAAGCGACATCATCGAAGGCGAGTTCCGGGTGGTCGCGATCCGCGAGCGGCCGCCCGTCCGGCCCTCACCGAAGCGGCGCCGCGTCCTCTTCCGGATCGCGTTCTGGCATTCGGCCGTGCTGATCGCGCTGGTCGCGGCGCCGCTGTTGCGGGGTTAGCCACAGGCGGTCACGGCGGAGCGACGCAAGGCCGTTGCGCGTTCCGCCCAGAAGACTAGGGTCGCCGGCCTTCAGTCCGGGGAATTCGCGCAATGATCGACCGCCGCCAGATCCTTCTCAGCACGCTGGCGGCCGGAGCCGCGGCCGCGCCGTTGCCGGCCTTCGCGCTGGAGGGGGAGGGCGTCAGCGATCCGAAGCTCGCCAGGCTGCTGGACGCCTTCGTCGAGGAGATCCTGGTCGACAACCCCGAGACCGCCACGGGC
>NZ_JAEUMO010000143.1 GCF_016793285.1 Phenylobacterium sp.
GCGGCCGTAGTCGCCGAGGCCGACGGCCTCGAAGTCGACCTTGTGCAGCCTGGCGAGCGTGGCGTTCAGGTCGTCGTAGATCTCGGCGCGGTCCCTGGGCGTCAGGCCCGGCAGCGTCGCGTCGCGGAAGATGCGGCCCTGCAGGAAGTCCATCACGTAGAATGCAGCCCCGATGACCGAGTCGTCCTGGCAGAGCGCGCGCATCTTCGGGACCGGGATCTGGCCGTCGAGCGCCTTCATGGCGCGGTACTCGCGGTCGACCTGGTGGGCGGACGATAGGAGCTGGCCCGGCGGCTTCTTGCGCAGGACGTAGCGGCGGCCCTCGCCGCTGGTCAGCAGGAAGGTCGGGTTGGAGGCGCCGCCCTGGAACTGGCGCACCACCAGCGTGTCGCCGATCTCCGGGACCTGGGCGCGGAGCCAGGCATGGAGCCTGGCTTCGTCGAAGCGGTGCTGCGGCAGCACCTCGCGGACGGGTAGGTCCTGGCCGGGGGCGGCGGTGTCGGCGGTTGTCATGGCGCCATTGCCGCCCCGTCCGGGCCTTCGGTCAACCGGGACGCCACGGAAGGCGACGGTTGACCTCCCCCTGCGGAAGGGGCGGACTCTTCGGTGGAATCCGCCTGAGAGCGGAGCCGGGAGGACGGCGATGCATACGCTGCCGCATCACTTCGAGTTCCTGTCCGAGGCCTGGATCGACGAGGCGCGGGCCTGGTTCATCCAGCGTCGCGACAGGCTGGGCGCCCCGTTCTCGGTGAGCGAGCGGATGAGCGACGCGCCGCCGCATCTGGGGCTGCCAGACGACGTGGCGAGCTGGACCGTCCGCTGGGACGGCGTCGAGGTCTCGGTCGCGGCCGGCTTCGATCCGGCTGCCACGGCGACCTGCGAGGGCGACTACCAGGCGGCGCTCATGGCGGCGCAGTGGGTGGGGCTGCTGCTCCCGGGCGCGGCCGAGGCGATGCTGCGCGAGGTGCGCGCGATCTTCGGGCCGGACGCGATCCGGTTCGGCGGCCGGGGCCTGCCGGAAGGGACCGTCGAGCTGATGGCCCTGTTCCACGATCACATGGGCCGCGCCACCGTCGAGAACCCGGACCTTGCGCATCGGGCGCGCCGCCAGAAGCTGAGCCGCCACATCCGCGAGATGGAGGACCAGGGCTACACCATCGTCGAACACGCCATCTCGGACGGCTTCGCCGACGAGGTGCGCGAAGCCACGATCCGGGCGCTTTCCGAGAACCAGTCCGGCGTGGCCCTCAACTGGATGACGTATCAGGGCCGCGAGTTCGAACGGCTGGTGCAGAACCCGCTGCTGATGACCCTGATCGACGCCTCCCTGGGACGCGGCGCGGTGATCGCCTCGATCTCGGCGATCCGGCGCGGCGCGGGGCCGGGCTTCATTCCCATGCACACCGACTACGCCCATGTGCCCGAACCCTATCCGGAGTTCTCGCTGACGGGCGTCGGCGTCTGGGCGCTGGAGGACTGGACGGTCGCGAGCGGGCCCACCTGGATCGTGCCGGGCAGCCACAAGCATCGCCGCCCGCCGCGCGAGGGCGAGGGACATAACCAGGGCGTGCCGGTCGAGATGCCCAAGGGCAGCGTCGTCTACTTCCATCACGGCGTCTGGCACTGGCAGGGCGACCGCACGCAGGACGGCGAGCGGGTGACGATCCACAGCCACTTCAACCGCGGCATCCTGCGCAGCCTCGAGCCCAAGAAGACCGACGTGCAGATGCTGCATCGCAACCCGCCGCGCCTGGGCGAGATGCTGGGCGAGGACGACTGGTTCGACAAGATGAGCGCGCATGGCCGCGACTACGGCCGCTTCGCCTACATGGAACGGCTCCTGCGGTTCAACGAGGCCGGGAAGCGCGAGATCCTGGGGGAGGCGCCCGCGCCGCGCGGCCAGGACCTGGCGGCGCTGGTGCCGTAGCGCCTCTCTCCCGCGCGGCTTCGCCGCACGGGGGAGGGGAGGGTTTCAGTTCAGCGGCACGACGGGCAGCTCGATGGAGCTGGCGGTGTCGCCGGTGAGGTAGATGCGCTGGGTGGCCTTGCGGTAGTCCGACGGCGTGGCGGTGAAGATGTTGGGCACGAAGGTCTGAGGGTTCCGGTCATAGAGCGGGAACCAGGTGGACTGGACCTGCACCATGATGCGGTGGCCCGGCAGGAAGACGTGGTTCGCCGGCGGCAGGTCGAAGCGGTACTTCTGGACCTTGTTCGCCGGGATGGCCGTGGGCTTCTCGAAGCTCTCGCGGTAGCGGCCGCGGAAGATGTCCATGCCGACGCCGAGCTGGTAGCCGCCCAT
>NZ_JAEUMO010000149.1 GCF_016793285.1 Phenylobacterium sp.
AGCTCGGACCGTCGCGCCGTCGACCTGCCGATCTGGCTCCACCGCTACAACTGGCATCGCCCGCACGGCGGGATAAAATCCCAGACGCCCATCAGCCGCCTCGGCCTCAACCGAGACAACCTATTGAGCCTCCACACCTAGATTACCCCTCGACACCGCCGGCCCGTCGGCCGGCGCGCGAGGGATGACGATGAAGATGCGACAGTTGGGCCGGAGCGGCCTGGAAGTCTCCGCCATGGGGCTCGGCTGCATGGGCCTCAGCTTCGGCATCGGCGAGGGGGTGTCGAAGGCAGAAGGCGTGGCGCTGGTGCGCGCCGCCATCGACCGCGGCGTCACCTTCTTCGACACCGCCGAGGCCTACGGCGCCGTCAACGAGGAACTGCTTGGCGAGGCGGTGTCCGGGGTCCGCGATCGAGTCGTCCTGGCCACCAAGTTCGGCTTCAGGGACGGCGCGCCCGCCAAGGGCGTGGACAGCAGGCCGGCGCGGATCGTCGAGGTGGTCGACGCATCGCTCAGGCGGCTCGGGACCGGCCACATCGACCTCCTCTACCAGCACCGCGTCGACCCGGAAGTCCCGATGGAGGACGTCGCCGGAACCGTGAGAGACCTGATCCAGGCCGGGAAGGTGCGGTTCTTCGGCCTGTCCGAGGCCGGGCCCGAGAGCATCCGGCGGGCCCACGCGGTGCAGCCTGTCGCCGCCCTCCAGAGCGAGTATTCGTTGTGGTGGCGGCAGCCCGAGGCCGAGATCCTGCCGTTGCTGGAGGAACTCGGCATCGGCTTCGTCCCCTTCAGTCCGCTGGGGAAGGGGTTCCTGACCGGGACCATCGACGAGACCACCACCTTCGGAGCGACCGACTTCCGCAACGTGGTCCCCCGCTTCGCGCCGGAGGCCCGCAAGGCCAACCAGGCGCTCCTCGCAGGGCTGGACGGGATCGCCGCCGCGAAGGGCGCGACCAAGGCGCAGATCGCCCTGGCGTGGCTCCTCGCGCAGAAGCCCTGGATCGTCCCGATCCCCGGCACGACCAAGCTCCGCCGGCTGGAGGAGAACCTCGCCGCGGCCAGTCTGGACCTGAGTCCCGAAGACCTGCGGGCGATCGACGAAGCCCTCTCGCAGGTCGAGGTGCAGGGCGAGCGATACCCAGCGGAATATGGAAAGCTCGCAAATCGCTAGCCGGGCCTGAGCCCCGGGAGGATCGGATGACAATCACGGCTCTTTCACTGGGCGCGCTCCTCGCCGCCGCCGCGATGGAGACGCCGCCGGCGCCGGCGGCGGGTCCGTCCGGACCGTTGCAGCAGAAGCTCGCGCCCGCACTGGCCCGCTATACCGACGATGTGCTGTTCGGAACCGTCTGGCCTTCGCCGGGCCTCTCGCCCCGCGACCGCAGCCTCATCGTCATCTCGGCCCTGATCGCGACCAACAAGCCGGCCCAGCTCACCGGCCACCTGAACCGCGCGCTGGCCAACGGGGTGACCCCCGTCGAGGCCTCCGGCGTCCTGACCCACCTCGCGTTCTATGCGGGCTGGCCGAACGCCGTCTCGGCGCTGGAGGTCTACGACCGCGTCTATACGGACAGGAAGATCGACGTCGCGGCCTTGCAGGCGAAGGTCGGGCGCCTGGCGGACGACGACGGGTTCGGCCGCTCCGCGGAGGCCGCGCTCGCGCCGACGGCGCCGAAGTTCGCCAGGCTCAGCGAGGAGGTGGTCTTCGGCGACCTCTGGCGAAGGTCGGACCTCTCCGCCCGCGACCGCGCCCTGGTGACCATCGCCGCGCTCACCGCGATGGGCGAGGCCGACCAGCTCGCACCCTACCTCCGGCGCGGACGCGAGGCGGGACTGAAGCCGGCGGAAGTCACCGAGGCCATCACCCATCTTGCCTTCTACGCCGGCTGGCCGCGGGCGACCGAGGCGCTCGGCAGCGTCGCCCGCACCCTGGAGGCGAAGCCGTGAACGGGCTCATCCTGGCGTTCCTGGCGCTCGCCGCGCCTGCCGCCGCCCAGGAGGTCGAGGTTCAGCGGCAGGGCTCGCCGCCCGCCCGCAAGGGACCCGCGGAAACCTTCGTCGGTTCGGTGTGGCTGGAGGGGCCGTTCCGGGGGCGCGGCGACGCGCGCGTGGGCGGCGCGACCGTGAGCTTCGAGCCGGGCGCGCGGACGGCATGGCACTCGCATCCGCTCGGCCAGACCCTGATCGTCACGCGGGGCTGCGGGCTGGTGCAGGGCGAAGGGAGCCCTCCCATGGCGATCCGCCCCGGCGACGTGGTCTGGATTCCGGCCGGGAAGCCGCACTGGCACGGCGCGGCGCCCTCGTCGTCGATGAGCCACGTCGCCATCAGCGAGAGCCTCGATGGCCGGAGCGTGACGTGGATGAAGCATGTCGAGCAGCAGGCCTACTCCGATGCCGCCCGCGGCTCGCCATGCTGACCGTCCCGCAGCAGCCGAAGATGGCCGGATCCGCTCGCCGGCGCCGTTGCTCGGCCTGCGCCGCCTCCGTCCTGGCGATCGGCGCGATCGCGACGGCGGGCGTCGCCACCGCCCAGACCTTCACGTCGCTGCAGACGCCGTCGACCCCGCTGGTCCTGAAGTCCCGGGGCAGCTTCTTTGTCGGTGGCCGCTCGGTCGAGCAGAGCGCGGACGAGATCCTGCTGGGTCCGGACGACAGCGTCACCGTCGACCAGATGTATGTCGAGTACATGCTGCCGATGGGCCCGACGAAGATGCCGGTCGTCCTGATCCACGGCGCCACCCTGAGCGGCAAGAGCTACGACACCACCCCCGACGGCCGGATGGGCTGGTATGAGTATTTCGTCCGCCGCGGGCGCCCGACCTACGTGGTCGATCAGGTCGGACGGGCACGCTCGGGGTTCAACCAGGCCGCGCTCAACCGCAGACTTGCCGGCGACGCCGGCGCGGTGGCGACGCCCGTGGCGCCGACCGGCCCTGGCGCGCCCAGCGCCGCCGCGCCGGGGGCGTTCCGCCTCGGCGACAGGATCGGCGTCTGGAAGAACTTCCGCTTCGGTCCGCGGTACGGCGAGGCCTTCCCGGACACCCGGTTCCCGACCGGAGCGGCGGGCGAACTCTCCAAGCAGGCCATCCCCGACCTGACCTCGCAGGTTCCCCAGCCGAACCCCACGCTCGGGGCGCTGTCCAGGCTCGCCGCCGACCTCGGCGGCGCCGTGCTGGTCAGCCACTCGCAGTCGGGCCCCTTCCCCATGGACGCCGCCCTTGCGGACGCGACGGGCATCCGGGGCATCGTGGCCCTGGAGCCGGGCGCCTGCCGCGCCACCTACGGCGACGAGCAGATCGCCAGTCTCGCGAAGATTCCGACGCTGATCGTCTTCGGCGACCACCTTTCGGCGCCGACCGGCCTGGGCGCCCTCACGTGGCAGGGTCGCCTCGACGGGTGCCGCGCCTATGCGGCGCGGATCAAGGCGGCCGGCGGCCGGATCGAAATCGTCGAGACGCCGGACCTGGGCGCGCGCGGCAACACCCACATGCTCATGCAGGACACCAACAACCTGCAGATCGCCGACGCCGTGCTCGCGTGGATCGACAGGATGGCGCCGCGGCCGCCCTCACCGGGAACGCCGGCCGAAGGTCCGCCTGGCCCTTAGCGACACCCCGCGCCGGCGCTTCATGGGGCCATGCCGCGCGCCGGCTTCCCCGTCCGCCTGAATCGATGACAGTCTGGACGCGGCCGCCGTGCAGGAACTAGGCAGGACCGTGGACATCTACCTGCCGATCGCCGAGGTCGCGGTGAACGCGCCGCTCATCGTCGCGCTGGGCGCGCTCGTGGGCTTCATCTCGGGCATGTTCGGGATCGGCGGCGGGTTCCTGATGACGCCGATGCTGGTGTTCCTCGGCATCCCGGCGCCGGTCGCGGTCTCCTCGATGGCCAACCACGTCGCCGCTTCGTCCATGTCGAGCGTCATCGCCTACAGCCGCCGGCGCGCCGTCGACCTGCGGATGGGCGCGGTGCTGGCCGCGGGCGGCGTGGCGGGTGCCTTCCTGGGCGTCGAACTCTTCCGGTGGCTCAGGCTGCTCGGCCAGGCCGATCTCGTCGTGGCGCTCTCGTACCTGCTGTTCCTCACCGTGATCGGCGGGCTGATGCTGATCGAGAGCCTGGGGACGATCCTGCGCCGCCGCCGCGGCGAGACGCAGCCGCCGCGCCGCGACCGCCGCCCGGTCTGGCTCTACGGCCTGCCGCTGAAGATGCGCTTCCCGCGCTCGCGGCTCTACATCAGCGTGATCCCGCCGGTGCTGCTGGGCGCCTTCGTGGGCATCCTGTCGGCGATCATGGGCGTCGGCGGCGGCTTCATCCTGGTGCCGGCGATGATCTACGTCCTGCGCATGCCGGCCGGCATGGTGGTGGGCACCAGCCTGCTGCAGATCATCATCACCGCAGGGCTCACCGGCGTCCTGCAGGCCGGCCGCAACCAGACCGTCGACATCGTGCTGGCGACCCTGCTGCTGCTCGGCGGCATCGTCGGCGCGCAGTTCGGGGCGCGCGCCTCCTCTCGCTTCCGGGCCGAGGAACTGCGGGCGATCCTGGCGCTGATCGTGCTGATGGTCGGCCTGCGCATGGGCCTCGGCCTCTTCCTCACGCCGGAAGAGCCGTTCGTCCTGCTCTCGGGGGCGAACGGATGACCGCCGCGCTCGCCTTCGCCGCGGCGCTGGCCGCCGCGCCCGGCCCGCCCTCGCCGCCGCTGCCGCCGTCGCCGGCGGCCTCGACGACGCCGGTGATCTCCGCGGCGCTCACCGACACCAACGTGCAGGTGAAGTCCGACTTCCGCGGCGCCCGCATCGTCCTCTACGGCGCGGTCTTCGACGCCGCCGCCCGACCCTCCGACGTGGTGATCCTGGTGCGCGGCCCCGAGCAGCCGGTGCGCCTGACCCGCAAGCAGCGGGTCGCCGGGCTCTGGCTCAACAGCCGCCCCGTCGTCTTCCGCGGCGCGCCGGGCTTCTACCGCGCCGCCTCGAACCGGCCGCTGGGGGACATCGCCAACTTCGGCGTCCTGCGCCGCCTGGGCGCCGGCGTCGACCACCTCACCATCAACGCCCCGGAGGAACAGCGCACCGAGACCCGCTACGGCGTGAGGGACGTCGTCGTCAGCCGCCTGGGCTCCGACTACTTCGTCTGGCGCCGCGCGGTGGTGCGCCTGAAGGAGAAGGCCGGGCTCTACCACGAGGACGACGAGGGCGTGCGCTTCGTCGACCGCGGGCTCTTCCGCGCCGAGATCGCGCTGCCCACCGGGGCGCCCACCGGCGTCTACCGCGCCGACATCCTGCTGTTCCAGAACGGCGTCGCCGTTTCGCGGCGCATCCGCACGCTGACGGTGGAAAAGGTCGGGCTCGAAAGGGCTCTTTACGTGTGGGCGCATGAGAGGCCATGGTCCTACGGTCTGGCCGCCATGGCGTTCGCCATGCTGGCCGGTTGGGCGGCCTCGGCGGCATTCCGGAGAGACTGATTGCTCATGGATGACGTGCGGCCCGCCCGGCGGGCGGAGTCCATTCCGGCAGCACTCTGGGCCATCGCCCTGCTGGCGCTCGCGCCCTTCCCGGTCCTGGCCATCCTCTACAGCTACGGCCCAGCCGACCTGATGCGGCCCGCGCTGACGGCGCTGCTGGGCTGGAGCGCGATGGTGCTGTCGTTCCTGGGCGGCGTCCGCTGGGGGCTCGAGACCCGCGAGCCCAGCCCGCGCGTCAACCGCCAGCTCTTCTCGGCCATGTGCGCGGTGGCCGCCTGGGTGGTGCTCATGGCCCGCGGCCGCGCGCCCGACACCTGGATCATGGCCGGCTTCATCGGCGCCTTCCTGATCCAGTGGCTGTTCGATCACCAGACGCCGGACACCCCCAGCCGCTATCCGCTCCTCTCGACCGCCATGACCAGCGCCGCCTGCATCTCGCTGGCGCTCGCGCTCGAGAAGGCGATGCACGCCTAGCGGCGCAGTGGCCCGCAGCCTGCGTGGCTTGAAACCGACCTGGATCGCTTGGCCGCAGCCGTTCGTCGCGCTGCGGCGTGACAGCGTCCGGCGAACCTGCTTACGCCATCCGCAGCCGAGCCTCGGGGGAGGATAGATGCTGCTGGAGGACGCCGAACAGACGCTGGCCGCGGTGCTGGCGCCGCTGAGCGTCGACGCCTTCGTCGACGAGGTCCTGCCGGGCGGCTTCCGCCTCCTGCGCCACGACGCCGACGCGGCGCGGGGCGGGCTGCTGGGTCCCGATCCGGCGGGGACGCTGGCGAACGCCGTCCACCTCGCCGGGAAGCTGACCTGGCACTCGGCGAACGCGCTCGGCCCGGCGCCCTCGCTGGCCGACGTCGCCGACGCCGCCGACTTCCGCGAGCGCATCGCCGCCTTCCACGCGCTCAACTACTCGGTCCGCTTTCCCGACCTGCGCCCGCTGTCGCCGGCCCTGGACGAGATCGCCCGCGCGCTGGAGGTGATGCTGCATGCCCCGGTCACCGTCTCGGCGTTCTGGAGCGTCTCGGGCATGCGCGCGCCGGTGCATTACGACGACCACGACCTGATCGTCATCCAGCTCGAGGGGAACAAGCGCTGGCACGTGGCGCGCCGGGCCTCCGACCTCTTCAACCCGTGGAAGGGCGTCGACGGCAATCCCCCCGACCTGGGCGACCACGAGACCGTCGACGTGCGGCCGGGCGACCTCGTCTACCTGCCGCGCGGCACGTTCCACACGGTCGACTCGACCGAGGAGTCGCTGCACGTCGCCATCGGCTTCACGCCGCTGACCGTGCGCGAGGCGCTGGTCGCGGCGCTGGACCACCTTTCCGATCTCGACCGACCCCTGCGGGCCACCCTGCCGCGCCGTGGGCTCGCCCAGGTGGGCCCGCCGACGCTGGCCGCCGCCGGCCGGCTCCTGGAGGCGGTGCGCAACCCGGCCTTCCTCTCGGCCGCCCTCCAGCGCCGCGCCGCGCGCACGGTGGGCGACCTGCAGCCCCTGCCGCGCCCGACCGCCACGCCGGTCATCGGCCTCGACAGCGAACTCGCCCACGCGCCGGGCGCCACCAGCCACCTCTCGGCCGGCGCCGACACCCTCGACTTCGCCTTCCCGGGCGGCCACCTCTACATCCATCGCGGGGTCCAGGACGCGGTGCTGTTCGTCGCCGACACGCCGTGCTTCCGCGTCCGCGACCTGCCGGGCGGCCTGGCCGACGAGGTCAAGCTGGCGCTGTGCGCCCGGTTCCTGGAGGTGGGTTTCCTGCGGTTGGAGGAGATATGCAACGCGTAGCTGTATTGCCTACAATGTATGGTATTTATCTGAGATAATTCAGATAGTTAGTTCTCATATTACGTGCGTTTCCCTTCATTTCGCCGTAAGGCTTGGCGGCTAAGCTGGCGCTTTCAGGGGTGTCTTCCGCTCGAAGGGCGGACCGATGAAGCAGAAGCAGGCGCACAAGCCATATCGAAGCCTGGTCGCGCTCAACAAGACCGGCTCGACCACGCGGGTCCTCAACCTCGCCATGGTGGCGCGGACCTACGGGACCACGCCCGAGCATTCTGCCCAGCCCTTCTTCAAGTCGCTTCTGCTCAATCGGGGGATTGTGCTGAAGCACCGGTTGCGGGCCGACGATGCGCCGCTCTTGAGCGGTCGCACCGGCACGGCCACCAAGGTCATCATTCCGTTCGACCCCAAGAATCTGGGCGCGGGGGGCGCCTCGTTCCTGGTGGGCGAGAAGGGATGGTTCGACCTGGTGGAGGAGCTCTCGGATAGTGACGAGAACTTCGCCCGCGACCGTTCTCTTCTGGAGTGCCTGGACGGCCTGCCGTCGTTCGACCCGTTCCTGCTGCGCGAGCATCTGCGGCGCTCGGGCTTCCGGCCGGCCGACTGCTACTTCGCCATCTCGGCCCACGACCGCGAACGCATGCGCCGCTTCGTCGAGGTGGAGATCGGCCGGCTGATCGACCTCGCCTACCAGGGCCACCGCATCGGCGACCGCTCGTCGGGCAAGCTGGTCGAGATCCTGCTGGCCTCCGACACCGACGAGCGCCTGGAGCCGCTGCGCCTGACGCTGCGGCTGGAAGGCGACGCCTACCGCGAGGGCATCTTCAGTTGGAAGGGCTTCCTCTACTACAAGTGGGTGCTCTCGGACCTGATGGTCGCGCTGAAGCAGGTGATCGCCGAACTGGGCCAGCTCGAGGTCTCCGACAGCGTCAGCACCGAGGTCCGCACCTTCGTCGCCCAGTCGCGCTCGCGCCTGCAGCGCACGATCCACCGCCGCGTCCGCGACGTCGGCCTGACCCTCCAGACCTACGACGACGCCTTCGCCAAGCTGACGGGCAACGGCGACGGGATGGCGTTCCGCGAGTTCCTGCTGGCCTCGCCGGCGATGTTCCTGGAGCTCGGCGAGCGGGTCGGCATGATCTCGCACATCGCCAGCTTCTGGCGCTACCGCTTCCCGACCGGCACGCCGCTGCGCGCCGGGGCCGAGGACATCCTGGACCTGCTCCAGGACTTCGAGACGGGCCTCGCCCAGCCCTCGCTCTACCTCGCCGCGTAACGCCGATTCGCCTTCCACGCTGAGTGGAGGCATGATGAGGCCCATGAGCCTCGCCAGCCTCTTCGGCCTGCGGCCTCGTGAGGGCCGCGCCCACGATCCGACCCGTCCGTGGGCCGGGCCGGCGGACGCCACCCCGATCCACGGCTTCCTGGACCAGCGCGGCGTGCCCTGGCGCGTCCCGCGCGGCGAGCTCGTCGAGCGCTTCGGCGTCACCGACGGCGCGATCCCGATCGCGACGCCGCGCCCCGTCCTGCCCGGCCTGGTCGGGACCCTGACCACACCCGCCGGCCTGCCGGCCAGCCTGCCCGCCGACGTGTTCACCGGCCTCGTCCGGCTGGGCGGAACCCCCGCCGCCGACGTGCGCCAGGTCGCCGACGAGGTCAGCCAGTACCTGGGCCGCGCCCGGGTCGAGGAAAGCCGAACCGGCGCGGAATGCCTCTGGCGCTTCGGCGCCGCCTCCCTGTCGCTCCGCAGCACGCCGGACGGCTGCGAGATCTGCATCCGGACTGCATAGGACCGCCCAGCCTTCGCCACGGTCGCGGCGCGCCCTGATCACGGATCCGTGATCGGGAGGCTCGCGTGCGCACCATCGTCATCCTCAGCCTGGCGGCCATGGCGCTCGCCGGCTGCCAGAAGAAGGAGGAGGCTCCCGCGGGGGCGGCCTTCGACAGCCGCACCGGCCTGTTCGCGACAAAGGGTCGGTACATTGGCGTCGGCCTCTACCGCCCCGATCACCTGTGGGCGCGGCTCAGACCCGCGCCCGCGCCGCACGCGGGCGCGGCGGCGCCGGGACCCGTACCGGCCTCCACGGATGACGACGACCAGATCATCGTCGTGGTCGACTCGAAGACCGGCGAAGTCCGCCAATGCGGGAACCTCTCCGGGCACTGCATCGCCCTCGATCCCTGGGCCACGACCAGCGACGGGGGCGGCACGCCGGTCATGCTGGCCAAGAACAACGCGCTGCTGGCCGCGGAGGCCCAGGCGCAAGCGGAGGCCGCGGCGGCGAAGGCGGTCGACGCAGGACGCCGCGCCAAGTAGCGTCCCATCGCGTTGCGTCGGCAGAGTTGGCGGACCGATGACCGAGACCTATGCGCCCCTGACCCTCGGCGGCGGCTGGCGCGCCTGGACGGCGCTGGTCGTCCAGCTCGTCGCCACGATCTCGCTGATGCTGACCTTGCCGGCCTTCGTCGTCTGGCAGGTGTGGCGCGAGGCCGAGACGCTGAGGCGCGAGTGGACCGTCGCCGGCCCGCCCTGCGACACGGTCGGCGCGCCCGCCGAATGGGCCACCAACCACGGCAAGGGCCCGCGGACCTTCAGCTATGGCGGCGCCTCGTTTACCCGGCAGTTCGCGGCGGTGAGCTGCGCCGTCGTGCCCGAGGCGTGGTGGTGGCCCCGCGAGAGCTACACCGTCTGCATGTTCAACAACCCGGGCGCGGTGACCGTCGGCGCCGTGGACGGCCCCGTCACGTTCCAGCCGCCCCGCGGCCAGCGCGCCACCGTCACCGTCCGCCATGGCCAGGCCACCTGCGTCGTCGGCGGCCGCTTCAACCTCTGACCGCGCCGTCCCGGCGCGCGGCGGGCCGGGACCGCGTCAGGTCCCGCAGTTGCCCTCGGGCTGGAGCTGGAACTCGGCGTAGGCGCGCCAGCAGTCGGCCCGGTCGCGCTCGGTCTTCCACTGCCAGGCCAGGAACGCGCACATCGCCGCGAGCGCCACGGCGAGCGCGGTCAGCACACGGAGAGCAGTGATGGTCGGCGAGCCCCTCGGCATCAGGGAGGCTTTGGCCGATGCGGCCGGCCAGGGCAAGGGCCGCTCCCGAAATCGTCGGCGACCGTTCGGCGACCGGGTCCGAACCCTAGGGCGCGCTGCGTGATACGGGAATCAAGCAGCGCGCTCTTGATTCTTGATTTCGCATCGCTCTCGCCGAAAACCGGCGGCCACTTTTCGGCACGATGCTCTAGGCGGCGGGCTCGGCCGCGCCATCCACGACGCCCACCCGGCGCTCGCCCTGCCAGACCTCCACCCGAGCCGAACTCGAATGCTCGGACAGGACCCGGCGCGCGCGCACGAGCGCGCCGGGGTCGTCGGCGCATTCGAACGTCTCGAACCCGGTCGACGAGCCGTCGCCACGGTACGGGTAGAAGGTGAAGAGGGGCATGTCGGAACTCCGCACGCGGCGTGAGTACGGGGACGGTCCCTGTCTCTCGGTCACCGGCCTGACATCCGGGGACGGCTTGACTATACACCTTTCGCGGGGCGGTTGAGTCCGCAACCCGACAGTCGAGCTGCAAGGCCGGGATCTCAGGCAGGCGTGCCGCCCCGGCGGTCGAGGGCCGCCGAGAGCCGGGCCATGGCGCGGCCCAGTTGCACGCGCAGCTCGTTCGCGGTCACCAGCACCGGGGCCGAGACGCCCCAGAAGATCATCAGGGCGATCACCGCGCCGTGCTGGGCCACGCCGTGCGGCGCCAGGAACAGGCGGAAGCCGATCGCGCCGCCGCCCAGCAGCACCAGCGCGCCGCAGAACGGGCCGCGGACAAGGCCGGCGACCAGGACGGCGGCCACGTAGAGCATGAACGGCGAGAGCGCCCCGAGCTGCGGCGTCAGCGCGACCCGCGCCAGCGTCGTGGCGACCAGGAGGATCGCGGCCACGACGATGCTGATCGCCGCCTGCACGGTCCTGGAAGACCAGATCCTGGTTCCCGACATGATCAGCACCTTGGGCGTAGGCGCCCGTTCCGCGCAACCGCCTTCGCCGCTCGCGCGAACGACAGGCCGGCGGGGATCGCCAAGAGGTTCCGGCCACCCGTGGAAGCCGGGACGCGCGGGAGGTCGCATGGGGGCTCTCGCCCGCCCGTCCGGCCTGCGCGGAGTCCACGGGTGGCCGGCCTTCTGGCGCGGGACACGGACCCGCGCCAAAACTCCGGGCCTCAGGCCGGGCTAGGCGCCGGCCGGCGCGGCGGGCTGAACGGGCGGCGCCGCGTCGCAGCTCTTGCCCGAGTAGAGGCCGGCCAGCAGCGCCTTGCGGGTGTTGGCCGTGTTGATCGTCTCGGCCGCCTGGGCCTTGACCTGCTCCGCGCGCTGGCGGGCCATGCTCGACATCTGGTTCGCCGCCTGGCCGAGGCCCGGCATGCGGCCCAGAAGGCCGGTGCGCAGCATGCCTTCGACCGCCACGGTGCCGGCGACGCCGGCGCCCTTGGCCGAACCCTCGGCCTTGTTGGCCTGGGCCGTCGCTTCGCCGATCACCTGGTCCATCCGGCCGCTCTCGGCGGCGATGGCGGCGCAGTCCATCTGAGCGTCGGTCGGATAGCTGACCTGCAGCGCGTCCGCAGCGAACGCCGGGCCGGCGATGAGCGCGCAGATGGCGCCCACAGTGAGAAACCTGTTCATTTCAACGCCCCCATGAATACCCCAATGGTCGGAGGCTACGTCGGGGACCGCAGGGCGCCCTCCCCCGATTGGGGGTGTCAGGCGGCGAGGAGCGCGGCCAGTTCGGCGGGGTGCGTGAACTGCGGCAGGAGCCCGGCGCCTTCGAGCCGGGTGACGCGCACGTCGCGCACGCCCAGCCAGGTCGGTTCGACCAGGCCCAGCAGGTCGGTGGAGAGCGCCACCGTCCAGGTCCGCTCGGGCAGGTCCCGCGGCGACCAGCCGTGGGCGTAGACCGCGTGCTCGGCGGCGAAGCCGTGGGCCGAGCGGGCGCACAGGGCCTGGATGTCGCGGATCAGGAAGCGCGCGACCGCCGGGTCGCGGACCGCGTGCGCGTCGATCGGGATCTGGCCCAGCGTCTTGTCGAGCATGCGTTCGAGAAGCTGCGTCGTCGTCTGCCGGCGCAGGAACTCGGCGAACGTCGCCACCAGCTCGGGGTTGCGCAGCAGGCGCCGCTGGACCGCGGCCACGAACGTCGTGCGCTCGTCGTCCAGGCGCATCGGCGGGTGCGGGTTCAGCAGCACGGCGCGTCCCAGCAGCTCAGGACACGAGCGCGCGAACTCCAGCGCCACGGGCACGCCGGTGTCGCGGGCCAGCATGTGTACGGACTTCAGTTTCAGCCGCTCGACCGCCGCGGCCATGTCGGCGGCGCCGGCGGTCACGTAGTCGCCGTTCGCCGGGTCGGTGAGGCCGAAGCCCGGACGCTGGATCACCAGGGGCCGCAGCCCCGCCGCGACCAGCCGCGCGCGGAACCCCTCCGGCAGCCGCCGGCCGGCGGCCGAGCCGTGGAGGATGAACACCGGCTCGGCGTCGTAGGGGCCGTAGTCGATGAGCGCGATCCGCCGGTCGCCGCACAGCGAGGGCATGACCCGCAGGCGGCCGCCGCCCTCCTCGACGCCGAACACGGGCTCGGCGGCCGAGGCGAAGGCGACGAGCTCGCGCGCCTCGGCCAGCAGGCGCGCCAGATCCTTGGCGCCCCTGGCGTTGGTCTTGGCCAGGACCGACTTCATGTGCGTCTTGACGGTCTCGGCGCTGAGGCTGAGCGTCTGCGCCGCTTCCGGCGCGGTCGCGCCCTTGGCCACCCGGGCCGCGACGCGCGCCTCGGCGGGGGTGAGGCCCAGGGCGGTCTCGGCCAGCCCCTCGTCGTCGGCGGGTTCGCCCTGCGCGGCGCACATCACCCCGATCAGGCGGGCGATCAGCTCGGGCGTGCGGCGCACGCCCAGCTTGGCGTTGATCCGGCGCAGCGCATCGCGGGCGGTCTCGCGGCCCACGCCGATGTCGGCCGCCGCCACGTCCAGGTTCGGCGCGAAGAGCAGCGCCTCCGCCAGCCGCGCCTCCAGGGCCGTGAGGTCCAGGGTCCGCGCCGCGCGCCGCGCCAGCTCGGACGATCGCGACGGCGCGCTCACCACCACGACCAGCCGCTCGGGCCCGGCCGCCAGCGCCGCGACGGCTTCCGCGTCCAGCGGCCAGCGCGCGGCGGCGCGGGCGTCGCCCACCCAGGCGGCGAAGGCCACGCCGGCGGCGCCCTCGACCAGGCTCACCACCGGCCCTCCGCGAAGCGCGCGCTTGAGGAGCGGCCGCAGGTCGACCGAATCCGGGAACAGCGCCAGGTAGGCTGTGTCGGCATGGAACACCTCGCCCCGCGCGCTGACCACCGCGGCGGCCAGGGTGAGCCGGTCGGCGATCGCGCCGGCCACCGGCGGCAGGGCCTCCGCCGCGGCGCTCAGCGCCTCGCGCGCACGGCCCGTGTCGGCGAGGAGCGCGTCCTCCACCTCGGCCCAGGAATCGAGCAGCAGCCGCACCGGCGCGCCGCCGGGGGCGCCGGCGCGAAGCAGGTCGGACAGCCTGGGGGGATTCCCACTCATCTCGCGCTCGTGACTACGCTCGGGACGGGGTCCCGGTTGCAGGCGTGGTCGTACACCTTTGCTGCAATCCGCGCGCCACTCTCGGCCGGCCCGGGATGAACCGATCCCGCCGTCGGGGGTTCAGCACGGGTTCAGGGCGAGGGACGCCCAATCCCCGACGCTGGGGAAACCCGAGGATCAACCATGAAGCATCTGTTGTTCGCCGCCGCCGCCCTGGCGGCCGCCGCGGGCCCGATCGCGGCGTCCGCACAGCCGGGCCACGACCGGCGCGACCACGAGCGGCGCGAGGACCGCCGCGACCTGCAAGAGGACCGCCGCGAGTATCGGGACGACCGCCGCGACGCGCGCCGGGACGGCCATGTCTCGGACCGCGAACGCCGCGAACTCAGCCGCGACCGCGCCGACATCCGCCAGGGCCAGCGCGAGCTGCGCTACGACCGCCGCCGGGCCGAGACCTGGCGCGGCCGCTCCGAGTGGCGCAGCTACCGCGGCGCGCGTCCCGGCTACTGGTACGCGCCGGGCTACGGCTACTACCCCGTGCAGCGGGGCTACGCCTGGCGTCGCGGGGCCTACGTGCCGCGCGCCTATCGCGGCTACTACGTGCAGGATCCCTACTACTACGGCCTGCGCGCCCCGCCCCGCGGCTACCGCTGGGTCTATGCGGACGGCAACTTCGTGCTGATGGCGCTCGCCACCGGGCTCATCGCCGAGGTGCTGCTCGACCGCTACTAGGTCCTTCGACGGCCCCGGCGTCAGTGGAGCGTGGCGGCCGCGGCGTCGCCGGCCGCCCCGCCGCCGCGGGGCATCGACAGCACCAGCGCCGAGCCGGCCGCGTCGGTCCGCAGCGTGAGCGCCGCGCCGAGCTGTTCGGTCATCGCGCGCAGGAGATAGCCGTTGCTGACCGAGACGAGCGCGCCCTCCGCGCCCTCGTCCACGCCCGAGATGGCCACCTCGGCCTGCCGCGCCCTGGCGTCGAAGCGGACGCGCATCCGCCCCGGCGCCCTGGCGTCCAGCAGGGCGCCCAGGCACTCGGCGAGGGCCACGCTGAGCGACGTGGTCTCCTCCAGACTGAGCTTCAGGCCCGAGGGCTCCACCTCGATGCGTTCGGCCGGCTGGTCGCGTTCGGCGCAGATGGCGCGCGCCAGCGCCGCGGCGAAGGCGTCGAAGTCCACCCGTTCGTCGCCGCGCCCGCCGAGTTCGCGGTGGACGCGGGAGATCAGCACCGAGCGCTCCATGGCGCGGCGCAGGCTGTCGGCCACCTGCGGCTCGGGCTCGCCCTTGGCCTGCAACGCCAGCACGCCGGCGACCAGGCGCATCTGGTGGCTCATGCGCTCGTTCAGTTCGCGGAACAGGGCGGCATGGTTGTCGGCCACCGCCTTCGAGCGGCCGAGTTCCCGCGACAGCTCGCGCAGCGCGCCGGTGGCGCCGGTGACGATGGTGATCACGACCGCGCAGGTCAGCGCGAAGAACAGGAAGGCCGTCAGCACGTTCGGCGTGAACTTCCACGCGTAGGTCGGCTCGACGAAGCACCAGAAGCCCAGCGCGGCCGAGACCGTCGCCGCGGCGATCGAGGGCGCGCGGCCGAAGGCATAGGCCGACAGGATCACCGCCGGGTAGAAGGCCGAATAGGCGAGGCCGCCGCCCAGCATCCCCTGCATCGGCGCGCGCACGGCGAAGGCGACGGCGACCATCACCGCGGTCCAGACCCAGGGCATGGCGGGCGAAAGGCGGGCCAGGACCGGAAAACGCTCGGACAGACGGAACATTCCCCAGGGCCTAGCACACGGCGCGCTGGCATGCTTCAGCGAAGCGGCCGAAAGGTGGCCCCCATGACCGACCGGGACGTCTATCTCAAGCTCGCCGCCGTCGCCGAGGAGCTGGCCAAGCTCGCGGAGGAGGCCGAGACCTACGTGGGCAACGCCGCCCTGCACACGGCGGCCAGCACGATCGCGGGCACCGCCAAGGCCGTCTACGACCACATCGTGGGCGGCGAAGGCTCGCACTGACCCGGCCCCGCGGCGCCGCCGCTGGCCCGCCCAGCGAAAATCGCTAGCCTGCCGGCATGAGACTCGCGCCCGCCCTTGCGCCCGCCGCCGCCATCGTCCTGATCGCCGCCCCGGCGCTCGCGCAGGACCTCGTGATCGCAGGCGGGCCGATCTACACCGGCGTCCCCGGCCGGCCGTCCGCCGGGATGGTCGTCGTGCAGGACGGCCGCATCGCCTACGTCGGCGACGACGGCGCGAAGGTGAAGCTGAAGCCGGGGACCCGGCGGATCGACCTCGCGGGCGCCGCGCTCTACCCGGGCTTCACCGACGGCCACGCCCACCTGCGCGGCATCGGCGAGCGCGAGCTGTCCCTGAACCTCGAAGGCGCGAAGTCGGCCGCCGAGGCCGCCGCGCGCGTGAAGGCCTACCTCGCCGCGCGCCGGCCGGCCGGTCCGGTCTGGGGCCGCGGCTGGATCGAGACCGGCTGGCCCGAAGGCCGCTTCCTCGAACGGTCCGACATCGACCCCGTCGCCCCCGACCAGCCGGTGCTGCTGGTGCGCGCCGACGGCCACGCCCTGGTCGCCAACTCGGCCGCGCTGAGGGCCGCCGGCATCGACGAGACCACCGCCGCGCCCCCCGGCGGCGCGATCCAGAAGGACGCCGCCGGCCGCCTCACCGGCATGCTGGTCGACAACGCCATGGAACTGGTCGCGACGCTCCAGCGCGCGCCCACCGAGGCCGACCGCCGCGCGGCCTTCGACGCGGCGTTCCGGGTCGAGGCTGCCTACGGCTGGACCGGCGTGCATTCCATGAGCGTGGCCTGGGCCGACGTCGGCCTGCTGGAGGCGCTCGACGCCGAGGGCAAGGCGCCGCTGCGCGTCTACAACGCCGTCGACGTCGAACAGGCCGGCCCCCTGTTCGCCGGCGGACCGCGCGCCACCCGCGGCGGGCGCATCACCACCCGCGCGATCAAGCTCTACGAGGACGGCGCACTCGGCTCGCGCGGCGCGGCGCTGTTCGAGCCCTACGCGGACGCCCCGGCCACCACCGGCCTGGTCCGCACGCCGGAAGCGCAGATGCGCGCGGCGATGGAGAAGGCCAAGGCCGCCGGCATCCAGGTCGCCACCCACGCCATCGGCGACCGCGGCAACGCCGACGTGCTGGACCTCTACGCCGGCCTGGGGGCGAAGGACCTGCGCTGGCGCATCGAGCACGCGCAGATCGTGCGGCCGGCCGACATCGCGCGCTTCGCGGACCTCGGCGCGATCGCCTCGATGCAGCCCAGCCACGCCATCGGCGACCTGCACTTCGCGCCGGCCCGCCTGGGCGACGCGCGCCTGGCCGGCGCCTATGCCTGGGAGGGCATGCGCAAGGCCGGCGTCACGGTCGTCGGCGGCTCGGACGCCCCGGTCGAGCGCGGCGACCCGCTGATCGAGTTCTACGCGGCGGTGGCGCGCAAGGACCTCGCCGGCTTCTCCGCGCCGAACTGGCGCCCGGAACAGAAGCTCAGCCGCGCCGAGGCCCTGGCCCTGTTCACCTCGGCCGCCGCCTACGCGCGCTTCGCCGAAAAGGAGCTGGGCACGATCGAGGTGGGCAAGCGCGCCGACCTCTCGGCGTTCTCCGTCGACCTGATGACCGCCCCCGAGGCCGAGATCCCCAAGGGCCACGCCACGCTCACGGTCGTCGACGGCAGGGTCGTCTACCGCAGGCCCTGAGCGGGCGTCGGCGGGGACGGGCGGGACGGGGCTTTCGCGCCGGGTCCGGAACAGGGCGCGGGTCGCGCCGGTTGGGGCTGCACCCACGACCGGAGAACGACATGACCCTGAGCTACAACGACGTCCAGGACCGCCTCTGGAGCGCCATCGAGCACAACAACACCGGCATGCTGGGGCTCGCCGGCGACCGGCATCATTTCCAGCCCATGACCGCCTTCGTCGAGCGCGACACCCACGCGCTGTGGTTCTTCACCAAGAACGACACCGACCTGGCCCAGGCGATCGGCGCCGGCGGCGAGGCGGCCTTCGTCTTCGTGGACCGCAAGCTGCAGGCCTGCATCGACGGCCGCCTGAGCCTGGACCACGACCGCGGCCGCATCGACAGGTACTGGAACGCCCACGTCGCGGCCTGGTATCCGGACGGCAAGGACGACCCGTCGCTCACCCTGTTGCGGCTCGACGTGACGGAGGCGGCGGTGTGGATCACCGAGGGCGGGCTGCTGAAGTACGCGTTCGAGGTGGCCAAGGCGAACGCCGCCGGGACGATCCCCGACGTCGGCGAGCGGCGCGACCTCAACTTCCACTGAGGCGGAGGCCACGCGCGCGGGGCGCGGGCGAACATCCACGGCGCCGGGTCAGCAAAAGTCGATGCGTGCTGATTCGGCGTCGGCGGGGTCACGCAGCTATAGTTGCGTCGACTATCCGACAATCGGTGAAGCTCATGCGGACCTGCTCTGATGATCGGCGCGCGGTCGATTTGACGGCAATTCACCAGCGGGCCGCCATCAGAGTCGAGTACTCGACAGTCTTGTGCCGCGCGCGTCGATAACTTGAAACCGAAGCCGTACAGCGGCGTTTCAAGTCCCCGATGCAGAGGCCCGTCCCCGCTTTGCAGAACAGCCTGCTCGAAGCTCTGCCTCCGGCCGACCTGGCGCTGTTCGCCCCCCAACTCGTCCCCGTGGAGCTCGAGCGCGGGCGGCTGCTCTACGATCCGGGCGATCCGATCGAGCACGTCTTCTTCCCGCACGACGGGGTGATCTCGCTGATGACCCTGATGGAGAACGGCGCGGCGATCGAGTCCACGACCATCGGCCCCGAGGGCGCGCTGGGGCTGATGGCCGCGGTGGCGCCGCGCCAGTCGCTGAGCCGCGCCATCGTCCAGACGCCGCTGCGCGCCGCCCGCATCGGCGCCGAGCGCCTGCACGAGGCGTGGGAGAGGAGCCCGGCGCTGCGCGACCTCGTCGACCGCCACACCGAGGCGCTCTACGGCCACGCGATCCAGTCGGTCGCGTGCAACGCCCTGCATTCGGTGGAGGAGCGGTTCTGCCGCTGGCTGCTGACCTGCCACGACCGCATCTCGACCGACACCATCGCGCTCACCCAGGAGTTCCTGGCCGACATGCTGGGCGTCCAGCGGACCACCGTCACTGCGGTCGCCCGCTCGCTCCAGGAGAAGGGCATGATCCGCTATCGCCGCGGCGTCGTGGACGTGGTGGACCGCCAGGCCCTGCAGCAGTTCACCTGCGAGTGCTACGGCGTCATCCGCGGCACCTACAGGCGCCTGCTGGGCTCCGAGCCGCCGGCGGAGAAAGGCGAGCGCCCGCCGCGGCGCGCCGCCGGCGGATAGCCGGCCCGACCGCCGCTCGTCGCGCAGCCATTGCGCGGCACGGATTTTCCTCGTTTCTTGCGCGCCTTCCCGCTTCCGGCCCCGGAAGCGGCGCAACGAGATCGAGAAAAGACCGATGATTCCTGGAATGCGCAAAATCCTGCTTGCCGGAGCGGCCCTCACGCTCCTGGCCGGCGCCGCCCCGCTCGCGGCCCGCGCCGCCGACGCCCCCGACACGCCGTCGCTGGCGTCTCCGAAGTACGGGACCTGGGGCTTCGACCTGTCGGGCATGGACCGCTCGGTGAGGCCGGGCGACGACTTCTTCAAGTTCGCCAACGGCAAGTGGGACGAGCGCACCCAGATCCCGGCCGACCGCACGCGCTACGGCAACTTCAACAAGCTGCGCGAACTCAGCGAGAACCGGATGCACGCGATCCTCGAGGACGCGAAGGCCGGCAGGCTGAACGACCCCGACGCCGCCAAGATCGCCGCCGGCTACGCGGCCTTCATGGACGAGGCGCTGGCGGAGAAGCTGGACGCCAGGCCGATGGCCCCCGAGCTGGCCCAGATCCGCAAGGTGACGTCCAAGGCGCAGTTCACCGCCCTGATGGCCAGGGCCAACACCACCGGCTTCACCAGCATCTTCCCGCTGGGCATCCAGGTCGACCAGAAGACCACCACGAAGTACGCGGTCTACACCGGCAACGCGGGCCTGGGCCTGCCCGACCGCGACTACTACCTGCAGCCCGGCTTCGCGGCGAAGAAGGCCAAGTACCAGGAGTACGTCCAGCAACTCCTGACCATGGCCGGCTGGGACCGGCCGGCCGAGAACGCCAGGGCCGTCGTCGATTTCGAGACCAGGCTGGCCGAGGCGAGCTGGAGCCGGATCGAGCGCCGCGACCGCGACAAGACCTACAACCCGATGACGCCGGCGGAGCTCGCCGCCTACACGCCGGGCTTCGACTGGAAGACCTACCTGGCCGCCAGCGACGTGCCGCAGGCGAACCGCATCGTCGTGACCACCAACACCGCCTTCCCCAAGGTGGCGAAGATCTACGACGAGACCTCGCTCGACACGCTCAAGGCCTGGCAGGCGTTCCACCTGGCCGACACCGCAGCCCCCTTCCTCTCCAAGCGCTTCGTCGACGCCAACTACGCCTTCCGCCTGAAGGAGCTGGCCGGTCAGCCCGAGCAGCAGGCGCGCTGGAAGCGGGCCGCCGCCTTCATGGACGGCTCGATCGGCGAGTCGCTGGGCCGCGTCTACGTCGCCCGCTACTTCCCGCCGGAAGCCAAGGTGAAGATGGACGCGCTCGTGGTCGACATCCGCACCGCGCTGCACGCCCGCATCGAGAAGCTGGCCTGGATGAGCCCCGAGACCAAGACCCGGGCGCTGGAGAAGCTCAACAGGTTCGGCGTGAAGATCGGCTACCCCGCCACGTGGCGCGACTATGCGAAGCTCGATCTCAGGGCCGGCGACCTCTACGGCAACGCCAAGCGCACCGGCGTCTTCCAGTGGAAGCGCCAGCTCGACCGCCTGAACGGCCCGGTCGACAAGACCGAGTGGGGGATGACCCCTCAGACGGTGAACGCCTACTACAACCCGCCGAACAACGAGATCGTCTTCCCGGCCGCGATCCTGCAGCCGCCGTTCTTCGACCCCGACGCGGACCCCGCCATCAACTACGGCGGCATCGGCGGCGTGATCGGCCACGAGATCAGCCACGGCTTCGACGACCAGGGCCGCAAGTCCGACGGCGACGGCACGCTGCGCGACTGGTGGACGGCCGAGGACGCCCGCAAGTTCAAGATCCAGGCCGACCGCCTGGGCGCCCAGTACTCGGCCTTCGAGCCGCTGCCCGGCGCCAAGGTGCAGGGCGGCCTCACCATGGGCGAGAACATCGGCGACATGGGCGGCCTGTCGCTCGCGCTCGACGCCTACCACGCCTCGCTGAAGGGCCGGCCGGCGCCGGTCATCGACGGCCTGACGGGCGACCAGCGCGTGTTCCTGGGCTGGGCGCAGGTGTGGCGCGAAAAGGCCCGCGACGAGTACCTGCGCCAGCAGGTGGTCACCGACCCGCACTCGCCGGCCTACTACCGCGTGAACGGCACCATCCGGAACATCCCCGGCTGGTACGACGCCTGGAACATCCAGCCGACCGACAAGCTCTATGTCGCGCCCGCCGAGCGCGTCGACATCTGGTGACGATCTGAGCCCGCCGCCCGGGCGTGCTTGCCACGCCCGGGCGATACGGCCATGAAGCGCCGGCCGCCCGCAGGAGCCCCATGGCCGACGATATTCTTTCCGCGATGACGCCCGCGCGGCTCGTGGTGATGGGCGACGGCCTCGCCCGCGCCGGCGACACCGCCAACGCCACCCTGCTCTACCGCGCGGCGCTGGAGCGGGGTCCCGACACCGAACTCGCCAACCGGATCCGCCTGCGCCTGGGCCTCGCCATCAAGGCCGACCGGCGCCTCAAGGCCACCTACGACATCACCGAGGCCGTCGAGAGCATCGGCACGCGCAACTGGTTCGTCGGCGACGGCCTGGCGGTCTGGCTGAAGACGCAGCCGTTTCTCGAGGACCCGCGCTTCATGGCGCTCTCGGAGCAGCACGACCACCTCCTGCCCGTGCGCAACTGGCACTGGAACCTGACCGTCGCGCTCTGGGCCGTCGCCCGCGCCCGCGCGCTGCCCGGCGACCTCGTCGAGCTGGGCGTCTTCAAGGGCCACACCACGGTGTTCTGCGCCGACTACGTCCGCTTCGCCGAATGGGACAAGCGCTGGTGGCTCTACGACACCTTCGAGGGGATCCCCGAAGACCAGCTCGATCCGGGCTGGGCGAAGATCAACGCCGAGCTCTACGGGACCAACCTCTACGCCGAGGTGCGCGAGCGGTTCGCCCGCTTCCCCAACATCGACGTGATCCAGGGCCGCGTGCCCGAGATCCTGCACGAACGCCCGCCAGGCCAGATCGCGTTCCTGCACGTCGACATGAACAACGCCTCGGCCGAGATCGCCGCGCTGGACCTGCTGTTCGACCGTGTCGTCCCGGGCGGGGTGATCCTGTTCGACGACTACGCCTGGGGAACCTCGCGGGCGCAGTACGACGCGGAGAAGTCGTGGTTCGAGCGGCGCGGCGAGATGGTCCTGCCGCTCCCCACCGGCCAGGGGCTCTACGTCAAGCGCTGACGAGGGACGCGGCGCCGAAGGCCAGGGCGCAGAGCAGCGCGGTCTGGCAGGCCAGCGCCGCCAGCGGCCGCCAGCCCATGCTCTTCAGGCCCGCGATCGAGGTCTTGGCGCCCACCGCCACCACCCCCGCGCCGATCAGCAGGTTCGAGGCGAAGGTCGCGACCGGCAGCACCGTCTCGGGCACGATCCCCAGGGTGCGCACCGCGGCCAGGGCGAAGAAGGCGATCACGAAGCCCGGCAGCAGGACCGAGCGGCCCGGCCCCTTGGTTCCGGCCTCGCGCGCGGACCCGGCGAACGAAAGCGCCACGGCCAGCACCACCAGCGCCAGCAGCGACACCCGCACCAGCTTCACCGTCACCGCCAGATCGCCGACCTGCGGCGAGACCGAGTAGCCGGCGCCCGCGACCTGGGCCACGTCGTGGATCGAGGCGCCGAGGAACACGGCCGCGGCGTTGGGCGACAGCCCCGCCAGGTGCGCCACCGCCGGATAGGCCAGCATCGCCAGCGTCGAGAGCGTGGCCACGACCGCCACCACGTAGCCGGTCTGGCGCTCGGACTCCTCGTTCTTCGGCAGCACGGACGCCACGGCCATCGCCGCCGAGGCGCCGCAGATCGCCGTGGCGCTGGCCGACAGCATCGCGAAGCCGCGCGGCAGCCCGAACAGCCGCCCGATGCCCGAGCCCAGCGCCAGCGTGAGCGCCACGCACCCCAGCACCAGCATCAGCGTCTCGACGCCGAGCCCGGCGATGTCGCCCAGGGCGATGCGCAGGCCCAGCAGCGCGATGCCGGCCCGCAGCAGCGGCCGCTCGGCCACCTTCATGCCGGGCGCGAGGTCGAGCTTGCCGGCCAGCGGCGCGGCCACGAGGAAGCCCGCGACCAGGGCGAACGGCGCCACGGGCGCGTCGAACATCTTCGCCACGAGCGTCGCGGCGAGGGTCAGCACCGTCGCGAGCGCCAGGCCCGGAACCCACTTCGGCAACGGCTTGCGCAGGGCCTTCGCCGCCGTGCGGTGGGTCACCATGCGATCGTGCAGATCGCGGATGCGGCGGCTGCCCGAGCTCTGGAACGCAAACGGAAAGAGCCCGTGCAGCAGGCAGGCCGTCGCGGCCACGAACATCGTCGAGGCGAAGCCCCAGGCAGAGCCCAGGTGCTCGAAGTAGGTCTCGCCCACCGTTCCGGGGTGATGCGTGAAGGCCTTGAACATGCCGCCCCTGCGCGTCTCGAAGGTCAAGCGACAAGCATGGCGTGCGCAGGAGGAATGTCTTTGCCGCATGACGTCGACCGGACGCCCGATCGGAGAATTTTGATCTCCTTGGAGGCCTGATCGAGATATCTCATTCTCCCAACCTCTTCAGAGACCTTGACGATCTCCTAACGACTCGCTCGCGCTCGCGGCCGTGGCGCTTGCGTCGCCGCCGCGCGACGCCCTAAGGAGCCCGCACCCCCACGACCCGGAGTCCCGCGTGGCCAGCCTCACCTTCAACGACGTGACCACCGCCCAGCTCCTGATGATGGGCGACGGCTTGCTCGAAGGCGGCGACCTGCAACTGGCCAAGGCGGTCTACCAGCGGGCGCTGCGCGAGGCGCCGCCCGCCGAGCGCCAGCGGATCCACACGCGCATCGGCCTGGCCTCGGTCCGCACGCGCCGCACGCCGCTGCTCGTCAACATCCTGAAGGCGATCGAGTCCTCGGGCTTCTCCAACGCCGATCCCTTCGTCGCCGACGGCATGGCCACCTGGCTGAAGACACTGCCGTTCCAGGACGACCACCGCTTCCTGGAGCTGGCCGAGAAGCACTCGGCCCTGCTCCCCATCGCCAACTGGCACTGGAACCTGTTCGTGGCGCTGTGGGCCGTGCGCGAGTGCCGCAATGTTCCCGGCGACTTCGTCGAGCTGGGCGTCTTCAAGGGCCACACCACGCTCTTCTGCTCGGAGTACGTGGGCTTCTCCGACTGGCCGAAGACCTGGTGGCTCTACGACACCTTCGACGGCATCCCGGACGACCAGCAGGCCAAGGGCTGGGAGAACGCCAACAAGAGCCTCTACCAGGGCACCTTCAGCTACGAGGAGGTCCGCGACCGCTTCGCCCACGCGCCGAACATCAAGGTCATCAAGGGCCGGGTGCCCGAGATCCTGGAGGAGGGCGCGCCCGGCCAGATCGCCTTCATGCACGTCGACATGAACAACGCCCCCGCCGAGATCGCCGCCCTCGAGAAGCTGTTCGACCGGGTCTCGCCCGGCGGCATCATCCTCTTCGACGACTTCTGCTGGTCGACGGCGCGGGCCCAGTACGACGCCGAGACGGCGTGGTTCGCCGCGCGCGGCCTGCAGATCCTCGGCCTGCCGACCGGCCAGGGGCTGTTCCTGAAGCGCTAGGCCAGGCTAGACGGGCCGCCCGGCGATCAGGGTCGCCGCGACGCGCTCGCTCGACGGCGTCGCCAGCACCTCGCGCAGCGGAGCATCCAGAAGGCAGAGGTCGGCCGGTTCGCCCGCGGCCACCCGCCGCCGCGCCCGCCCCGGCGCGGCCGGGTCGTCGAGGTAGAGGTCCAGCGCGGTCGCTGCGTCCACCGCCTCGCCCACGCCGATCGCGAGGCCGCCGGCGCTCCGGCGCTCCACGGCCGCGGCGATCCCCAGCCACGGATCGGGCGTCGCGTAGGGCGCGTCCGAGCTGCCGGCCACGGGCACGCCCGCCGCCAGCAGGCTGGCGCAGCGGTAGAGGTCGGGCAGGTCCTCGGCGGCGACGCCCGCGGCGTAGCGGTCGCCCCGCTCATGGATGAAGGCCGACTGTGTCACCACCGTCAGGCCCAGGGCCCGGAGTTCGCCGATGGCGTCCGGCGGGATGACGCCGCCGTGCTCGATCCGGTCGCCTGGCCCGGCGCCCGCGAGGCCGAACGCCGCCAGGCTCAGCGCCAGCTCCGCGGCCGTGACGCAATGCACGGCCACCCTGCGCCCCTGCGCACGCGCCCCCGCGATCCGTCCGGCGAAGTCGTCCAGGTCGATCAGTGCGTGGTCGTCCAGCAGCACCTTCACCGGCCCGACGGCGAAGGCCCCGTCGGGCGGGGCGTCGAGCGGCCCGCCGCTCATCAGCGTCAGCCGCTGCGGCAGCGCGCCGGCCCGGTGCGCCTGGGCCAGCCTTCCCGCGGCGTCCGCATCGGTGGTCACGCTGGCGTCGGTCAGCGCCGTCACCCCATAGCGCGCAAGACGCGCCCCGACCGGCCGGAGCGGCGGCGGCGCGGCGCCGATGCGCGTGCGCAGCCACGCATCGCCCCGCCAGATGCGGCCGGTGGCGCGCTCCAGGCCGGGCGGATCGTCGCCCTCGCCTAGCGCCGCCAGCGCCAGGCTGTTCAGCACCCACAGCGATCCGGTCTGATGCTGCACCCGCAGCCGATGCCGCGGCGCCAGCCGGTCGAGCGCCTCGCGGGTCAGCTCGCCCGCCATCGTCTCGTGGTAGCCCAGCACGCGCACCCAGGCGCCCGCGGGCTTCGCCGCCGTCGCCGCCGCGATCCGCGCCGCGAACCGGCTGGCGGTCGCCACGCCTTCCAGCGTCACCGAATCCGCGCGCGCGGCGAGGCCGAACAGATGGATGTGGTGGTCGCAGAGCCCCGGGATCAGCGCCCCGCCCCGCCCGTCGATCTCGTCCGCGCAGGCCGCCAGCCGCCGCCCGATCTGGGCGATCCGGCCATCTGCGATCCGCACGTCCAACCCGGCGCGACCCTCCACCTCGACGTTGCGGATCGTGAGCGTCATGCCGCGCGCGCCAGGCCCATCAGGCCCGCTGCGCCGGCGGCGCAGGGCGCGAGGCCGGCGTCGACGCGCACGGCGCCGCCGCCCGTCAGCGCCTCCAGCGCTCCGACCGACGCCGCCAGCCCGGTGACCGGGTCCGCCAGAGCGTCGCCCAGGAACTGCGGCTCGCCGGCCTCGGTCCAGCGGACCAGGCCGCCCGCCGCCGCCGCGTCGTCGCCGAACGCGACCCGGTGGCCTGCGGCCCAGCCATGGCCGGTGATCGCCACCCAGACCGCGCCGCCCTCGGTGATCTCCCGCGGCTCGAAGCCGAGCGCGGCGAAGGCGCGGGGCCGCGCGCCGGTGATCACCACGTCGGCCGCCAGCACCGCCTCGCGCAGCGCCGCGCGCCCGGCCGGATCGGCGAGATCGACCGTCCGTTCGCGCTTGGCGCCGTTGAGCCGCCGGTGGAACTCCGGCGTCGAGGTCCGCGTCGGATCGGGCCTCGCCAGGCTCTCGACCTTGGTCACCTCGCAACCGGCCGCCGCCAGGATCGCGCCGCACATCGGCCCCGCCCACAGCGCCGAGAGGTCGATCACCGTCGGCGGCCCCGACCGCGACCGGCCGGGCCAGTAGGCCTGGGTCCCGGCCTGGGGCCGCGCGGCCGAGACCTCGCCCACGGCCCCCACCGGCAGGCCCAGCCGGACGCCGTCCTCCCGCAGGCGGGCGACGGTGCGGGTCGGCGCGAGCCGCTCGACCTGGTCCCACGCCGGTTCGCCCCACGCGCCTTCCAGCCACGCGGGCACGAGGTCGCGGTCCTCCTCGCGCGCCAGGTTGACCGCGATCCAGCCGTCGGCGGCGCGCACCATGCGGCAGGCACGGTTGGGCGAGATGCGCGTCGGCGGGTCGAGGGGCAGCAGCCCCGTCCGCGCGGTGATCTCCATGGCCGCCACGTCGACCCGCGCGCCGAGCCTGGCGCTCAGCCGGGCGATCCGGGCCGACAGCGAGGCCAGCACGGCGTCGAAGTCCCTCACGCCGCCACCTCGTCCACGAGGCCCCAGTCGAGCGCGGTGGCGAGGTCGACGTCGGCGCCCGAGATCGCCATCCAGCAGGCGCGCCGCCGCCCGATCCGCCGCGGGATCGTCGCCGTGCCGCCGGCGCCGGGGATCAGCCCCATCGACACCTCCGGCAGCCGGAAGTGCGCGCCGGGGTCGGCTGCCACGCGGCCCGCCGCCGCCGGAACCTCGATGCCCGCGCCCACGCACGCGCCGTGCAGCCGAGCCGTCAGCCGCGGCCCCAGCGCCGCCGCCAGCCGGGCGGGCGAGCGCAGGGTGCGGATCAGGTGCGCCAGGCCGACGTCCCCGGCCGTCCCGAACTCGTCGAGGTCGCCGCCGGCGCTGAAGCAGGGCCCGTCGCCGCTCAGGATCACCGGCGGCGCATCGGGATGATCGAGCGCGAAGGCCAGGGCTTCCGCGAGTTCGTCGCGCATCCGGGCGTCGAAGGCGTTGCGCCGCTCGCCGCGCGTCAGCCGGATCGCGATCGCCCGGCCCACGTCCATCGCCACCCGCGCCCCGGCGTCGGCCCGCGCGCGTGGCGGGTTCGCCGCCCGCCAGGACCGGAAGCCCTGCGACGCCAGCAGCATCGAGTAGGCCGTCGACTCCAGCGCCAGCGCCTCGTCCAGCGACACGGAGGGCGATATCCGCAGCACCTGCGCGCAGACCGCCGCGGCCACCGGCTGCGCCGCGACCGCCGCCTCGAGGTCGGCGACCGCGCCGTCCAGCTTCGCCGCGGGCAGCCCGACCCAGGGCCCCGGCGCGCCGGGCCCCTGGGTCAGCAGGATGTCGAACGGCTCCAGCCCCCCGCCCGGAAGCGGGCCCGTGCGCCACACGCCCACCTGCACCACGCCGGGCGTCGGCGCCACCGGCGGCGCGTCGCGGCCCAGCTCGGTCACCGCGATCCCGGCGCCGCCCAGCGCGGTCAGGTCGGCGATCAGGTCAGGCATGAGGGGCGCGCGTCCGCATGCGCCCTTGAATACCGAATCCCGCCGATCCCGGCGAATGCCGCCGGTGTTGCGCGCGACTATGATATTGCAAATCATTCGCAATTAAGGCACGATCCGCGACGGTGGAAGGTCGGGAGCGGGCGAGTGGCAAAGCGTGTCTGCGTCGTCGGCGCGGGCCCCTCGGGCCTCGCGGCCATCAAGACCCTCCGCGGCGCCGGGCTGGACGCGACGGGCTTCGAGATGTCGCCCGTCGTCGGCGGCCACTGGGTGATCGACAATCCCAACGGGCGCTCGGCGGCCTATCGCTCGCTGCGCACCAACACCACCAAGCGGATGAGCCGCTTCAGCGACTTCGAGATGCCCGCCGAATGGCCGGCGTTTCCGGGCCATGAACAGGTTCGCGCCTGGCTGGAGTCCTACGTCGACGCCTTCGACGTCCGCGGCGCGATCCACACCGCCACCACCGTGACCCGCGCCACCCCGCGCGACGGCGGCGGGTGGGAGGTGTCGCTGGCCACGGCGGACGGCGAGACGCGCACCGAGACCTTCGACGCCCTGGTGGCCGCCAGCGGCAGCTACTGGGACGCCCGGCTGCCGCAGTGGGAAGGCGCGTTCGACGGGCGCGTCCTGCACGCCCAGCACTATCGCGATCCGACGACGCCGTTCGACACCCGCGGCAAGCACGTCGTCGTCGTCGGCATCGGCAACACCGGCTGCGAGCTGGCCTGCGAGATCGCCGCGGCGGGCGCCGCCTCGGTTCACATCTCGGCGCGGAGCGGGACGTGGATCATGCCCAAGACCATCAACGGCGCGCCGGG
>NZ_JAEUMO010000207.1 GCF_016793285.1 Phenylobacterium sp.
CGGGGCCGGTTGCGACCGACGCCGCCTGGGGCGCGCAGAACCAGCAATCCTCGCCGATGGGACTGCCCGGCGGGGTCCGCGGGGCCGGCGCGACATCCGAGGCCAGGAGCTTCAGCGCCTCGTGGTCGCCCTTGCCGATCAGGTCCGCCATGCGCCGGTTGAAGGCGACGCTCTCCGGACCGCCCGCTTTGGTGTCCAGGCCAGCGGCGAAGGCGCGAAGGCTGTCCTCGATCAGCCCCGCCGCGGTCGGCGAGAGCGACTTGTCGCCCAGCACGTCCACGAGGTCGCCGACGAGCCGGGCCTGCTGACGCCGGCGCAGCTCCGCGGCGCGCGGCGTGTCGGCAGCCTGCGCCCGCACGCTCGCGAAGATCCACGACAGGAGCTCGTCCACGCCGAGCTGGTCCGCATCGCGCCGGTGCTGCTCCAGCACGCGGTTCAGCCGCGGCGCCTCGACGAGCTGGCGGAGCGTCATGTCGGAGGCCACGACCGCCGCGCCCATGGGATCGAACACCGGACCGCCCAGGGTCTCGAACACCTCGATCTCGAACTGCCGGTCGGGCGTGCCCGACTGGGCCTGCGACAGGAGACCCGCGAGTTCGTCGGAGACGTCCAGGCGCGCGGGCGAAAGCGTCTCGCCCAGCGCCTTCAGGGCGCGGCGTTGAGCTGCGGCCGAGATCGGAACGGCCCGCTCCTGCCCGCCGCCGCTGACGGCGTAGCCGTAGTCGACGCCGCCCACCTGCTTCGCCACCGCGTCGATCTGGTAGCGGTGGAACAGGTAGACCGGCACGAACACCCGGCGCAGGTCGGCGACGGCGGCGCCCTTCGGGATGTTGTTCAGCCCGAACCGCTTCAGCGCGATCTCCCGCACCTCCAGCACATGCGCCAGTTCGGCGACCGGGTCGGCGCCGTTGTCCCACTGGGTGCTGGACGGGTGCTCGTCGTCGGCGATGAAGCGCATGCCCTGGGCCGAGGCCTCGCGGGCGATGCCGTCCAGGTACTTGGCCTCGTCGGCGCCGGGCGGGACCTGGCTGTAGAGCCATCGGACCGAGAACCTGTCCCAGGCGCCCGCGCCGCGGACGTAGGCGTCGCTGAAGTCGAGCCGGCCGTTCCTCACGTGGATCAGCGGCGCGGGATAGTCGAGCGTCGAGGCCCGGCCGAACGTGCTGCCCGCGAAGTTGTGCGAAAAGCCCAGCGCATGACCAGTTTCGTGCATTCCGAGCTGGCGGATGCGGCTGAGCGCGATCTGGACGGGATCGTCCGCGCCGCCCTTGCCCGTCCCGTCGGCGCCGAGGAGGCCCTCGAAGATCAGGCGGTCCTGGCGGACGCGCAGCGAGCCCAGTTGCACGACGCCGCGCACGATCTCGCCGGTGCGCGGATCGACGATCGTCTGGCCGGTGGACCAGCCGCGGGTCTGGCGGTGGATCCAGTTGATGACGTTGTAGCGCGCATCCATCGGATCGGCGCCCTCGGGCAGCACCTCGACGCGGAAGGCGTCGATGAAGCCCGCGGCCTCGAACGCCTGCTTCCACCAGCCGGCGCCCTCGACCAGCGCGCTGCGGATCGGCTCGGGCGCGGCGCGGTCGACATAGAAGACGATCGGCTTCTTCACCCGCGAGCGCGCGGCGGTCGGGTCGACCTTCTCCAGGCGGAAGCGGCGGGCCAGGCGGTAGACCACCGGCTCGTCCAGGGCCGCGCCATAGTCGTTCACCAGCACCTGCACCGACGTGCCGGTCCGGGGATCGTGGCGGCGGGGCGTGAAGCCCGGTCCCGGCAGCTTCACGAACGAGTGGTGGACCGTGAGCGTGACCGCGCGGGGATCCGGCGTCACCGCGCGCACCTCGGCGCCGGGTTCGTCGGTCGTGAAGGTCTGCACCGCCTCGAACTCGAGGTTCTCGGGGAACACCCCCACGTGGCCGGCGTCGGCGTAGCTGAGCGGCGCCGAGGCGCGGTACGTCCCCTGCCGCCGCGCCTTCAGGCGCGCGGCGACGTCGAGCGTGTCCTGGGTGAGGAAGCTGGTGAAGTCGACCAGGACCGATCCATCCGGCCCCTCCGCGACCACGTCGCCCGACCAGAGGTTGGAGACCGCAAACGAATCGCGCACCGCGCGGGCCTCGTCGCGATTGCCGTTGCCGGCACGGAAGGTCGGGTTCTCGGCCTGCAGGATCACCTTCTTCCCCGCGCGACGGAACGCCACGAGCAGCGGGCGCGCGGTCTCGGCCCGGTCCAGTCCGGCCGGCGTCGACCCCAGGCCGGTCGTCAGGCTGGCCTGGTAGATGAAGCGGCCCGAGACACCCTCCGCGTCGGCGCGCGGCAGGCGTAGCTGTATGCGGTTCGCCTTGCGGTCGACGAGGACGCGGATCAGGCCCTCCTGGGCCTCGAAGCCGGCCGTCGCCTTGGACCACGCGTCGCCCGCCGGAGGATCGGCGGCGTGCGCTGCGGGCGCGCCCATGGCCAGGACGGTGGCGAGGACGCTCGCCGCGAGGCGGCGACGGAGCAGAGGACGCATCGGAAATCTCCCGGGCAGGTCGAACTAGTAGGCGTAGGCGTCGCGGCGGCGCGGCCAGGCGAGCACGGCGAGGCTCAGGATCGCGCAGGCGGTGACGTAGAAGCTGGGCGCGATCGTCGAGCCGGTCGCGCGCACGAGGAAGGTCGAAACGAAGGGCGCAAAACCTCCGAAGATCATCACCGCGCCGTTGTAGCCGACCGACAGCGCCGTGTAGCGGACGGAGGTCGGGAACAGCAGGCTGAGCACCGTGGGCGCCGAGCCGTTGTAGATTCCGTAGAGCACGCCGGAGATCACCGCGACGCACACCAGCGAGGCGAACGTCGGCTCCGTCGCGAGCAGCGTGAAGAGCGGGATGCTCAGGACGGCGAAGCCCGACGCCGACAACAGCAGCGGCCCGCGGCCGCCCCAGCGGTCGAGTGCGAGGCCCGAGAGCGGCGCCACGAGCACGTTGACGATCGAGCCGCAGATGACGGCCGAGAGCGCCACGACGGGCGCGATCCCCAGCGACTGCGCTGCGAACGTCGGCATGAAGGTGGTGAACACATAGCTGGAGACCGTCCAGACCATCGTCATGCCGAAGCAGAGGAGGACGGCGTTGCGGTGCGTCGTCAGGGCCGTCCGCAGCGGCGCGACGGGCGGCCCGCCGAGCTTGCGATTGGCGACGTACTCCGGCGACTCCTCGACCCGCGAGCGCAGGTAGTAGCCGATCGGCGCCAGGATGAAGCCGACGAGGAACGGCAGTCGCCAGCCCCACGCCTCGAGGTCCGGCGTGGAGAGCACGCTGTTCAAGAGCAGCGCCGAACCGATCGACAGGATCTGGGCGAGCCCCGTGCTGACCTGCTGCAGGCTGCCGTAGAGGCCGCGGCGCCCGGGCGGCGCATGCTCTACGAGGAAGGTGGTCGCGCCACCCCACTCGCCGCCCGTCGAGAAGCCCTGCAGCAGGCGGCAGACCACCAGCAGCACCGGCGCCCAGAGCCCGATCGCGGCATAGGACGGCACCATGCCGGTGAGCCCCGTCGCGAGCGCCATCAGGGTGATCGTCAGCGCCAGCGCGGCCTTCCGCCCGTGGCGGTCGCCGTAGCTGCCCAGCACCATCGCGCCCACCGGACGCATCAGGAAGCCCACGCCGTAGGTGGCGAAACTCGCCAGGACCGACACCACGGGATCGACCGAGGGGAAGACGGCCTTGCCGATCTGGACTGCGAAGTAACCGTAGACGCCGAAGTCGAAGAGCTCGAAGAGGTTGCCCAGCAGGCACGCCACGATCGCGCGCCGCCGGGTCGCCCGGCTGAGGGGCTCGGGCGCGTCGTGCGGCGGCAGATGCTCGGTGGGCGCGGTCAAGGGCGGGTCAGACCTGGAACTGGAATCCGTCGACGACGAAGTCCTGGCCGGTGATGAAGCATGGTTCGGAAGTCGCCAGGAAGCGAACCAGCTCGGCGATGTCGTCGGGCACGCCGACGCGCGCGAGCGCGATGCCGTTCCTGGCGATCTGGTCGCCGCGCTCGCGGATCACGATGTTGCCGTTCACTTCGGTCTGGATGAGACCGGGGCAGATTGCATTGATCAGGATGTGCGGACCCAACTCCTTGGCGAGCGCGCGCGTCATGCCCAGGATGCCGGCCTTGGCGGAGGCGTAGGCGAAGCGGCTGACCGCGGCCGTGACGCCACCGGAGTGGGCGTTCAGCGACGAGATGCTCACGATGCGCCCGCCACCCTGCGCGATCATGATCGGCGCCGCGGCCTGGATGTAGTTGAAGCAGCCCTTCAGGTTGACGGCGATCGTGCGGTCGAAGTCGGCCTCCCCGATCTCCAGGATGCCCTTCGGCTGCGGCTTGCCCGCGTTGTTGACCAACACATCGAGGCGTCCGAGCGCGTCACGCGCCGCGTCCACCACGGTCTTCGCGCGCGCGTGGTCCGACACGTCGGCGTGGTGCGCGACCACGCGCCGGCCCAGCGCCTCGATCTCCCGCGAGGTGGCCGCCATCTCCGGCTCGAGCAGATCGACGAGACAGATGTCGAGGCCCGCACGCGCCAGCGTGAGCGCACAGGCCCGGCCGATCCCCCGCGCGCCCCCCGTGACCAGCGCCACTCGAGTCCCCTGCACGCCGCTCATGGAAATCCTTGCGCCCAACCCGTCAATACATGAACGATGGAGGAATT
The DNA here is from genome assembly GCF_016793285.1 of Phenylobacterium sp. Classification (GTDB taxonomy): domain Bacteria; phylum Pseudomonadota; class Alphaproteobacteria; order Caulobacterales; family Caulobacteraceae; genus Phenylobacterium. Next base: position 4,667 of record NZ_JAEUMO010000207.1, read on the forward strand.
GTGCTACAGAAACAACAGATCAACATTCGTTGTTTTCTTAATTAGTCTGAGTTTTGCTTACTACAAATTCTGCTGATGATTGTTGAGCGCTGCGCGGCGAGGTGGGCGTTCGAGGTCACGCCCTGCAGCGGCGCCGCTGCCGCGCGAGCGGGTCGTGTGCTACGACGGCCGTGTCGGGCCGGGATGCTCGCCACTGACGCCGGAGATGATCGAGACCGTGGCGCTCGCCGCCGACTTCGGAGGGATTCTGCACTGCGCCGGCCAGCCGCACTCCTGCCGATGAGCGCGCCGAAGACGGTCGGCATCCTTGGCGGCATGGGCCACGCCGCCGCCATCGACCTGATGGCGCGGATCCACCGGCTCACCCCGCGCACGCGGGAGCAGGACGGGATCCGGCTCATCGTCGACAGCAATCCCGCGACGCCCGACGGCAACGACGCGCTTCTGCGCGGCGGTCCCTCGCCGGCCCCGATGCTTGCCGCGATGGCGCGCGGCCTGGAGACCCGGGGCGCCGAGTTCGTGGCGATGGCCAGCAGCACCGCCCACGCCTTTCAGTTCGACATCGAGCGCGCGATCGGCGTGCCGTTCGTGAGCATGATCGAGGAAGCCGGCGCGGCGCTCGCGGCCCGAGCGCCGGGGCCCGGGACGACGATCGGCCTGCTCGCGGCCGAAGGATGCCTGCACTCCGGGCTCTACCAGAGCGAACTCGCGCGGCGCGGCCTCTCCAGCGTGGTCCCGGAGGGCGCGGCGCGCGACGAGTTCATGGACCTGCTCCACGCGATCGGGGCCGGCGACACCGGCCCACGCAGCACCCGGCGACTGGCTGGGGTCGGAGCGCGTCTGGCGCGCGATGGCGCCACCCTCCTCCTGGCCGCCTGCACGGAGGCCTCCCTCGTGCTGACGCCTGAAACCGCGCCGGCGCCGCTGATCGACGCGATGGAGGTCCTGGCCGTAGCCGTGGTCGACTACGCCCTGGGTCGGCGCGCCCTGCCGCCGCCGTTCGCCTGGACCGAGACCGGTCCGGCCTAGGCCATTCGGCTTCCCACCCCGGACCGACCTCTGCGCCGAGTGAACCAGGCTCCGGCGCCTCAGAATTGGGCGCCGCCCTGCCTCGCCCCGCAGCAACGGAGCACGGTCGCCGCAACGCGACTGGCAGCATCATGGCTGAGTACGCGCCGTTTTTCGACGCAAGATCAGTGCGCTCGTCCCATACCGGATCGTGGGATTCCGCGTCTTCGCCCCGACGATCATGGTCGCGGCGCCACATCAATCGGCGTTCGACAGGGTGAACGATATTCTCTTTGGTGAACGCCGGGGCTTATGTCTACGCTGTGACGAGGGGAAGATGCGGGGTTCATCATGACTCTGGAGCAGCTCAGGATTTTCGTCTGCGTGGCGGAGCGCCTGAACATGACGCGGGCGGCGGAAGCCCTCCACATCACCCAGTCCGGCGTCAGCGCATCGATCAGCGCCCTGGAGAACGCCTACGGCACCGCCCTTTTCGACCGCGTGGGCCGCAGGATCGAACTGTCTGTCGCCGGCGAGGCCTTCCTGGTCGAGGCCGAGAAGGTGCTGCGCCAGGTCCAGCACGCGCAGCAGGCGCTCTCCGATCTCAGCAACCTGCGCCGCGGCACGGTTTCGATCGGCGCGAGTCAGACCATCGGCAACTACTGGCTCCCGGGTCTGATCGCAGATTTCCACACCCGCTTCCCCCGGCTGCGGATCGAGATGCACATCTCCAACACGGCGGGGGTCGCCCGGATGATCCATGGCGGCGAGGCCGAGCTCGGCTTCGTCGAGGGCGCGCACGCCGACGCGGCCCTGACCGGCGCCGACGTCGCGGACGACCGGCTCTGCGTCTTCGTCCGCCCCGACCACGCCTGGGCGCGGCGCGCCCCGAACCTGCGCGAACTCGTGGAAGCCCGCTGGGTGCTGCGTGAGTCGGGCTCCGGGAGCCGGTCCCGGTTCGTGGCGGGCCTGCAGGCGCTGGGGGCCGACGTTCGCGACCTGGAGGTCGGCCTCGAACTGCCGACGAACGAGTCGGTGCGCTCGGCGGTGATCGCCGGCGGCGGACCGGGCGCCCTGTCGGAACTGGTGGTGCGCGACGCCGAAGCGGCCGGCGTGGTGGTGCGCGTGCCGGTGAACCTGCCGCGCCAGGCTTTCCGCATGCTGCGCCACACCGAGCGGAAGCTCAGCCGCGCCGCCGAGATGTTCGTGAAGGGGCTTTCGCAGGCGCCCCGCACCGAGGTCCCGGACCTGCGCCTCGTCGCCAACGCCTGAGGAGTCGGGGCCGCCCGCGCGGCGGCCCGCGACGTCACTTCAGAACTGACGCACGGCGACCGCGCCCGAGTCGGGCCGGCGGGTGTCGGCGGCCCCGTACATCGTGCCATCCGGACCGATCATGATCGATTGCGTGCTGCCGATGATCTGCGAGCGCTCGACCTTGTGGCCCTTGGCGACGAGCCCCGCGACCAGGTCCTCGGGGATCGACTCTTCGAGCTGCAGCGGGCCGTCCACGCCGGCCTGGTAGACCCGCGGACGCTGAGCGGCCTCGGCGATGTTGAGCTTGTGGTCGATGACGTTGCTGATCATCTGGACCATCGTCGCCAGGATGGTGCCGCCGCCCGGCGTGCCGGTGGCCACCCAGGGCTTGCCCTCCTTGAAGATGATGATCGGCGAGATCGTCGATTGCGCCCGCTTCCCAGGCTCGATCTTGTTGCCGAGGCTGGTCGGCCGCGGGTTCCAGTCGAAGTTGCCGAGCGAGTTGTTGAGCAGGAAGCCGGTGCCGGGCGCGACCACGTGCGCACCGAAGGACGCGGTCAGCGTGAAGGTGTTCGACACGACGTTGCCGTTCTTGTCGGCGATCGAGAAGTGGGTCGTGTCGGGCCCCTCGAAGGGGTGCGGATCGAGCCCCGGCAGAGTTTTGGAATCCAGCGACCTGTCCATGGAGATCAGCTTGGCGCGCTCCTTGGCGAACGCCTTGCTGGCGATCCCCTTGGCGGGCGTCGTCCATTGCGGGCCCCCGCCGGAGTAGCGGCGGTCCACCACCGCGATCTTCAGCGCTTCGGATATCAGGTGCATGGAGGCGACGTTGCCCTGCCCGAGCTGTTCCATCGGAAACTGCTCGAGGATGTTCATCGCCTCGGCGACGCTGGACGCGGCCGAGGTCGGCGGCATGTAGGCGATGGTGTAGCCGCGATAGGTCGACCAGATGGGCTCCAGGACGTTGGCCTTGTAGGCCGCGAGGTCGTCCATCGAGACGATGCCGCCGTTGGCCTTCATGGCCGCGACGAGGCGTTCGGCGACCGGACCCTTGTAGAAGCCGTCGGCGCCGCGCGCCTGGATCTGCTTCAGCGTCCAGGCGAGGTCCGGGTTCCTGAACACGTCGCCGGCCTGGTAGGCCGACCCGTCGGCCTTGAAGTAGACCTTCAGCGCGCCCTTGGGGTCCTTCGACATGGCGCTCTTGCGCGACGCCAGGGCGCGGGCCTCGTCGTCGCTCATGACGACGCCCTTCTGCGCCAGGTCGATCGTCGGCTGCACCAGGGCCTTCCAGGGCAGCTTGCCGAAGCGCTTGTGCGCTTCGTACAGGCCCGCGATCGTCCCGGGCACGGTCACGCCCTTGAAGGACTGGACCTTGTCCGGCGACACCCTGTTGTCGGGCCCGAGCAGGAAGTCTGGCGTCACCGCGCGCGGCGCCTCGCCGTAGTATTCGATCGCCGTCGTCTTCTTGCTGGCAGCGTCGTAGACCAGCATGTAGCCGCCGCCGCCGATGTTCCCCGCCCGCGGCAGCGTCAGGGTTTCGGCGATGCCCACCGCGACCGCCGCGTCCACCGCGTTGCCGCCCTTGGCCAGGATGTCGGCCCCGATGCGCGACGCGATCTTGTTCTGCGACACCACCATGCCGTCACGCCCGACCACCGGATGGTGGATCGACGCATAGCCGATGAGATCGCCGCCGGTCCGCTCGAGGCGGCCCGCGCCGGATTCCTCCTGTGCGACCCCCGCGAGCGGCCAGGCCAGCGCAAGCGACAGGGTGAGAACCCCGCTCAGGGCGGTGCGCGCGACTTTACCCATGACTGGCTCCCTGAAAGGAAAACCCCTCCCGCCCGGCGGGAGGGGTCCTGATCACCCGGCTCAGAATTCCTTGCGGATGTTGAAGTAGAGGTAGCGGCCGTAGGGGTTGTAGACGGACGCTTGGTAGCCATCGGCGGTGAGCGGCGGGTCCTTGTCGAACACGTTGCGCGCGCCGATCAGGACACGGGTGTTCTCCAGGTACTTGTTGCCGTCCTCGAAGGTGTACGAGACCGACAGGTTATGCACCCAGGTGTCCGGCACCTTGTAGAACCCTCCCGCCGCGTAGGTCAGGGCGGTCGAGTAGAACTTGCCCGTGTAGGTCGTGAACCAGTTGGCCGTGAAGTTCTTGTAGCGCCAGTTCAGCGAGCCCGAGCCGCGCCACTCCGGCGTGCCGTTCTGGCCGACGAGGTCCTGACCGCCCGTGATGATCGTGCCCGCGTTGATCTGGCCGGCATCGCGGGCGGCGATGAGCAGGGCCAGGCCTTCGGTCGGGGACTGATACAGCTTGTCCAGGCGCGCCACGTTCACGTCGACGCTGAAGTCGCCGAAGCTCTCGGTGCTGAGCCGGTAGTTCACGCCGACGTCGACGCCCTGGGCCACCTGGGGCAGTTGGTTGACGTACTTGTCGTCCGCGTATTCCACGAAACCCACGGGCGTCAGGCCGGTGCCGGCGAAGACGGCGATGTTGTCGGGGGTCGGCGCCAGGCGGTGGACAGCCGGGTTCGAGGAGCCCTGAAGGCGCAGCAGGTAGTCGAGGATGACCGCGTTGCCTTCGCCGAACAGGCCGATGATGCCCTTCTGTTTGATCTTCCAGACATCGACCGTGAAGATCAGGCGACCAATCTCCGGCGGCAGGAATTCCGGCTGGAACACGATGCCGTAGGACAGGCTCTCGGACGTCTCGGGCTTCAGGTCCGGGTTGCCGGCCCGCACGGCGCGCGTGGTCCGCGACTGGGTGCATTGCGTGAAGCTGGTGATACGGCGGGCGCGAAGGTCGGCTTCGCAGAAGTAGTAGTCCTGCCGGTTGTTGGTGCGGCTGACCGTCGTGACGTTGATCTGCTCAAGGTTGGGCGCCTTGAACCCCTGCGACCACGATCCGCGCAGGCGGAAGCCCGGGATGACGTCCCAGGCGGCGGCCACCTTCGGCTTCGCGATGCTGCCGACGTCGCTGTAGTCCTCGGCCCGTCCGGCGAGCTGCACCTCCAGGCGATCCACCAGCGGGATGTTCATCTCGGGCGAGACCAGCGGGATCGCGAGTTCGGCGTAGGCCGACTTGACGGTGCGGTGGCCGCTCACGTCCGGCGACACCGAGGTGCCGGGGATGTTGCTGAGCGCCACGGCGCCGCCCACGATGGGCCCGGTGACGGCGTCGATGTAGGGGACCGTGCCGTCGACGTTCTTGTCGCGGTTGTCCCGGTAGGTCTCGCGTCGCACCTCGACACCGGCGGCGATGCCGATGTCGCCCGCCCACATCGTCAGGAGGTCGGGGCGGTTCACCTTGAAGTCCCACAAGGCCAGCGTGGTCTTGTTCGAGCGCGTGATCGGGATGATGAGCCCGGCGATCGCGGCCGCGCTCGACGGGGTTTGGTCGCCGCCCGTCAGCAGGTTCGTGCCCGCACCGATACCGTTGAAGGGGTTGTAGGCGTCGGGCGTGGTGCGATTGACGGCCGCCGAGAAGGCCGTGCCGTCCACCGCGTAGGAGAGGTCGTCGACCGTCGCTTCGGAGTAGAGGGCGGCGCTTTCCCAGTTGAACCCGAACTTCTTGCCCTTCAGCCCACCCAGGACGCGGTACTGGTCGTTCGTCACGATGACCTGGGACGCGCCCAGATCCAGCAGACCCACCGTGTTGAACGTCAGGCGCAGCCCCCCGGCGGGCACGCCGACGAGGTTCGGAAGGCGATTTGGGTTCGGTTGCCCGTTGGCCAGCGTGGTCGCGCCGAAGGGGTTGTAGTAGGCGTTCGGCCCGATGCTGATCGTCGGCGACGTGCCGATGGCGTTGAAGGCGGCGACGTTGCCCTCGGTACGGGCGTGATAGTAGCCGGCCTCGCCGAAGAACGTGACGTCCTCGGTGATGTCGTAGTGACCGGTCAGGAACAGGTTCTGGCGATCGGCCTGCGGGATGACCGAAGACTTTGTCGAGGCCAGGTTGTCGACCCGGAACGCGCGGTCGGTGGTCGTGTTGATGGCCCCCGGCACGACGCAGAGGCCCGGGCCGACCACGACGGTGCAGCTCACCGACTGCGGCGAGAAGTGGAAGATGCCGGTGGCGCCGGTGATGGCGGTCGTGCCCTGCCGGATCGCCGTGGTGACGCCCGCGGCCTGGAACGCGCCGAAACCCGTCGTCGCCGAACGCGCATCGAGGCTCACGGTGTTGGCGAATTCCGTGCCGGCGAACAGCGGCTGCTTGTTGGACGAGGCCGTGTAGTCCTGGTCCGAGGCCAGCAGGGCCGAGCGCTTGTCCAGCGAACCGAAGAGCGTCAGGTTGCCGCGGCCCTCCTGGAAGTTCTGGCCGATCAGGCCGGTGAGGCGGCCCTCGCGCAGGTTGGTGCCGGTGGCCGTGCCATACTGGAACTCGAGCTGGGCGCCGTCGTAGTCGGTGCGGAGCACGGTGTTGATCACGCCGGCCACGGCGTCGGTGCCGTAGATGGCCGCCGCGCCGTCGCGCAGGACCTCGACGCTCTTCAGACCGGCGATCGGGATGGCGTTGGTGTTGTAGGTGAAGGTGGGAACCAGCGACTCGGCCTGGGTCGTCGGGTGGTAGACCGTCCGCCGGCCGTTGATCAGCACCAGGGTGTTGCCGGCGCCGAGGTTGCGCAGGCTGATCGAGTTCACGTCGCCGCGCGCCGAGTTGGACGAACCCGGCAGGAAGCTCGAGTTGAACGTCACGTTGCCGGCCTGCGGTATGGTCCGGAAGAGCTCGTCGCCCGACCCGGCGGCGGTCGCCTGGATCTGGGTCGCGTCCACCACCGTCACCGGCAGCGCCGCCGTCACCTTGCTCCCCTGGATCTGCGAGCCGACGACCACCAGCTCCGCGACTTCGCCGTCTTTTGCGGCGTCGGTCTGAGCCGCCGCCGGCGCGGCGACCGCGCTGATGGCGCAGAACGCGCTCGTGGCGAGCATGAAGGCGCGCCGGCGGGATGCAGATCCCCTCATCATGACTTGTTGTCCCCTCTGTCTACCCGTCGTGAAGGACGCCGGGCGATTGGGGACTGTGAAGCAGCTAACGCGCTTCGCGTCCAACAACTGTTCTTGGATCGAACAATAAAGCGCAGTGATGGATGAGTTCTGAGGCGCCCGGCCCGTGTCCGGCCTGCGCCCACGCCGCGCCATTCGGTAGCAGGCGGCTGCGCCATGAGCGTTGCGAACCGTCCGCAAGTCTCGGCGGCCGCGCGCCGTTCAGTCTCACGCCGACATCACGCCCGCGCCTTCTCGATACGACAACCAAAAGGCGTTTCTGTCCCGACTTCCGGTTGGCTATATGCAAAGGCCCTGCCGGCGCGCCCGGTGACTGACGGCGGTTCGCGGGCATGACCGACAATGTGCTCTCCGCCGCGCGGGTCCTCGACCTGATCGAGCTGATCGCGGCCGCTTCGGACGGCGTCCTGCTGCGCGAGGCGACGGTGCGGCTGAATGCGCCGAAGAGCAGCACGCTCATGCTGCTGCGGACCCTCGTGAACCGGGGCTACGTCGCGCGCGACCCGCTCAGCGACCGCTATGCGCTGACCGACACGTTCCGCGCGGGCGGGTACGGCTGGCACGTGGACCCGCACGCCGCCCTGGTCGCCGCCGCCCGGCCGATCATGGAGGAACTGGTCGTCGCGCTGGGCGAGTCGACCACCTTCGGGGTCTTCCACGCCGCCGGCCAGGCGAAGGTGGTCGCCCAGGTCGTGGCGGACGTGGAGGTGCGATACGCCGCCGACACCGACCGGCCGATCCCCTTCTACTGCACGGCGATCGGGCGCGTGCTGGTGTCCGGCCGCCCCGAGTCCGACTGGTCGCAGATGATCGGCGACGGCCCTTTGCCGGCGGTGACGCGGCATACCGTGACGGACAAGGGCGCGATCTTGGAGATCCTCGGGCGGGTTCGGCGGCAGGGTCACGCGGTGGTGGTGGAGGAGTTCGCGCTGGGCGGGACCGGCGTCGCCGCCCCGGTCTTCGACCGCGAGGGTCGCGTGGTGGCCGCCCTCAACGCCGGCTGCGTCACCAACCGCTTCGAAGACAAGCGCGACCGCGTGATCGCCGCGGTGAAGGCCGCCGCCGGCGCGGTCAGCGAGCAACTGGGCCACCCCGCGCGCGCACCGGATGCAGTGACGTGAGCCGCAGCTTCGACGGTCGCATCGTCGTCGTCAGCGGGGCGGCCATCGGGTTCGGCCGCGCGATCGCCGAGACGTTCGCCGCCCGCGGAGCCATCGTTCACGGTTGCGACGTGCGCGCCCCGGAGCTGACGGCCCTCGCCGCCGCGACGGGCGCGTGGACCAGTGTCGTCGACCTGACCGACCGCAATGCCGCCCGCGCGTGGATCGCGGGCGTGGAAGCCGATGCCGGGCGCGCCGTGGACGTGCTCGTCAACAACGCCGGCGGGGTCGCCGGCCAGGCGCACGCCCCGATCGAGACCGTCAGCGACGCGGACTGGGACCGGGTCCTGGAGATCAACCTGGGGGCGGCCATGGCGCTCAGCCGCGCCTGTGTCCCAGGCATGAAAGCGGCCGGCGCCGGGGCCATCGTCAACATCGCGTCGGGCGCCGCCTTCAAGGCCTCGCTGACCGGCGTGCAGGCCTACTGCGCGGCCAAGCATGCCGTTCTGGGCCTCACGCGCCAGCTCTGCCACGAGCTCGGGCCCTTCGGAATCCGCGTCAACGCCGTCGCCCCGGGCTTCGTCCGCAGCAACGAGGCCGCCGAGCGGCAGTGGGCCGGCTACAGCCCCGAACGCCAGCGGCAGATCGTGGAGGGCGTCGCGCTGCGGCGCCTGGGCGCCCCGCAAGACATCGCCAACGCCGTCGCGTTCCTGGCTTCGGACAAGGCTTCCTTCATCTCGGGAGAGATCCTGTCGGTCAACGGAGGCCATTGATGGGCGAGGCGCCGGAACCCTGGGAATGGCCCGAAAGCCACTGGCGGGGCCTGGTGCAGCGCGTGCGCGCGGGCCGCAGCCTCGCGCCCGACCAATGGCCGGGCGGCGCGCCGTTCGCGGTAGCGCTGTCGTTCGACAGCGACCACGAGACCAACGACCTGCGTGACGGCGGCGGATCGATCAGCCGCCAGAGCTGGGGCCAGTTCGGCGCGCGCAAGGGCGCGCCGCGGATCATGGACATCCTGGCGCGCCACCAGGCGCCGGCGTCGTTCTACGTACCGGCCGTGTCGGCGCTCCTGCATCCGGAGGAGCAGCGACGCCTCGTCGACGAGGGCCACGAGATCGGCATCCACGGCTGGATCCACGAGTTGAACTCGACGCTGCCCTACGATGCCGAACGCGACCTGATGCTCCGGGCCCGCGACACCCTCGAGCAGGTGTCGCGGCAGCGGCCCGTCGGCATCCGCACGCCGTCCTGGGACTTCAGCCCCAACACCTTGCGGATCATCTGCGAGATGGGCCTCGCCTACGACAGCTCGCTGATGGCCGACGACGACTGCTACGAACTCGAGATGGACGGCCAACCCACGGGGGTGGTCGAGCTGCCGGTCGAATGGATCCGCGACGACGCCGTCTACTTCGGCATGAACCGCTTCTCGGGCCTGCGGCCCTACACCGCCCCCGAAGCCGTGCTCGATATCTTCCGTCGGGAACTCGAGGGCGCGGCGGCGGACGGCGGCCTGTTCCAGCTCACGATGCATCCGCACATCATCGGCGCCCGCTCGCGCATCTGGATCCTGGACGAGGTGATCCGGCTGGCGAAGTCGAAGGGCGCCTGGTTCGCCACCCACGCCCAGGTCGTCGCGCACGTCGCCGCCCGTTGCGGGCTGCAGGGCAAGACCGGCGCCGCGGCGGCCTGAGGCGCGCCGTCAGAACGGCCCGACGGCTGAAGGCGGGCCCGGCGACGCGCGCCGGGCCTGTTCAGCGCCGGCGGCGACGCCGATCCTCCCTACGGCTGGGCCTCACCGGACTTGCGCCGGTAGTCCAGCGGCGGTGGCCGGTCGCCGACCATGGCCTTGTAGGTGAAGTCGGCGCCGCGCTTCTGCTTGAGCTCGGCCTGGGCCTTGGCGATCGTCTTGGGGTCGGTGAACAGGTCGGCGGCGGTGAGCGCCAGGGTCTTGGCCGCCACCACACCGCCCTTCAAGCCGATCGGCGTGCCGCCGGCGGCGACCGCCTGCCAGCTATGCGCGGGCGTGCCCGGCACCCAGGTCGCCGCGGTCATGCCGGCCGTCGGCGTCACCCAGCTCACGTCGGCCACGTCGGTGGAGCCGCCGCTGCCCCGGTCCGTGCGGTAGGGCTGGATCTCCTTGACGCTGTCGAGGGTCAGCTTGGTGGGCGGCAGGTGCGCGCGCATGGCCTCGCCGAACGCGATGTCCTTGGCGTCCCAGGCCTCGCCCCCGACTTCGCGGAGGTTCTGGTCCATCAGCCGCCCCAGCGTGTCGTTGGCGAGCATGTTGTAGACGCCGCCGGTCTGCTCGAACGACACCTTCGTCTCGGTCGCGATGGCGGCGCCTTCCGCGGCTTTCTGCACCCGGGCCATCACGTCGCGCACCACCTGCGGGTCGGTGTGGCGGACGTAGTAGTAGACCTCGGCCTTGTCCGGCACGACGTTGGGCGCGCTGCCGCCGTCGGTCGTCACATAGTGGATGCGCACCCCCATCGGGATGTGCTCGCGCAGGTAGTTCACCGCGACGTTCATGATCTCGACGCCGTCGAGGGCGGAGCGACCTTTCTCGGGCGAGGCCGAAGCGTGGGCGGACAGGCCGGCGAAGCGGAACTTGCCGCTGATGTTGGCGAGCGACACGCCCTGCGAGGCGTCGTTCACGTCGGCCGCGTGCCAGTGGAGCGTCGCCGAAACGTCTTTGAAGAGGCCTTCGCGGACAAGGTAGACCTTGCCCGACCCGCCCTCTTCCGCAGGCGCGCCATAGACGCGGAGCTCGCCCTTGATGTTGTTGGCCGCCATCCAGGCCTTCACGGCCTGCGCGGCGGCCACCGACGCGGCGCCGAAGATGTGGTGGCCACAGCCATGGCCCGCCTCCTGGCCCGCAATCGGGTCGGGCTGCGGCACGGCCCGTTGCGCCAGGCCCGGCAGCGCGTCGAACTCCGCCAGGATCGCGATCACCGGCCCATCGCCATTGCGGAACCGCGCGACGAACGCGGTCGGCATCCCGGCGACGCCGGATTCGACCTCGAAGCCCGAGCGCTTCAGCTCCTGCTGCAGCAAGGCCGAACTCTTCGTCTCCTGGTAGCCCACCTCGGCGAAGCCCCAGATCTGCTGGGCGACCTCGCCCAGATGGGTCGCGCCGCGGTCGACGGTGGCGCGGATCTGCGTGCGCTGCGCGTCGGCGACCCGGGCGTGGGCGACGCCGCCGCCGAGCAGGCAAGCGGCCAGGACGGCGGCGGACACGGGGTTGAGACGTGGACTGGGCATTCAGGACTCCGGACAGGGCGAAGGGGCCCCCTCTCAGGGACGGGCGGCGGGACCATACTGCAGGCCGTTGAAGAGGAAGCGGAAGGCCGCGTGCGACTGCCCGCGCTGGGCGACCTCGGGACCGAGGAGGATCAGCTTGCCCTTGCCAACGTCGGCCTCGACCACCGCGCTCGCGCCCTCGAGCTGATCCTGGCCGACCGCCCAGCCGCTCCGCAGCGGATCGCGCTCGGCGTACCAGGCCGCCCTGCGACCGACCTTCGCCGCGAACGCGGGGCTCCGGTCGAAGAAGACGTTGAGGCGGGACGGCGCGCCGTAGGCCAGCGGCTGGGTGTTGTCGACCGCAACCTCCAGCAACGACCCCGGAATGTAGAAGCTGTTGCGCGACAGCGGCTTTCCGTCCGGCCCGTTGAGCACGTTCATGGCCGGCGTCCCCACCATGTCCGCAAGCGCGGTCGAACTGCCGATGGCGACGACCGAGCCGCCCTCGCGGAGGAACTCGGCGATCCTGGGAGCGGTCTTGTCCCTGGTGATCTCTCCGAGCCAGGGCCGGAACGCGGGCGGGATGTCCTCCGGCTTGGGCTGGCGGTTCTGGGGCGCGTCCGTCCCCTCTTCCATCGCCATGAGGTTGTTGGCGAAGACGAGGACGTCGAAGTCCTTGGCGAGGTTCCCGGCGTCGAGTTGCTTGGGGTAGACCACCTTGTAGTCGAACTCGTACTGCTCCATCAGCCAGCGCGTCCAGCCGGCCGGCATGTTGCCGCCGTACTTGTCTACGATGCCGACGCGGACCGGCTTCAGCTTGATCTGTTCGCCGCCGGGCGCGGCATCCACGGCGTAGACGGTGAGCCCGAGATCGCGCGCCGCCTTCTCGACGATCGCCCGGTTCTCGACGCCGGGGATCCAGATGGCGCCCGGCGCGAATCGGGCGCCCGCCGCGATCGTCTCCGCCTTCTGCCAGTAGACCGCTTGGCCGGCCTTCAGCAGGCGGTTCGTCAGGATGAAGCTGTCGTTGGTTTCGTGACCCAGGAGGAAGCCGGCCTTGCCCTCGCCCACGACCTGTCCGGGCGGCGGCGCCAGCAGATCCGGAACCGCCTCGAACGGGCCGTCGAACCCTTCGATGACGCGGTCGAACTTCACGCCCATCTGCAGCGCCAGCGTGTAGCCGGTGGAGTCGTAGGGCGGGATCGGCGGACCGCCGGGATAGGCGAAGTCGTGCGGATGGTCCTGCGCCTCGAACATGTCCAGCACATGCGGGCGATAGGCCTGGTCAGCCTTCACCACATACGATCCGGCCGGATAGGACTTCCCCGCGACCGTGAACGGCGCGGTGGCCCGCTTCACGTCGACCCCGGTCTTGATGAGGGCGTTCAGGAACTTCACCGCCGTCGGCAGGTCGGCCTGCCCGGCAGGGATGATGTACCCGCGCGGATCGCGGTCGGCAGGATCCTGCAGGACCGCTTTGTAGAGTCCCGGGTCGAGTCCGCGGTTCCGGCCGGCGCCCACCATGGCGGTGCCGTTCGCCGCCTTCTCCAGCGCCGCGATCTTCTGCGGCGTCACGGTCCAACTGTCGCGCCGCCCGCGCTGGATCGAGTTGGTCCCCATCCGCCAGATGTTGAACAAAAGGCGCTCGCGGTTGCGCGACGCGTAGTCCAGCACCGCGTAGTTCATGGTCAGCGAGTAGTCGATCGACTGGCGGAAATGCCACTTCTGCGGCGCGACCGGCGCGGGCAGGTCGTTGCGCGCGATCTGGTTTCTGGCGATCAGCGGCAGGTCGAAGGGCGTCGGATGGCCGATGATCTCGGTCAGCAGGCCCACCTGGTTGTGGAAGTAGGTGATCGACCGCTCCATCCCGTTGTTCCAGGTGGAGTAGGTCGCGCCGCTGCGCATGGTGGAGCCCGGCTTGCCCTCGGCGATCAGGCGGCTGTGCATGGCCGACCCCACCTCGCTCAGCGTGGTCATCACCAGGGGGTCGTAGTTGTAGTTGAACGGATCGCGGAAGGGCGGGACGAAGACGACCGTCCCGGTCGGACCCGTCTGGTGATGGTTGTAGATGACCTGCGGATACCACTCCCGGAAGAAGATCCGATTGACGTTCGTCGTCTCCTTCATCGCCGACATGTAGTAGTCGCGATTGTTGTCATGACCAATATACTTATGGTACAGCCGAGGCAAGCTCTGGAATTCGCGCTTCTTCTCGTCGGTGTTGCGCATGTACCAGTTCGACACCAGCTCCATGCCGTCCGGATTGACCTGTCCGAACAGGATGATCACGTCATCCAGGATCCGTTTCGTCTCGGCGTCGTCCCGGGTGAGCCACTGGTGCAGGGCCGCGATCAGCGTCTGCGGCGCGACGACCTCGGTGGCGTGCAGCCCGCCGTCGATCCAGACCACCGCCTTGCCCTCGGCCGCAAGCGCGCGGGCCTCCTGCTCCGACACGCCCTCGGCCCTGGAGAGCTTGCGCGCGATCTCGCGGTAGCGGTCCAGCCTGGCCAGGTTCGCCGGCGAGGAGACGATGGCCATGTATTCGCTGCGGCCCTCCTCGGTCTTGCCGATCTCGACCAGCTTCATGCGGTCCGACTGGCCGGCGACGGTTTTGAAGTAGGCCTCGAGCTGGGTGTAGTTGGCGAGGAAGTAGTCGTCGCCGATGTCGTGCCCGAAGGCTTCCCTCGGCGAGGTGACCGGCGCCGCCTGCGTCACGGGCCCGGCGGCGAGGCAGAGGGCCAGCGCGGCGGCGGCGCCCCAGGCCGTGCGGTTGCATTTCATGCCCTGGTCCCTCGATCAGTAGAACGTCACGTTGTCGATCTGCAGCCACAGCCGCTGGCCGGCCTCGCGGCCCCCGCTGAAGCCCAGGTCGACGAGGTCGGCGCCGGTCCATGGCCCGGCCGAGGCTCCGCGGCCCGGGACGAGCTTCAGGTCGGCGAACGGAATCTCGACGGTCGTCCATTCCGGGCCGGCCTTGAGCGGCGCCCGCCAGCGCCCGCTGCGCGAGCCGACCGTGAAGTCGTAGGCGCCGCCGTCGCCGCGGACGTCGAAGCGCACGCCCTTGAAGGCGCTGGCGTCGACCGGCTCCACCGACCCGCGGCTGAGCGGCAGCAGGACGCCGGCGCTCGGGTCTTCCTTCTGCGCCATGCGCGCGGCAACGAGCAGGGCATGGTCGGCGCCGTTGCGCACCACCACCTGGCTCACCTGAACCGAGCGGTCGTGGCCGCCGTCCACGTCGTCCAGGCGCAGGGTGTCGGCCTGTGTGCGGCCATCCGCCCGCTCGAAATCGTCGACCAGCGCCTTCGCCTTGATGGCCGGCATCGCCGTCTGGCCGTCGGCCGGCGTGGGCTTGAACCCCGGGCCATACGCGAGCTTGCCGTCGATCCACACGCTGCTGGTCTTGCGGATATCGGCGACGTTGATCCAGGGCGTCCCGTCGATCAGCACGAGATCCGCGCGCTTGCCCTTCTCGATCGTACCGCGGTCGGAGAGCTCGTTCATCGCCTTGGCGCTGTTGGCCGTGCCGGCCATCAGCGCCTCGGTCGGCGTGAGGCCGGCCTGAACCAGCAGTTCCATTTCGCGAAGGGTCGACGCCCCGTGGGGAGTCCCCGGCATCCCGGCGTCGGTGCCCACCGCGATCATGATCCCGGCGTCGTGCAGCGCCTTCACGTTGTGCAGGGCGTAGCCGAACTTCTTCAGCGCGTTCTGCAGGCGCGGATCGTCGCGATTGGCCGGCTGCGGCGCGCCCGGCTTGATCGGTTCGTAGACCGCCAGCGTCGGGGCGTAAGTCGTCCCGTTGGCCTTCATCAGGGCCACGACCTCGTCGTCGACCTCGCGGTCCTGCAGGCTGTGGGCGATGACGTCGACCTTGGCGCGCGCGGCGATCTTTCCGCGCTCGACCGTGACGGTGTGGGTGAGGACCTTCAGGTTGTTCTTGTGGGCCTCGTCCGCGATCGCCGAGAGGGTCCAGTAGTCCATGCTGGTGTTGTCGGGCCCCGCGCCGTACCGCCAGCCGTCGGCGAACGCCTTGATGGCGTCGGGCTTGTACGGGATCAGGCTCCTGACCGCGGCCCGCGCGCCCTCGGCCGTGCTGACCCACTTGGTGGTGGCCTCATCCGCCCAGTCCGCGCCGTGCCCGCCGGGGGTGCTGATCCGGGCCGTGAAGTTGACGTGCGGCGTGGTGAGCGTGGTCGCCCAGCGGCGGCGCGGAACGTATGCCTCCGGCGGCTGGTGGAAATCGTTCACGGTCGTGACGCCGGACGAGACGTAGGCCGCCGCGATGGGCGGGGCGACCGCCGGCTGGCCCCCGGGCGTCCAGTGCGTGTGCAGGTCGAAGAAGCCCGGCAGCAGAGCCTTGCCCCTGGCCTGGATCAACGTGGCGCCGGAGGGCGCCTTCGCCTTGGGCCCGACGTCGGCGATACGGCCGTCGCGGACGATGACGTTGGCGACGTGCGGCGGCGCGCCCGTGGCGTCGAACACGGTGGCGCCCATGATCGCGACCACGGACCCCTTCGGCGCCGCCAGCGCCGGACCGAGGCTCAGGGCCGCGCCCAAAACCAGCCCCAAGGTCGCCGCCCGCAATCTGTTCGTCATGGGATCCCCACCGCAGGCCCGGCCGCACCCCGGTTCAGATCAGGGGGCCGGACATCCAATTCGGAGTACTGAATTATTGCCTGCGTATTGCAATTGTCGCGCGCAATATAGATGCGAAATTCAAGTATAATTTGAGATAATTGATACGATCAGATCGATTTGTGAAACCGGAGCTTTACGCCCCGCGCCTGCACCGCATGAGCCACCCGCGAGGACGTTCCGGGTCTGCGCCGGAGCCCCCGCGGATGGCCGCCCCGCGCGCCGCGCCCCAGTGGGCCGGGGGTGTGCGCGCCCGGCCCATTCCTGCGGCGCACAAGAACGCGCTGCCTGCGGACGCCCGACAGGCGGGTCGGCCGCGACGACGGTACGGCGGTCCGGCCGCGGATAGGGGGATACGTCCGGACCGCCTCGCTCGGGGCACCCGGGGGATGCGCCAGAGTGACTCACATATCCATCGTTTCACGATATAATAAAGGCGCGGTGGCGCGCAAGGCCGCTCTTTCGTCAGACCGCGCCGGCAGCCTCCCCGGCCTCGACCGCCTCGACCCGCAGGACGTGGGACCGTCCGGCTTCCGTGCTCATGGCGATGGAATCGCCGGCGGTCAGTCCCAGTAGGGCCGCGCCGACGGGCGTCAGGACGGACAGCCGGCCACGGTCGATGTCGGCGTCATCCGGCAGCACGACCTGCACGCGCCGCGTGCGCGCGGTCATGAGGTCCGTGAAGGCGACGACCGAGCCCAGACGCACGACCGAGCCCGGAACCGCATCGTCCTTGAGGACGGCGGCGCGGGCGAGTTCGTCGCCCAGCAGCGCGGCGCCCCGGCTCGTGTTCGACGCCGCCAGGTTGGCAAGGCGTTCGTACTCGGATTCCGCCACCTGGACGGGCGGCATTCGGAATTGATGGCTTCGCAGGGACATCTCGGGCGCCTTCGGATTCGCGGCCGCCCGGTCGACGGCCGCAGAGGTCAATGGGGTCGACGCGCCGCCGCGACCGCGTCGACGACGGACGCGGTCTCGGACGGGGTTGCGACGGAACGGGAAGCCGCCGAGCCGGCTTCGCGGCGCGGGGACTGAGGTCGAGATCACGCAGAAGGAGGCTACGCCCCGAGCCCGAAGCGCCTTGGCATTCGGGACCCGGGGTCAGTCGCCTGCGACGAGGCGACCCGCGTGGTGCTGTCGGCGCGCGAATGCAGCGGAATGGCACATGACGGCTCCAACGTGGGGGTCCGGCCCGCCGGAGTCAAATCCCGGGCGAGGGCTGAATCGTCCACGGTGGCGTTTACTTATATCGTGCCACGATATATATATTCGGAGCCTGTCAGATCGCATCGGCCGCGCCGCGCGGGCCGGCCGATGGACCAGGCGCCGACACCGCACCGGCCCGCCGACCCCGAGAAGGAGCCACCGCCATGTCCGAGGTCCACGCCCCTCTCCCGGGACCCACCGACCTCTTCCACGTCCTGCTCATGGCGCTCTCCGGCAAGCGGCGCTGAGGTCGGCCACATGTCCTCCATGCAGCGCACCGCTTCGGCCCCCCACGTCGAACATGCCGCAGCCCACCGGCCCGGCTTCTTCGCCCGCTGGTTCTTCTCGACGAACCACAAGGATATCGGCCGCCTCTACCTGATCTTCGCGTTGCTCGCCGGCGTGGTCGGCGGCGTGCTGTCCGGCCTGATGCGCTGGGAACTCTACGAGCCCGGCGTGCAGTTGTTCGCAGAGGGCTCCTGGCTGTCGGGCCTGGGCGCGCTGCAGGGCAGGCACGGGTTCAACGTCGCCGTCACGGCGCACGCGCTCATCATGATCTTCTTCACGATCATGCCCGCGCAGATGGGGGCCTTCGGGAACTTCTTCGCCCCGATCATGATCGGAGCCCCCGACATGGCGTTCCCGCGGATGAACAACATCTCGTTCTGGCTGCTGACCGGCGCGTTCGGGCTCCTTACCCTGTCGCTGTTCGTGGACGGCGGTCCCGGTCCCGGCGCGGGCACGGGCTGGACGCTCTACCCGCCGCTCTCGACCAGCGGACATACCGGGCCGTCCGTCGACCTGGTGATCCTCTCGATCCACCTGGCCGGCGCGTCGTCCATCCTGGGCGCCATCAACTTCATCACCACCATCTTCAACATGCGCGCGCCCGGGATGACGCTGATGCGCATGCCCCTGTTCGTGTGGTCGGTGCTCGTGACGGCGATCCTGCTGCTGCTGACGCTGCCGGTGCTCGCCGGGGCCGTCACCATGATGCTGACCGACCGCAACTTCGGAACGTCGTTCTTCGCCGCAGCCGGCGGCGGCGACCCGGTGATGTATCAGCACCTCTTCTGGTTCTTCGGTCACCCGGAGGTCTACATCATGATCCTGCCGGGCTTCGGCATCATCAGCCATGTGGTGGCGACGTTCTCGAGGAAGCCGATCTTCGGCTACCTGGGGATGGTCATGGCGATGGCGGCGATCGGCATCCTGGGCTCGGCCGTCTGGGCCCACCACATGTTCACCGTGGGCATGAACCTGGAACTGACCGCCTATTTCCAGGCCGCGTCCATGGTCATCGCCGTGCCCACGGGCATCAAGGTGTTCTCCTGGATCGCGACCATGTGGGGCGGGTCGCTCGACTTCCGCACCCCGATGCTGTGGGCCTTCGGCTTCATCGCCGTGTTCACGATCGGCGGCGTCACCGGCGTCGCCCTGGCCGGCGCCGCCTTCGACCAGAGCGTACACGACACCTACTACGTGGTCGCCCACTTCCACTACGTGCTGTCGCTGGGCGCGATCTTCTCGATCTTCGCGGGCTTCTACTACTGGTTCGAGAAGATCTTCGGCGTGAAGTACAACGAGGTGCTCGGCAAGCTGCACTTCTGGATCTTCTTCGCCGGCACGAACCTGATCTTCTTCCCGCAGCACTTCCTGGGCCTGCAGGGCATGCCGCGGCGGGTCGTGGACTACCCGGAGGGCTTCGCCTTCTGGAACAAGGTTTCGTCGATCGGCTACGCGATCATGGCCGTCAGCATGGGCGTGTTCGCCGTCCTGCTCATCGAGGCCGCGCTTCGCCGCCGCAAGGGCGAGCCCAATCCCTGGGGGGAAGGCGCCACGACGCTGGAGTGGACCCTCCCCTCGCCGCCGCCCTTCCATCAGTTCGATGAACTGCCCCAGATCACGTCGGACCGGCCCTGAGCGGCCGAGGTCGCTACTTCGCGACCTCGAGGACCCCCGTCATGCCCGGGTGGAACCGGCAGTAGAACGCCACGACGCCCGGTTGTCGCAGCACCGTGCGGGCTCTCGCCCTCGGGACGAGATCGACGTCGAACGCCTTGTTCCGCGCCGTCGCCGTGTGGCGGAAGAGGTCGAGGTTGACCCACTCGACGATATCGCCCACCCGCAGCCCGGTCGGGACCGCGCCGAACGCCATGTCGCGCATCGTCACCGTGACGACCCGCGGCGCGGCAGAGACCGGGGCGGCGATCGCCGCCCCGGCCAACGCGAGGACTGCCCGGCGGGGGTAGGCCGGGCCGCGCTCAGGGTCGCCCATCGGCCAGGTGCTCGGCATGGGTCTGATGTTCGGTGAAGAGCTTGAGGCCGGTCTGCAGGAGGGCCTTCAGTTCGCCATTCCGGGCGCTCGGGATGAGGGTCGACGCCAGGGCGTCGTTGACGGTGCGGTGGTAGGCGATCTCGTTGGCCATGTAGGCCTTGTCGAAGGCGGCGCCGTCCAGCGCGGCCAGGGCCTTCAGCTTGTCGGCGCCGCCGCTGGCGAGCGCCTGGCTGGTGGGGTTGTCCTGCGGCGTGACGCCCAGCTTCTTCACGAGGGCCAGGGCCTGCTCGTTCACCGCCTTGTGGTCGCGGACCATGGATTCGGCGAACGCGCGGACGGCCTTGTCGCGCGACTTTCGCAGCGCCTGCTCGCCGGCGGCGACGTCGACCGCGCCGGCGGTGTAGGCGATGTGGGCGATCTGTGCGTCGCTGGGTCCGGCCGCCTGGGCCAGGACAGCGAGCGGCGCGGCGAGCGCCAGGGCGGCGGCGAGGCCGAGGGCCTTCAGCATGAGGGGTTCTCCGTTCCCAGCCGGCCTGGAGCGGACGGCTTCGGGCATTGGATGGCACAGGGCGGCGGAGGTTCCCGGGAACCTTCGCGGCGCCGCGCCATCCAATGGCGTAGGCTGGAGATCCCCATGCGCGCCGCAACCCTCGACCCTGCACAACTGCCGGAAGCCGACCTGGTGACCCTCGCCCGGCGCGGCGACCGCGCGGCGTTCCGCGAGATCATGCGGCGCTGCAACCAGCGTCTGTTCCGCGTCGCGCGCGCCGTGGTGCGCAGCGAGTCCGAGGCCGAGGACGTCCTCCAGGAGGCCTACACACGGGCCTTCGCCGCGATCGGCGGCTTCCGGGGCGAGGCGGGCATCGCGACCTGGCTGACGCGCATCGTCCTCAACGAGGCGCACGGCCGCCTGCGCGGCCGCCGCGCGACAGTCGGACTCGACCTGCTCGACACGCCGGCCGGGGCACAGGTCGTCGCCTTCCCTGGCCGGGGTCCGGAGACGCCGGAGGCCGACGCGGCCCGCGCCCAGATCCGCCGGCTGCTCGAGCAGGCCGTCGACCAGCTCCCCGAGCCCTTCCGGCTGGTCTTCGTGCTGCGGGAGGTGGAGGAGCTCAGCATCGACGAGACGGCCGATCACCTGGGGCTCAAGCCGCAGACGGTGAAGACGCGCCTGCATCGGGCCCGCCAGCGGCTGCGCGACGCGCTCGACGCCAAGCTCGCGGACGTGATGGTGGGCGCCTATCCGTTCCTGGGCGCGCGCTGCGAGCGCATCACCGCGAACGTGCTGGACCGTCTGTTCGGCGCGTCCCCGGCGGGCTGACGGATCAGCCGCGCACGCCCCGCCCGCCGTGATGTGGGCGGCGCCGACCACGGTCCCACGGCCGCGGAGGTGGCAGTCCGGGAGTCGATCAATGTCGTTCCGCGATATCTTAAGATCGCAGCACGATGCAATCTGGCAGTCAGGCCTCCGTGAGCTTGTCCACCTGGTCGAGGAGGCCGGCGAACGCGGGCGCGATGAGCCGTAGTTCCCGCAGGTTGCTCACCGACAACGCCGCCAGGACGTCCTCGCCGGCCGGCGTCAGGGACACCTGGACCTTGCGCCGGTCCTCGTCGTCGACCAGACGCCTGGCGAAGCCGGCCTTCTCCAGCCGACCGACGAGTTCGACGGTGCTGTGGTGCTTCAGGAGGAGTTCCGCGGCCAGATCGCCGACCGACATCGGGCGGGTGGCCGTGCGCACCTTGATGGCGAGCAGGGCCTGGTGCTGCTGCGAGGTGAGGCCCACCGACCGCGCGTTCGCCTCGGCGAAGGCGAGGTAGCGCCGGACCCCGTAGCGAAACGAGGCCAGCGTCTCGTAGTCGCCGGCCGTCAGCCGGGCCTTCTTCGGCGCGGCGCGCTTTGCGGACGTCATCGCTTCTCCTGATCCCTGGGCCGGCGTGGCGCCAGCATAGTCCAAGCCGGCGGACGGCCCATCGATTCCTGCGGATCGCGCATCCGGAGAGCGGGAGCAGAGGGCCGATCCTTCGGACCTCGCCCGGATTGCGGGCCTTCGCGTTCGCGACATTGCATTATATCGCTTCACGACATATTTTGTCGTGCATGGGAGGAAGGGGACGGCGGTCGGCCTGCATGACCCGGCTGCCGGCTCTCTCCCGAGTCCGGAGCCCACCTATGATCGTCCTGCCCGCCCTGCCCTACGCCTACGACGCGCTGCAGCCCGTCGTCTCCGAAACGACGATGCGGACTCACCACGACAAGCACCACGCACGCTACGTCGAGGTGACGAACCAGATGCTGGCGGACACGCCCGGCGAACAGGGTCCCCTGGAACAGGTCGTGACCCGCGCCTGGCACCGTGGCGCACGCAAGCTGTTCAACAACGCCGCCCAGGCGCTGAACCACGGGTTCTTCTGGGATTGCATGTCGCCCCACCTCGCCCCGCCATCGGGCGACCTCGCCCAGGCGCTGGGCCGGGCCTTCGGCGGCGACGCCCGGGCCGAGTTCATCGCCCAGGGCCTGGGCCACTTCGGCTCCGGCTGGGTGTGGCTCACCGCCGAACGCGGCGTACTGTCGATCGTCACGACGCACGACGGCGACACGGTCCTGCGCCACGAAGGCGTGACGCCGCTGCTCGTCTGCGACCTGTGGGAACACGCCTACTATCTCGACTACAGGAACGACCGCGGAGCCTACCTGTCGGGATGGTGGGACGGCGCGGCGAACTGGGCCTTCGCCCAGCGCCAGTACGAGGCCTCGCTCGGCCGGGCCGAGGGGTGGGCCTATCCCGCCGTCCCCGTCGCCGCGACGGCGAGCGCCTGAACCGCGACCGCCGCGAACGTCACCCGGGAGAGTTCGGATGGATCTGCATACACCGGTCTGCGACCTGCTCTGCTGCGATTATCCCGTCGTGCTGGCTGGGATGGGGGGCGTGGCGCGGTCCGAACTGGTGGCGGCGGTGACCGAGGCCGGCGGCTTCGGCTTCCTGGGCATGGTCCGCGAGCGTCCGGAGCTCGTGGCCGCGGAGATCGCGGCGGTCCGCGCCCGCACCGACCGGCCGTTCGGCGTCAACCTGATCCCCGCCGCGACCAGGCCCGCGCTGCTGGAGGCGGAGGTGCAGGCCTGCATCGACGGCGGCGTGCATGCGGTGACGCTGTTCTGGGACCTGTCCGCCGAGACGGTGAAGCGCCTGCGGGGCGAAGGCGTCCTCGTCGCGTGCCAGGTCGGCGCGCTGGACGAAGCGATCGCTGCGCAGGAGGCGGGCGCCGACATCCTCATCGCCCAGGGCTGGGAGGCCGGCGGCCACGTCCGCGGCCGCAGCGGCCTGCACGCGCTGGTGGCCAGCGTCCTGGGCGCCGCCGACGTCCCGGTCCTGGCCGCCGGCGGGATCACCGACGGCGAGGATCTCGCCGCCGTCATGATGCTGGGCGCGCAGGGCGCCGTGCTGGGCACGGCGTTCCTGGCGACCCGGGAGTCCTTTGCCCACGACTATCACAAGCGCCGGATCGTCGAGGCCGCCCCCGGTGAGACCGTCCACACCGAAGACTTCCACATCAACTGGCCGCCGAACGCCGCGGTCCGGGTCCTGCCCAACAGCGTGACGCGTGGAGCGCGGGGCGACCCTCATGCCCAGCCGCGCCAGGTCATCGGGGCCGAAGGGGCGCGCTCGATCTACCTGTTCAGCACCGACTCGCCGCTGCGCTCCATGACCGGGGACTTCGAGGCCATGGCGCTGTACGCCGGCCAGGGCGCCGGGCGGATCCACGAGATCGTGCCGGCCGGCGAGCGCCTGCGCGCCATCGTCGCGGCGGCCAGGCACTGCCTGCCAGCCGAACGTCGGCTCCGCGCGCCCGCGGAACCCGACGAGCGCGAGCCCGCCTCCCCCGTCTGCTACGCCGGCCAGGCCGACGAGGCCTACATGGGCTTCGCGCCCGTCGACGAGCTCGTGGCGGAACTGAACGTCCTGCTCGAAGCCGAGCGGGCCGGCGCGCGAGTGGCCGCGCGGATCGCCACCGAGACCGACGATCCGGAACTGAAGGCGCTGGCCCGGGTGATCCATGCCGACGAGGTCAGGTGGTGCAAGGCGCTGTTCCAGGCCCTGCTCGCGCTCGGCGCCGAACCCTCGACCAGGGTCGGGGACTTCTATGGGAACGCGATGGCGATCGCAGGCGTCGAGGCGCGGCTGGCGTTCGTGAACCGCGGCCAGGGCTGGGTCGCGCGCAAGCTGCGCA
This sequence comes from Phenylobacterium sp., assembly GCF_016793285.1. GTDB lineage: Bacteria > Pseudomonadota > Alphaproteobacteria > Caulobacterales > Caulobacteraceae > Phenylobacterium. Next base: position 28,622 of record NZ_JAEUMO010000207.1, read on the forward strand.
CGCTGGGGCCGCGGGTGCGCGACGCGGGTCTCCACGCGACGCTGCGGGAGATGCTGGATGCGCACGTGCGCAACATCGACGAGGCCAACGCCGCCCTCGCGGCGCGCAGCGCCTCCGCCTGAGCGCCGAAGGGGCTAGAGCAACGGCGGGTCGATGTAGGGCGGCGCCTCCGCGCGATCGAACGGGGAGCGGTAGCCGCCGCCGAACCGTTCGAGCTGGTCCGCCCGCATCGCCGGCACGGTCTCGATCTCCGCCCGCGTCATCGGCAGCACATAGGCTCGCAGGTCCGGCGCGTAGCTGAAGATCTCCCACGGCAGCGCCCGATAGCGGCGACCGAGCCCCAGGATCCCGCCCGTGGCCACCAGGACGTGGATCGCCGCGCCCGTCCGCTTGTCCAGGGAGATGTCGAAGATCTGTCCGACCCGCACGCCGGCGATGTCGAACACCGCGCGCCCGCCTATCCGTCCGGCGGTCACCAGCAGATGCCCCGGATGCTCTAAGCCCCGGAAGTCGAGACTGGCCTCCGGGGCCGGCGTCGGCGCCCTGTACCAGGAGCTGCCGACCGTCCGCGACCATCGACGGTTAGCCGCGACGAAATCGCTGCCGGTCAGCCCGTTGGAGGCGAGCCATTCCGAGATGTTCTTCATCACCCTTCCTCCATATATATCGTGTTACGATATATATGGAGCGGATCCGGAGTTCAATCTCGGCCGGCCGCCTTCAGGCGGCGCCCGCAGGTTTCATCGAAGGATGAGCCTGTCGCGCCGCCGGCCCGAGCGCCTAGCGGACAGCCAGGATGATCTGCGAGCCCGCGGCCAGCGCGGTCGCGTTGTGCTTGACGATACTTGCGTAGCGCGCGAGGGCGCGGACCTCGGTCGCGTGGCTGCACCAATCCGCCTCATAGAGCGCGAGTTCGCGGTTGGTGATGGCGTTGCGGCAGACGACCCCGGACGCCGTCCGGATCTCTTGCTTCACAGCGACAGCCGGCTTGCCGGCGAGCGCGATGCGCACCTCGGTCGGCGCGCGTCCGTCGACCTGCAGCGGCGTCACGTCTTGCGCCGTCGCGGCGGCCGGAAGCGCCAGCGCCGCGACGGCGGCGAGCGCACTGAACGTCTTCACGCTGAACATGGAATGTCTCCTTGCGATCTTGCCGCAGGCTAGGCCGGCGCAGCGCGAACGCGATTGCCGCCCGTCAAGCTGAGCCTTGATCGTTGCACCGCGCTGCGGCGTCCTGTCCGGCAGGGGCTTGATCTTCGACAAACGCGGCGCGGCGCGCAGCCGTTAGGGCTTGGACGTACGTTCTCCGCCGGACCCCGCATGACCACGCCAGCGATCCTCGACTGCCCCGACACCGCGAATGTCCGCCTCCTGTTCTTCGGCAAGCTCGCCGACCGCTTCGGGCGCCTGCGGAGCATCGCGATCCCATCTGCGGGCTGCACGATCGCCGACCTCAGGCGCCGGCTGGTGGCGGAGACCGAGGGCGGCGACATCCTCGCCGAGCCGAGCGTGCGCGCGGCCGTGGACCAGAACCTGGCGGTGGACGACGCCGCGCCGGTTCGGGGCGGCCAGGAAGTGGCGTTCCTTCCCGCGTTTTCCGGAGGCTGAGATGGACGGAAGCATGGCTCCCAAGACCAAGGCGCGCATCGACCCGTCGCTGCCCTTCTATCCGCTCAACATCGCCGTCCTGACGATATCCGACACGCGAACCCTGCAGACGGACACGTCCGGGGGACTGCTGGCCGACCGGCTCGCGGCCGCGGGCCATGTGCTCGCCGGCCGGTCGATCGTGTCCGACGACGTACCGGCCATCCAGGCGCAGATCCGCGCATGGGCCGCCGACCCCGCGGTCGACGTCATCGTGACGACCGGCGGCACGGGCTTTGCGCCGCGTGACGTGACCCCGGAAGCCGTGCGGCCGCTGCTGCGCCGCGAAATGGACGGCTTCGCGGTGGTGTTCCACCAGGCCAGCCTTGGCACCGTCGGCGTCTCCACGTTGCAGTCGCGCGCCCTGGCCGGCCAGGTCGACGAGACGTTCGTGTTCTGCGTGCCGGGCTCCACCGGGGCTTGCCGCGACGCATGGGACCTCGTTCTCGCGCAGGAGTTCGACAGCCGCTTCAAGCCCTGCTCGCTCGTCGGGCAGATCCCGCGCTATCGCGGCGTCTGCGCCTGAACGTCGACGGCGGCGGACCCGAAGCCCGCCGCCGTCCCTGGCGTCCGCGCTGCGACTGCCGGCGGGGTGTGCGCGCCGGCCGCCGCTTCCCCTGGACGTCAGGAGAGGAAGGGCGCGAAGAGGACGTCGTTCTCGAGCCGCATATGCTCGTGCAGGTCGAGATCCAGCTTGCGGCAGGCGTTGACCAGGGTCCGCCACGTCGCACACGCTCCGGGCGGCGCGCTGTGGTCGCGCGTCAGCGCGCGCAGGCGCACCAGTTGTTCCTCGACGTCCTTGTGCTCGGCCATCATCCGTCCGATCGGGAAACGGATCATCGGGCTGCCCCCGCCGAGGATCATCGGAAACAGCACCTGCTCCTCACGCTGCTGGTGGCTCTCCAGGTCATCGGCCATGAAGGCGAGGTGGTCGGCCAGGCTCCGGGGACAGTCGGCGTCACCGGCGTGGACCGCCTCGACCTTGCGCGCGAGCGCGATGGCCTGCGGGAACTCGCGGCGATGCGTCTCGTGGTAGCGCGTCAGGATCAGGTCGATGAGGCCCTTCACCTCCACAGAGGCGCCGTGGGCCGGCGACGGGGGAAAGAGGGCGCAGCGGATCACCGGGCCGGCGGCCACCGCGGTCGGGGCGGAAACGGATGTCTGGTCGAACACGGGAAAGCTCCTTGCGCGCCGTGATAGCCCACCGCGCGCCCCGACGCCTTGAGGCCCGCCGGGTCCACGCTTGATGTTCGGCAAGCGCCGCACGGGATCGCCGGACTCCGGCGCGCGCTTGACCACCATCAAGGCGAGGTCCGGGCCTGCGGTGATATTCGAGCGCCATGTCCACCGCCGCCGCCCGCCGCGCCTATACGGGGCCGACCATCTTCAGCTTCGGCTTCCGCCCGTTCTTCCTGATGGGCGCAGCCTGGGCCGCCCTGACCGTACCGCTCTGGGTCTGGAGCCTGCATTCGCCGCTGGCCGCCGGCGTGCATCGCGACTGGCACGTCCACGAGATGCTGTTCGGCTTCCTGGCGGCCGTGATCGCGGGCTTCCTCACCACCGCCGTTCCGAACTGGACCGGCCGCATGCCGGTGATCGGCGGCCCGCTGGCGGCGCTCGCGGGCCTGTGGCTGGCGGGGCGCCTGGCGGTCCCCTTCGCCTACGTGCTCGGGCCGATCAGCGCGGTCGTGGATTGCGCATTCCTGGTGGTCTTCGCCGGCGTCGTGTGGCGCGAGGTGCTGGCGGGGCGCAACTGGCGCAACCTGCCGGTGGCCGCGCTCGTCTCGTTGATGGCGCTCGGCAACATCGCCTTCCATCTCGACGCCCGCCTCTGGAGTTCCGGCCTGGGCGAGCGCCTCGCCCTCGGCGTCGCAGCGGTCCTGATGACGCTCATCGGCGGACGCATCACCCCGAGCTTCACGCGGAACTGGATGCGCGCGCGGCGGCTGGCGCCGGAACCGGCCGTCAGCGGGCGGGTGGACCAGGTGGCGCTCGGCCTCACCGGGCTCGGCGCGCTGCTCTGGGTCCTCATGCCGGACGCGCCCGCCACGGGCGTGGCCCTCCTGGCGGCCGGAGCGGCCAATGTCGTGCGCCTCGTCCGCTGGCGCGGCTGGGCGGCCCGTTCCGAGCCGCTCGTCTGGATCCTGCACGTCGGCTACGCCTGGCTGGCGAGCGGCCTCGGACTGCTCGGCGCCTCTCGGCTCTGGATCGAGATTCCGCGGAGCGCCGGCGTACATGCCCTGACGGCCGGCGCCGTGGGCGTGATGACCCTCGCCGTCATGACCCGCGCGACCCGCGGCCACACCGGGCGCGCGCTCGCCGCGGGGGTCGGCACGACCGCGATCTACGTCCTGATCAACCTGGGCGCCCTGGCGCGCGTCGCCGCGCCGTTTGCGGGCGGCCTGCAACCCGGCCTGCTGATCGCCTCGGCCGTGTTCTGGTCGGCGGCCTTCGGCGGCTTCGTCATCGCCTACGCCCCGATGCTGACCCGGCCACGCGCCGCGGCTTGATCGACGTCAAGGGCCACACGCCGGCGCCGAGCTAGACGATCCTGCGTGCGGCCGATCGCGCCGCACGCCGCTCCGAGCGTCTCCGCCTACCGCGCATCCGCGCCACGGCTGCGGCGCCGCGCCGGACAATCCGGCAAGGGCGCCGGGGGAAACGCCGCCGCCTCCCGTGCTTGGAAAGGAGCCAGCTTGGGCGTTCTCGTCGACGGCTTCGGCCGCCGTTTCCGCTATCTGCGCCTCTCGATCACCGAGGTGTGCAACTTCCGCTGCACCTATTGCCTGCCCGACGGCTACCGCAAGACGGGCGCGGAGAGCTTCCTGACGCCGGACCAGTGCGAACGCGTCGTGCGCGCCTTCGCCGGTCTCGGCGTCGGCAAGGTGCGCCTGACCGGCGGCGAACCCAGCGTGCGGCGCGACGTCGCCGAGATCATCGCCCGCACCGCCGGCGTCCCGGGCGTCGACAAGGTCTGCATGACCACCAACGGCTGGAACCTCGAACGCCAGGTCGGCGCCTGGCGCGCGGCGGGGCTGACCAACCTGAACGTCAGCATCGACTCGCTCGACCCCGAGGGCTTTCGCCGCATCACGGGGCATGACCGGCTCGCCTCGGTCGTCCGCGGGATCGACGCGGCGTGCGCGCTCGGGATGCCGAGCGTGAAGGTGAACGGCGTGCTGCTGCGCGACGGCGTCGGGCAGGGCTTCGACGCCTTCGCCGAGTTCGTGCGCCACCGTCCTGTGGCCGTCCGCTTCATCGAGCTGATGCGCACCAACGACACCGCCGCCTTCTTCGCCGAACAGCACGTTCCGGGCACGGTGCTCACGACCTGGCTGGCCGAGCGGGGCTGGACGGCGCACGCCCGCGGCCTCGACGACGGCCCGGCGCAGGAGTTCAGCCACCCCGACTATGCGGGCCGGATCGGCCTGATCGCGCCCTATGCGCCGGGCTTCTGCGATGGCTGCAACCGGCTGCGGGTCACCGCGAGGGGCCAACTGCGGCTCTGCCTGTTCGGCGAGCTGGGCGTCGACCTGCGCGACCTGCTGGAGGCCGACGCGCCCGAAGCCCTGCAGGCCCGCATCGTCCGCGCGCTGATCGGGAAGCCTGCCGGCCACCGGCTGCACGAGGCCGACAGCGGCGACACCCGTCAACTGGCGCAGTTCGGCGGTTAGCCCCCAGAGCGCCAGAGCGCGCTGCGTGATTCGGGAATCAGGCGGCGCGCTCCAGGTTTTTGATTGCGCATCGTTGTCGCCGAAAACCGGCGGCCACTTTTCGGCACGATGCTCTAGGCGGCTTCGCCCCGGCCGGCCGGCGCCGGCCAGCGCTCCCGCTGCGCCTTGCCCGTCGGGCCGCCGCGGACCGGCTGGTGGTTGTCGATGAGCGGCGTCGGCTTGGCCAGACGCTCCAGCACCGCCGGCCGGCCGATCGTCACCTCGGCCCCCTTGGTCTGGACCCCGTAGTCGGCCAGGGTCGCGAAGGCGCGCGACAGGTTCTCGGGGGTCATGCCGAGCAGGGAGGCCAGCACCCGCTTCTCGTGCGGCAGGGTGAAGGTGGGCTCGCCGCCCAGCCGGATCTTCTGCGTGATGAGATAGTTGGCCAGCCGCTCGACGCCGCCGCGCAGCTTCTGGTTCTTCAGGGTGCGGACGAGGCCGCGGTAGCAGCCGGACAGTTCCTCGGCGACCGCGAAGGCGAGTCCGGGATCGGACTTCATGGCGCGGCGCAACGCCTCGCCCGACAGCATCAGGATGTCCGACCGCTCGAGGGTCCGCGCGCTCATCAGGCCGTCCGCATCGAGGACCACCGCCGCCAGGATGAACGTCGAGACGGGACGCAGAACCGAAAGCGTCGTCTCCTTGTCGTTCCAGGTGCCCTCCAGTTCGACGATGCCGTCGAGCAGGACGTACAGGAAGTCCACCCGGTCGCCCTCCAGCAGCAGGGTCGTGCCGGGCGGAAAACGCTGCAGGAAGGCGCCTGCGGTGACGTCCCGGAACACGGCGTCGGAGCACTCCGCGAAGAGCGGCAGGGCTCGCACCCGCTCGAGGTCCGCCGGTCGCATAGGCATGGTCGTGGGCCCTCACACAAGACGTGGGCCGCAGCAGGCTCCGGGCGGGCCGGCGTCGCCTTGATTTCCATCAATCGGGGCGTTGCGCCGCGGTCAAAGGGCTTGATGTTCATCAAGTGAACGATTGATCCGAGTCCAGTCGTCAGTAGATCGAGGACAAACGCGCGCTATTGCCGCACCTATTCGTGCGCCCATCAGTCAATAACGGCGCAGGGTTGATGCTGATCAAAGATCGTTGCGGCGCACTACAGCAAGTCTCGGCGACAAGCGGGAAACGTGTGGTTTCCCGAGAGGCTTCGAGGGGTCGCCGTGACCGCCACCACCGCTTCAGCCCAACCCGGCGCCCGAGTCGCGCTCGGCATGAGCACCTTCGCCTTCACCGCGTGCTTCGCGGTGTGGACGATCTTCTCGATCATCGGAATCCGCATCAAGCAGGAGCTCGGGCTCAGCGAAGCCGAGTTCGGACTGCTGGCGGGCACGCCGATCCTGACGGGTTCGCTGATCAGGGTTCCCCTGGGCGTGTGGACCGACCAGGTCGGCGGCCGTCTCGTCAGCCTGCTGGTGATGCTGTCGGCGGCGGTCGCGACGTTCCTGCTGTCCCACGCGCAGACCTATCCGCAGTTCCTGCTGGCCGCGCTGGGCGTCGGCCTCGCCGGCGGCTGTTTCTCGGTGGGCGTCGCCTACGTCTCCAAGTTCTTCCCGAAGAAGACCCAGGGCACGGCGCTGGGCATCTTCGGCGCCGGCAACGTCGGCGCGGCCGTGACCAAGTTCGCCGCCCCGTTCGTCATGCTGGCCTTCGGCTGGCAGACGGTGGCGCAGGTCTGGGCCGGCGCGCTGGCGGTCGTCGCCGTCGTCGCGTTCCTCGTGACGCGTGACGACCCGGAACTGGTGGAGCGGCGCCGCACCGGCGCCAAGCCGACCCCCGCCCTGATGCAGCTTTCGCCCCTCAAGAAGCTGCAGGTCTGGCGCTTCGCCCTCTACTACTTCTTCGTCTTCGGCGCGTTCGTGGCGCTCTCGCTGTGGCTGCCCCACTACCTGGTGGCGGTCTACCACCTGAACATCGCGGCGGCCGGCATGCTGGCGGCGGCCTACTCGATCCCGGGCTCGCTCTTCCGGGTGTTCGGCGGCTGGCTGTCCGACCGGATCGGGGCGCGCAAGGTGATGTACATCACCTTCGGCGTCAGCGTGCTCTGCACCTTCCTGCTCTCCTACCCCGCGACGACCTACATCGTGGACGGGATCCAGGGGCCGATCACCTTCCGTCTCGCGACCGGGCTGATCCCGTTCGTCGTCATCCTGTTCTGCCTCGGCTTCGCGATGAGCCTCGGCAAGGCGGCGGTCTACAAGCACATCCCCGTCTACTACCCCGACCACATCGGCTCGGTCGGAGGCCTGGTGGGCATGATCGGCGGCCTGGGCGGCTTCGTCCTGCCCATCGCCTTCGGCGCGCTGAACGACCTGACCCACGTCTGGACGAGCTGCTTCATGCTGCTGTTCGTCCTGGTCGCCGCCGCGCTGGCGTGGATGCACTTCGCCATCCGCCGCATGGAGCGGGCGCGCACGCCGCAGCTCGCCGACCTGCCCGAACTGCCCGAGATGGCCGGCCTTCAACCCAGCTTCCAAACCCCCGCGGCGCCGGCTCCCGCGCGCCCCGCCGCCGCATAGCCCGCAAGAGGACACTCGACCCATGGGCAAACCCCGTCACGTGCTCACCGACTGGCGTCCCGAGGACGACGCGTTCTGGGCGTCCACCGGAAAGCCGATCGCCAACCGCAACCTGTGGATCTCGATCCCGAACCTGACCCTGGCTTTCGCGGTCTGGATGGTCTGGTCGATGGTCGTGGCCAAGCTGAAGCTGATCGGCTTCAAGTTCACGACCGATCAGTTGTTCTGGCTCACCGCGCTGCCGGCGCTCTCGGGCGCGACGCTGCGGGTGTTCTACAGCTTCATGGTGCCGATCTTCGGCGGCCGGCTCTGGACGACCCTGTCGACCCTGTCGCTGCTGGTCCCGGCCATCGGCATCGGCCTGGCCGTGCAGAACCCGGACACGCCCTACTGGACCTTCGTGATGCTCTCGCTGCTCTGCGGCCTGGGCGGCGGGAACTTCGCCTCCTCGATGGGCAACATCTCGTTCTTCTTCCCGAAGGCCCAGAAGGGCAACGCGCTCGCCATGAACGCCGGGTTCGGCAACCTCGGCGTCAGCCTCATGCAGTTCCTGGTGCCGGTGGTGACGGGCATCGCGCTCCTGCCGATCGCCGGGCCGTCGCAACTGTCGGTCGACAAGGGCCTGGGCGTCACCGCCCCCGTCTGGATGCAGAACGCCGGCTACGTCTGGGTCCCGTTCATCCTCGTCGCGGCGGTCGCCGCCTGGTTCGGCATGAACGACATCGCCTCGGCGAAGGCCTCCTTCTCCAGCCAGGCCGTGGTGTTCAAGCGCCGCCACAACTGGATCATGTGCTGGCTCTACCTCGGCACGTTCGGTTCGTTCCTCGGCTTCTCGGCCGCCTTCCCGCTCCTGTCGAAGACGCTGTTCCCCCACATCGTGGTGCTGAAGCTGGTCTTCCTCGGCCCGCTCGTGGGCGCCGGCTCGCGCGCCCTGACCGGCTGGGTCTCCGACAGGTTCGGCGGCGAGCGGGTCACGCACTACGCCTTCCTGGCCATGGCCCTGGGCGTCCTGGGCGTGCTGCACGGCGTCGGCGCCTTCAGCGGCGCCCCCTCGTTCGCGATCTTCTTCGCCAGCTTCCTGTGGCTGTTCTTCTGGACCGGCGTGGGCAACGCCTCGACCTTCCAGATGATCCCCGCGATCGTCCGCTCCGACATGCCGCGCCTGATGCCGAAAGCCTCGGCGGACGAGCGCCTGAAGGCCGCGGAGATGGAAGCGGCGGCCATCGTGGGGTTCACCTCGGCGGTCGGCGCCTTCGGCGGCTTCTTCATCCCCAAGGCGTTCGGCGACTCGCTGAAAGCGACCGGCGGGCCCGAAACCGCCCTCTACATCTTCCTCGCCTTCTACGTGAGCTGCGTCCTCGTGAACTGGGCCGTCTACGGCCGGCGCGGATCGCTGCTGCACGCCCCGAAAACCGACGCGACCAAGGTCCCCGCAGAATGAGCAACACCCTCGACCGCCTCGCGTTCTTCACGCGCAAGACGGAACTCTTCTCCGACGGCCACGGCGTGATGAACGACGAGGACCGCGCCTGGGAAGAGGCCTACCGCTCGCGCTGGCGCCACGACAAGATCGTGCGCTCGACCCACGGCGTGAACTGCACGGGCTCCTGCTCGTGGAAGATCTACGTCAAGGGCGGGATCGTCACCTGGGAAACCCAGCAGACCGACTATCCGCGCACCCGGCCCGAACTGCCGAACCACGAGCCGCGCGGCTGCGCGCGCGGCGCCAGCTACAGTTGGTATCTCTACTCGGCAAACCGGGTGAAGTACCCGCTGGTCCGCTCGCGGCTGCTGAAGCTGTGGCGCGAGGCCCGGGCCGCCCACGCACCGGTGGCGGCCTGGGCCTCGATCCAGGCCGACGCCGCCAAGCGCGCCTCCTACACCTCCATGCGCGGCTCGGGCGGCTTCGTGCGCGCCACCTGGGACGAGGTCACCGAGATCGTCGCCGCCGCCAACGCGCACACGGTCAAGCAGTGGGGCCCGGACCGCGTGTTCGGCTTTTCCCCGATCCCGGCCATGTCGATGGTCAGCTATGCGGCGGGCGCGCGCTACCTGCAGCTCCTGGGCGGCGTGTGCGGCTCGTTTTACGACTGGTACTGCGACCTGCCCCCGTCGTCGCCGCAGACCTGGGGCGAACAGACCGACGTCGCCGAGAGCGCCGACTGGTACAACTCGGGGTTCCTGATGCTGTGGGGCTCGAACGTCCCGCAGACCCGCACGCCCGACGCCCACTTCTACACCGAGGCCCGCTATCGCGGCGCCAAGTCGGTGGTGATCTGCCCCGACTACTCCGAAGCCTCGAAGTTCTCGGACCTGTGGCTGCCGGTGAAGCAGGGGACGGACGCCGCGCTGGCCATGGCCTTCGGCCACGTCATCCTGAAGGAATTCCACGTCGAGCGGCAGGTCCCCTACTTCCGCGACTACATCCGCAAGTACTCCGACCTTCCGATGCTGGTGCGGCTGGTCCCCCAGGACGGCGGCTACGTCTCCGAGCGGCTGCTGCGCGCGGCCGACTTCGACGGCGCGCTCGACCAGGCCAACAATCCCGAGTGGAAGACCGTCGCCGTCGACGAGGCGACCGGCCAGGTGGTCGTGCCCAACGGCTCCATCGGCTTCCGCTGGGGCGAGGACGGCAAGTGGAACCTCGAGGAGAAGGACGCAGGCGGCCATGACACCGCGCTGCGGCTCGGCCTGAAGGGCGCCCACGACGACGTCGTCGGGGTCCGCTTCCCCTACTTCGCCAACACCGCCTCGAACGGCTTCGCCTCGACCGACCACCCCGACGTGCTGGTCCGCAACGTGCCCGTGAAGCGGATGCGGCTGAAGGACGGGGACGCGCTGGTCGCCTGCGTCTACGACCTGTTCCTCGCCAACTACGGCGTCGACCAGGGCTTCGGCGGCGAGCACATGCCGGCGAGCTTCGACGATCCGGAGCCCTACTCCCCGGCCTGGGCCGAGCAGATCACCACCGTCCCCCGCGACCAGATCGTCGCGGTCGCCCGCGGCTTCGCCACCAACGCCGAAAAGACCAACGGCCGGTCCATGGTGATCATCGGCGCGGCGATGAACCACTGGTTCCACATGGACATGAACTACCGCGGCGTCATCAACATGCTGGTGATGTGCGGTTGCGTCGGCCAGTCCGGCGGCGGCTGGAGCCACTACGTCGGCCAGGAGAAGCTGCGTCCGCAGACGGGCTGGGCGCCCCTGGCCTTCGCCACCGACTGGATCCGCCCCCCGCGGCAGCAGAACTCCACCTCGTTCTTCTACGCGCACACAGATCAGTACCGCTACGAGACGGTGAGCGCCGCCGAGATCCTGTCGCCCACGGCCCCGAGCGGGCCCTGGGATGCGTCGCTGATCGACTTCAACGTGCGCGCCGAGCGCATGGGCTGGCTGCCGTCGGCGCCGGCGCTGAAGACCAACCCGCTGGCCGTGGCCCGCGCCGCCGAGGCGGCCGGCGTCGACCCCAAGGCCTACACGGTGCGCGAGCTGAAGGCCCGCACCCTCGAACTCTCCTGCCACGACCCGGACGACCCGGCCAACTGGCCGCGCAACATGTTCGTCTGGCGCTCGAACCTGCTGGGCTCGTCCGGCAAGGGCCACGAGTACTTCCTGAAGCACCTTCTGGGCGCCGCCCACGGCGTCCAGGGCAAGGACCTCGGCGAGATGGGCCGCCAGAAGCCCCGCGACGTGGTGTGGCGCGACGAGGCTCCGGAAGGGAAGCTGGACCTCCTGGTCACCCTCGATTTCCGGATGTCCACGACGGCGGTCTACTCCGACATCGTGCTGCCGACGGCCACCTGGTACGAGAAGAACGACCTCAACACCTCGGACATGCACCCGTTCATCCACCCGCTCTCGGCGGCCGTGGACCCGGCGTGGGAGTCGAAGTCGGACTGGGAGATCTTCAAGGCGATCGCCCGGAAGTTCTCCGAGGTCGCGCCCGAGGTGCTGGGCGTCGAGAAGGACGTGGTGCTGACACCGATCCAGCACGACAGCGCCGGCGAACTGGCCCAGCCGTTCGACGTCCAGGACTGGTATCTCGGCGAATGCGAGCCGATCCCCGGCAAGACCATGCCGCAGATCACCGTCGTCGAGCGCGACTATCCCAACCTCTACAAGCAGTTCACCTCCCTGGGCCCGCTGATGGCCAAGGTCGGCAACGGCGGCAAGGGGATGGCCTGGAACACCGAGCACGAGGTCGGCCTCCTGGGCGACCTCAACGGCCATGTGTCCGAGCCCGGCGTCAGCGAGGGCCTGCCGCGGATCGATAGCGACATCGATGCGTGCGAAACGATCCTGACGCTCGCGCCGGAGACCAACGGCGAGGTTGCGGTCAAGGCCTGGGCGGCGCTCGGCAAGCAGACCGGCCGCGAGCACACCCATCTGGCGCGGCCGAAGGAAGACGAGAAGATCCGCTACCGCGATCTCGTCGCGCAGCCGCGGAAGATCATCTCCTCGCCGATCTGGTCCGGCCTGGAGAGCGAGCACGTCTGCTACAACGCCGGCTACACCAACGTCCACGAGCTGATCCCGTGGCGGACCCTGACCGGCCGCCAGCAGCTCTACCAGGACCACCTGTGGATGCGGGCGTTCGGCGAGGCGCTGTGCGTCTACCGTCCGCCGGTCGACCTCAAGACCACCTGGGTCAAGGGCAAGACGCCCAACGGCGAGACCGAGATCGTCCTCAACTTCATCACGCCGCACCAGAAGTGGGGCATCCACTCCACCTATTCCGACAACCTGCTGATGCTGACGCTGAACCGCGGCGGACCGGTGGTGTGGATCTCGGAGGCGGACGCCCGCAGGGCCGGCATCGAGGACAACGACTGGATCGAAGCCTTCAACGCCAACGGAGCGCTGACCGCGCGCGCCGTGGTCTCCCAGCGCATCCGCGAAGGCACGACCTTCATGTACCACGCGCAGGAGAAGATCGTGAACACGCCGGGGTCGCAGATCACCGGCAAGCGCGGCGGCATCCACAATAGCTGCACCCGCGCCGTGCCCAAGCCGACGCACATGATCGGCGGCTACGTCCAGCTCGCCTACGGCTTCAACTACTACGGCACCGTGGGCTCCAACCGGGACGAGTTCGTCGTCGTCCGCAAGATGAACAAGGTCGACTGGCTCGAAGAGCCGCTCGCCACCGGAGTTTCCCGCTGATGAAAGTGCGCGCCCAGATCGGGATGGTGCTGAACCTCGACAAGTGCATCGGGTGTCACACCTGCTCGGTGACCTGCAAGAACGTGTGGACCACCCGCCAGGGTGTCGAATACGCGTGGTTCAACAACGTCGAGACCAAGCCCGGCGTCGGCTATCCCAAGGACTGGGAGAACCAGAAGCGCTGGAACGGCGGCTGGGTCCGCAAGGCCAACGGCCGGATCGAACCCAGGATGGGCGCCAAGTGGCGCATCCTGGCGAAGATCTTCGCCAACCCCGACCTGCCCGAGATCGACGACTACTACGAGCCCTTCGACTTCGACTACGGCCACCTGCAGACCGCCCCGGAGATGAAGGCGTTCCCGACGGCGCGCCCCCGTTCGAAGATCACCGGCGAGCGGATGGAGAAGATCGAGTGGGGCCCGAACTGGGAGGAGATCCTGGGCGGCGAATTCAAGAAGCGCTCGGCCGACTACAACTTCGAGGGGGTCGAGAAGGAGATCTACGGCCAGTTCGAACAGACCTTCATGATGTACCTGCCCAGGCTGTGCGAGCACTGCCTGAACCCCGCGTGCGTCGCCGCCTGCCCCTCGGGCGCGATCTACAAGCGCGAGGAGGACGGCATCGTCCTGATCGACCAGGACAAGTGCCGCGGCTGGCGGATGTGCGTCTCGGCCTGCCCGTACAAGAAGATCTACTACAACTGGGAGAGCGGGAAGTCCGAGAAGTGTACCTTCTGCTTCCCCCGCATCGAGGTGGGCCAGCCGACGGTCTGTTCCGAGACCTGCGTCGGGCGCATCCGCTACCTGGGCGTCCTGCTCTACGACGCCGACCGCATCGAGGCGGCCGCGGCCGAACCCGACGAGAAGGAACTCTACCAGGCGCAGCTCGACGTCTTCCTCGACCCCTTTGATCCGGCGGTCATCGACCAGGCGCGCCGCGACGGCGTGCCCGAGGCCTGGCTGGAGGCCGCGCGCCGCAGCCCCGTCTACAAGATGGCCATCGACTGGAAGATCGCCTTCCCGCTGCACCCGGAATACCGGACGCTGCCGATGGTCTGGTACGTGCCGCCGCTGTCGCCGATCCAGTCGGCGGCGTCGGCCGGCGCGCTCGAGATGGACGGCGAGATGCCGGACGTCCGGTCGCTGCGGATCCCGGTCCGCTACCTGGCCAACCTGCTGACCGCCGGCAACGAACCGCCGGTCGTGCTGGCGCTGGAACGCATGCTGGCGATGCGCAGCTACATGCGCGCCAAGACGGTCGACGGGCGCATCGACCACGGGATCGCCGAGCGCGTGGGCCTCACCGCCGCCCAGGTGGACGAGATGTACCGCTACATGGCGATCGCCAACTACGAGGATCGCTTCGTCATCCCGACCACGCATCGGGAGGCCGCGGAGGACGCCTACGACCTGAAGGGCTCCTGCGGCTTCACCTTCGGCAACGGCTGCTCTGGCGGCCGGACGGAACTGGGCCTGTTCGGCCCCAACAAGCGCTCGCGGGCGCCCACCACGGCGGAGGTCGAATAGATGTCGCTGTCCTATCGCGCGCTCGCGCTCGTCCTCAGCTATCCGACCGAGGCGACCCGGGCCCTGTTGCCGGCCGCCGCCGAGGTTCTGGAGAAGGACGCCCGCATCCCCGCCCCGATCCGCCGCGCGGTCGCGCGGCTGGCCGAGGACGTCGCCACCGACGACCTCTACGAGGCCCAGGAACGGTATGTGTGGCTGTTCGACCGCACGCGCTCGCTGTCGCTGAACCTCTACGAGCACGTCCACGGCGAAAGCCGGGACCGCGGCCAGGCGATGGTGGCGCTCCTGGAGCTCTATCGCAGCAAGGGTCTCGAGCTCTCCGCGAACGAGTTGCCGGACCACCTGCCGGTGTTCCTGGAGTTCCTGTCCACCCTGCCGGACGCCGAGGCCGGTTCCCTGCTGGGCGAAGCCGCCCACGTGCTCTCGGCGCTGGGCCAGCGGCTGCACAAGCGCCAGAGCCCGTACCGCGCGGCCTTCGGCGCGCTCAGCGCCCTGGCGCAGGACCGGGCCGACGCCGCGGCGCTCGCCGCGCTGATGGCCGAGCCCGACGACAATCCCGACGATCTCGAAGCCATGGACAAGCTGTGGGCCGAGACCGCCGTCACCTTCGGCCCATCCGACGTCGGCTGCCCCAAGGCGGACGCGCTGGTGAAGACCATGCGGAGCGGCCCCGCCCCCACCCCCCGGCGCGTGCGCCCGGCCGCCTGAGGAAGAGACCCATGGACCTCAATCAGCTCCTCTTCGGCGTCTATCCCTACATCGCGCTCGCCGTGCTGGCGGTGGGCTCGGTCGTCCGCTTCGACCGCGAGCCCTACACCTGGCGCACCGGATCCTCGCAGCTTCTGCGTCGCCGCCAGTTGATGACCGGCTCGGTGCTGTTCCATCTCGGCGTGCTGATGATCTTCGCCGGCCACTTCGTGGGCCTGCTGACGCCCATCTGGATCTGGGACGCGCTCGGCGTCCCCCATGCCGCCAAGCAGATGCTGGCGATGGTCGCGGGCGGCGTCGCCGGGCTGTTCGCCCTGGTGGGGGGCAGTCTGCTCCTGCACCGCCGCCTGTTCGATCCGCGGATCCGCGCCAACTCCAGCTTCGGAGACACCGCGATCCTCGTCCTCCTGATGCTGCAGCTCCTGCTCGGGCTCTCCACGATCCCGGTCTCCTTCCAGCATCGGGACGGAGCCGAGATGCTGAAGTTCATGAACTGGGCGCAGGGGGTCTTCCTCTTCCGCCCGCACGTGGCCGACTTCGTCGCCGACACCCAGTTCGTGTTCAAGGCGCACCTGACGCTCGGCATGACCATCCTGCTGGTCTTCCCGTTCACGCGCCTGGTCCACATGCTTTCGGCCCCGGTCTGGTACTTGAACCGCCGCGGATGGCAGCTCGTGCGCACGCGCCGCACCCTGCCGCGCCGCCCGGCGGCTCTCGCCCCCACCTACGCCACCATTCCCGCGGCGCGCCCGGCGCCCGTCACACGCGAGGAGGCGGCGAAATGAGCCTGCGCACTGTTGTCTTCGACGGCGTCGAGATCCCCGAGAGCCTGCTGGCCCAGGAGGTGCAGAACCACCCCGGCGCCTCGGCGGCCGAAGCGCGCGCGGCCGCAGGCCACGCGCTGGCGATCCGCGCGCTGCTGCTGAACCGCGCCCACGTCCTGCGGCTCGAACCCGAACCCGAACGCGACGCCCAGGGCCGCGAAGAGACCGCCGACGAGGCGCTCGTGCGGGCCGTGCTCGATCTCGAGGTCGACGCGGCCGCGCCCACCGAGGCCGAATGCCTGCGCGTCTACGGCGCCGACCCTGCGCGCTTCTGCTCGCCGACCCTGCACGAGGCCGCGCACATCCTGATCGAGCCTGCCGACGCCTCGCCCGAGGCCGACGCGGCGGCGCGGACCCGGGCGCTGCGGATCGCGGACGCGGTGCGGTCCGGCGCCTGCACCTTCGCGGAGATGGCCCGCGATCACTCGGATTGTCCGTCGGGCGCCACCGGCGGATCGCTGGGCCAGTTGCAGCCCGGAGACCTCGTTCCCGAGGTCGAGAGCGTGCTCTACGCGCTGAAGCCGGGCGCGGTCGCCGGCGAACCGGTCCGCTCGCGCTTCGGCTGGCATGTGCTCAAGCTCGACCGCCGCATCGAGGGCCGCAAGCTGCCCTTCGAGGTGGTCGAGGACCGGATCCGGCTGAACCTGGAGGCTCGCGCCTGGTCGGCCGCGGCCACCCGCTATGTCGCGACCCTCGCCGCGGAGGCCCGGGCCCACGGCGTGGCGCTCAGCCTCACCGACGAGGGCGAGGTCCGCGAGGGCTCGGCGACGCTCGGGGACTTCCTGGGCGACGCCGCGGCGTCCGAGCGCCTCCTCCCCTGGCTGCAGGCGGTCGACGGCGACCTGGCGCAACGGGTTCAGGCAGCCGCGGAAGCCGCCGGCGAGCGGCCCGCCGAATTCGCCCGCACGGCCATGGCCGACTTCGTCGCCGACGCGAACGACGAGCGCTGGACCAACCTGGTCTCGGCCGCCCGCGACGCCGCCGACCCGGCGCTCGCCTGCCTGGCGGCGGTGCTGCGCTCGAAGCTGGTTCCCGCCAAGCAAACCTTCACCGTCATTCGCAGAGTCGCCTAGTGGCCCATCTCCGTTCCCTCCTGGCTTCCGGCGCCGCGCTCGCCGTCCTGACCGCACCGACCGTCACGCTCGCGCAGGATATCCCTGGCAAGGTCATCCTCGAGATGCGGTTGAGGAACGAAACCGTCGACCAGGACGGGTTCCGCAAGGACGCCGAGGCGCTGACCCTGCGCACGCGCTTCGGGTACGAGACGCCCGCCTGGCACGGGTTCAAGGCGCTGGCCGAGGGCGAGAACGTCACCGCCCTCGTCGAGCGCTACAACAGCACCACGAACGGCAAGGTCCTCTACCCGGGCGTCAGCGATCCCGAGGGTACGGAACTCAACCGGGCCCAGGTGTCCTGGACGGGGGCCGAGGGCGACGCCGTCGTGGGCCGCCAGCGGCTGGTCCTCGGCAACGCCCGTTTCGTCGGCAACGTGGGATTCCGGCAGAACGAGCAGACCTTCGACGCCGCCAAGGCGTCGTTCAAGGCGACCAAGGATCTCACCTTCACCTACGCCTACGTCGACAAGGTGCATCGCATCTTCGGGCGGCACAGCCCCCAGGGCGAATGGGACAGCGACAGCCACCTGATGCAGGTCGACGCGAAGACCGCCTGGGGCCAACTGACCGGTTACGGCTACCTGCTCGAGTTCAAGAACGCCGCGGCGCAATCGAACGCGACCTGGGGCGCCCGCTTCGCCGGGTCCCGGCCGCTGCGCAAGGACCTGGCCGTCACCTACGAAGCCGAGTTCGCGCACCAGACGGACAACGCCAACAGCCCGACCGACTTCTCGCTCGACTACCTTGACCTCGGCGTGGGCCTGAAGGGGCCGGCCGCCTGGGCCTCGGTCGGGCTGGAGCGCCTGGACGGCGACGGCCGGCGCGGATTCGCCACGCCGCTCGCCACCCTGCACGCGTTCCAGGGCTGGGCCGACGTCTTCCTGACCACCCCGGCGGCCGGGGTGCGCGACCTCAACCTGCGCGCCGGAGGCGTCGTCAAGGTCGGGACGACCCCGCTCAAGCTGCAGGCCGCCGCCCACACGTTCTCGGACGACGACGGCTCGCGCCGCTACGGCCGCGAACTCGACCTGCTGGCCTCCCTGCCCCTGACGCCCAAGCTTTCCGGCGAGGTGAAGGCGGCCTTCTTCGACGGGGCGCGGCCCGGGTTCGCCGACCGCACGAAGCTCTGGCTCACGCTGGAGTACCGGTACTAAGCGCCACCCGAAGGAGGCCGGTCATGACCGCAGCCGACGACGACGCCATCGCCCCCGCGCCGCTGGAGCACCTGGCCCGGCCGCTGGAGTGGTTCACGGCCGAGCACCGGCGTCATCGCGAATTCTGCCGGCGGCTGACCGACGCGGCCAGGACGGTCACGTTCGACGGCCCGGCGCTCGCCGCGCTGGCGGGCTTCATCCGGCATGACCTGACGCTGCATGTGCTCGAGGAGGAGGAGGACCTGTTTCCCTTCCTTCGCCGCCGCGCCCGCCCCGAGGACGCCATAGACGAGGCGCTCGACCGCCTTTCGGCGGAGCATCGCGCGGACGAAGTCTCCGCGCAGGTCGTGCTGGCCCACCTGGACGCCTGCCTGGAGGCGAGAACGGCCCCGGGCGCGGGCGCCGGCGCGCGTCAGGCGCTTGTGGACTTCGCCAGCCGGGAACTGCGCCACCTGGCGCTGGAGAACGCGGTCGTGCTGCCGATCGCGCGCCTGCGCCTGTCGCCGGGCGACCTGCGCAAGCTGAGCCGCAAGCTGGCGGCGCGGCGCGGTGTTCGCCTCGACGCCGTGGGCGCGTGACGCCGCCGCGGGTCGTCATCCTCGCCGGCGGAGAGGGCCGGCGCATGGGCGGCGACAAGGCCGGACAGCGCTACGGCGAGATCACCTTGCTGGACCGGGCGGTCGAACTGGCGCGTGGCTGGTCGACCGACGTCGCCGTAGCCGTTCGCGTTCCGGCCCAGGTCCCCGCCGGACTTGCCGTGGACACGCTCCTCGACCGTGCGGACATCGAGGGTCCGCTCGCGGGCCTTGCCGCCGCGCTGGCCCAGGCGCGGGCGCGCGGTTGCGACCTGTTGCTGACGCTGCCCTGCGACGCGCCGCGCCTGCCCGCCGATCTCCTCGCGCGTCTCCAGGCCGCCCTGCGTCCCGAGATGCTCTGTGCGGTCGCGACCAGCGGGGGACGGCGGCACCCGACCTGCGCCCTCTGGCGCCCGGCGGCGCACGAACTCCTGGCGGCCTACCTCGCCACGGGGCGGCGGTCGCTGACCGGTTTCGCGGAGGCCTGCGCGGCCGTGGAGGTCGCCTGGCCAGACCGCCCCGACGACCCGTTCGCCAACGCCAATACGCCGCAGGAACTCGCGCGCCTGCAGCCCGGGGCCTCATGAAATCGGCCCTGCGGCGAGAACGCCACAGGGCCGACGCGAAGGATTGGCATGTGGACGCTTCTATCCGGGGCGATCACCTCCCTTCCGTTGTGGGCGCCGTCAGGCCGACGCCGTGGGCTGGCCTTCCCGCCAGGCCCGCAGCCGCTCGCCGTGACGCCCGATCTCCAGCCGCGCGATGGCGCGCAGGTGGACTTCGTCGGGGCCGTCGGCCAGCCGCAGCGTCCGCATGCCGGCGTAGAGGCGCGCCAGACCGAAGTCCTCGGACACCCCGGCGCCGCCGTGCGCCTGGATCGCGTCGTCGATCACCTTCAGAGCCGTGCGCGGGGCGGCGACCTTGATCATGGCGATTTCCATCTGGGCGGCCTTGTTGCCGACGCGGTCCATCATGTCGGCCGCCTTCAGGCACAGCAGGCGGGTCATCTCGATGTCCATGCGCGCTTCGCCGAGGCGCTGTTCCCACACGGACTGGTCGGCGAGCCGCTTGCCGAAGGCGACGCGAGACAGCAGGCGGTCGACCATCTTCTCGAGCGCCACCTCGGCGGCGCCGATCGTGCGCATGCAGTGGTGGATGCGGCCCGGCCCCAGCCGCCCCTGGGCGATCTCGAATCCGCGCCCCTCGCCGAGGACCAGGTTCTCGACCGGAACCCGCACGTCGCGCAGCACCACCTCGGCATGTCCGTGCGGCGCGTCGTCGTAGCCGAACACCGGCAGCATTCGCACCACCTCGATGCCGGGAGTGTCCATCGGCACCAGAAGCTGGGACTGCTGGGCGTGCCGCGGCCCCTCGGGGTCGGTCTTGCCCATCACGATGGCCAGCTTGCAGCGCGGATCCCCGACGCCGGACGACCACCACTTGCGGCCGTTGACGACATAGTGGTCGCCATCCCGGCGGATCACCGTCTGGATGTTGGTGGCGTCGGAGGAGGCCACATCCGGTTCCGTCATCAGGAAGGCCGAGCGGATCTCGCCGTCCATCAGCGGCCCGAGCCAGGCGGCCTTCTGCGCCGCCGTACCGTAGCGGTGCAGGATCTCCATGTTGCCGGTGTCGGGCGCCGAGCAGTTGAAGACCTCTGACGCGAAGCCGACGCGGCCCATCTCCTCGGCGCAAAGCGCATATTCGAGGTTGCTGAGGCCGGCGCCGCGATAGTCGTCGTCGTCGTGTTCGGACGGCGGCAGGAAGAGGTTCCAGAGCCCTTCCGAGAAGGCCCGGGCCTTGAGCGCCTCGACGACGGGGATCACCGCCCAGCGTGCGGCGCCCTCCCTCTGCGTCTGCGCCTGGTAGGTGGCGATCGAGGGATAGACGTGGGCCGCCATGAACGCGGCCACCCGGTCGCGCCATTGCGTCTGTCGCGGGCTGAAGTCGAAGTCCATGGAAGCGCTCCCTGGCGTGACGGCAGGCATCGTCGCCCGCCTCCGAACCGAGGAGAATGACGCGCGGCGCCTCTCGCCTTGACCCTCGTCAAGCGCGGCCCGCGCACACGGCCGGCCCTTGATCTCCGACAATTCGCCGGCATCGCGTCGGCGCTAGGGAAGGGCCCTGGCCAACGCGCCCGCAGCGCGGCGTCGCCCGACCGGGGTGGGGCCGCGCTGGCCACGCGCCAGACGGAGTTCCGCCTTGATCGATTTCGACGAAGCCTGCCGCCGCACGGTCGAGTTTGCCCGCCCGCTTCCCCGCCAGACCCTGCCGCTCGCCGAAGCGGCGGGACGGGTCCTGGCCGCGCCGGTGGCCGCACGCCGCACCGCCCCGCCCCACGACACCTCGGCGATGGACGGCTATGCGGTGCGCAGCAGCGACCTCGCCTGCGGACCGGTGCGACTGCGGATCGTCGCTGAGGCGTTCGCCGGCGACGCCGCGGGGCCGCGCGCGCTGGGTCCCGGCGACTGCGCCCGGATCTTCACCGGCGCCCCCATTCCGGCCGGCGCGGACCGGGTCGTGATCCAGGAGATCGTCCGGCGCGAAGGCGCCGTGGCCCTGCTCGAGCGGCCTGCGGGCGAGGCGCGCCATGTCCGGCGCGCCGGCAGCGATTTCCACGCCGGCGACATCCTGCTGGACGTCGGCGCCGTGCTGACGCCCCAGGCGATCGTGGCGGCCGCAGCGGCGGACCTGGCAAGCGTCGAGGTCATTCCCCGGCCGCGCGTCTCGCTCATCAGCACGGGGGACGAACTCGCCGAGCCCGGCTCCGCGTCGGACCGCCCGGGCGCCGTTCCGGACAGCGTGTCGCTGGGCGTCGCGGCGATGGCGACCGCCTGGGGCGCGGCCGTCTCGGCGCGTCGGCGCGTCGCGGACGACCTGTCTCGACTGGAGGCCGCCGCACAGGCCGCGCTGGACGAAGCCGACGTCGTGGTGATGACCGGCGGCGCGTCGGTCGGCGAGCGGGACATGGCGAAGGCGGCCTTCGAGCCCCTCGGTCTCGACCTGGTGTTCGCGAAGGTCGCGATCAAGCCCGGCAAGCCGGTGTGGCTGGGCCGCGTCGGGGACAAGCTGGTCCTGGGCCTGCCGGGCAATCCGTCGGCCGCTCTGGTGACGGCGCGGCTGTTCCTCGCCCCGCTGCTGGCAGGCCTCGGCGGCGGACGCCCTAACGACGCGCTGTACTGGCGGCTCGCTCCGCTGGCCGGCCCCGTACACGCCTGCGCGGAGCGGGAGGTGTTCCATCGCGGACGGACCCTGCCCGAGGGGGTCGCGCCCCTGGGCAACCAGGACTCCAGCGCGCAGCGGGACCTGGCCGCCGCCGACGTCCTGATCCGCCGCCGCGCCGGCGCCCGCGCCGCGTCGGCAGGCGACACCGCGGAGGTGCTGGCGTTCTAGACGAGCCGGCCCGGCCTCGTCGCTTCACCTCGCGGCGAGATGTGCCGCGAGGCCGGCGCCGGCGCGTCGTTCGTAGGCCAGAGCGCCCGTCGCCCGGGCCTCGGCGATCGCATCCTGGAAGTCGGCCGCCGCGGCCTCGGACTGGCCGATGCGCGCCCGCAACTCGCCGCGAAGGACGAGGGTGTGCGACCGCTCGGTCCGCTCCTGCGGCGAGACCGCCAGCGCGTCCGCCAGCGTGGCGAAGGCGGCGTCGACGGCGCCCTCCAGCGCCTGCGCCTCGGCCAGCAGGTTCATGAAGAGCGGCAGGCTCACGCGGTAGTTGATGCCGACAAACCCGTCGATGGCCGCCTGGATCAGCCTCGCGCCCTCGTCCGGGGCGCCGCGGCGCGCGCGGGCCGCCCCGATCGCCACGCGCGCCCATCCCCCGATGTGGGGAACGCCCAGCCCGTCGGCCGCCTCCGCGCCGGCCGTTCCCAGGCGCTCTGCTGCGGCGTCGTCCCCGAGGGCCAGGTGGAGCAACGCCCTGAGCGCGTCGGCGAACGCCATTTCGTAGGCGACGCCCGTGCCGGCGGCCCACGCGGCCGCGCGCTCCCCGCGTTCGCGCGCAACGTCCGGGCGCCCCTGAAGGCTGGCGAGGATGGCCGCGTTGCACAACGCCGGCGTGGTGGTGAGCCGCTGGTCGAAGTCTTCCCCTTCGTGGCACGCCAGCCACCGCAGGAAGTGGCTCTCGGCTTCGGTGAGACGGCCGCAATAGTAGGCCACCTGGAACGGGGCGAAGTGCGACATCGCCGTGGCGTAGAGCCGGCCCTTGGCCTCGGCGCGGGGCCCCAAACCCTCTGCGAAGACGCGCAACTGTTCGGCCTGGGCTGCCGCCTGGACCCAGTCGGCCGAAATTATCGAGTGGCTGAACGCCATGCTCCGCATGCCGGTCATCGCGCCCACGAACTGGCCGCCTTCCGCCAGTTGGTGGTTGCGCGCCACCACTTCCGCGGTCGCCGGCGCGACGTGTCCCTGGCTGGCCGTGAGGACCACGACCAGGGCCAGCCCGAGGTCCAGCTCGTGCTGGTCCCGCGCCGGGCCCTCGGGTTTCGACGCGAGCACTTCGAGAGCCCGGCGATAGTGGGTCTCGGCCTCGACGAAGGCGTGCCGGGCCACTGCCGCCTCCGCGGCCCGGGTCCAGGCGGCGATCGCGCGGTCTTCTTCGCCGGCTTCGGTCCAGTGCCGCGCCAGGACCTCGGGCCGCGCTTCCGGCGCGTCGCCGCGCGCCGAGATGGCCCGGGCCGCCCGGGCGTGCAGGTCGCGCCTGTCCGGCTTCAGGAGGGTCGCGTAGGCCGCGTCATGGATCAGCGCGTGCTTGAACTGATACGTCGCCTCGGGCGCCATGCCGCGCACATAGATCAGTTCCGCATCGGCGAGCCGCGCCAGCCCGGCGGCCAGGTCCGGTTCGGGCAGCCCCGAGACCTCGTGCAGCAGGGCGTGGGAGAAGGTGCGCCCCAGCACCGACGCCCGCTGCGCCACCTCCTTGCCGAGCGACAGGCTGTCCAGGCGCGCGGCCAGCGAGTCGCGCAGGGTCGCCGGGATATGGCCCGCGCCGAAGGGACCGGGCGCGCGGTTCCCCGCGCCATCGAGCACCAGACGCGTGAGCTCCTCGGCGAACAGCGGCACCCCGTCGGCGCGCTCGGCCACCACGGCGGCCACCTCGTCGGGCAGGCCCGCGCGCCCGACCAGACCGTCCACCATCGCGCGCATCGGCCGTGACGGCAGGCCGGCAAGGGTGATGCGGGTGTGATGCGACCGGGGCGACCACCGGGGCTCCGACTCCGGTCGCGCCGTGCCGAGGAGCATCATCGGCGTGGTCGCGCCCTGCTCGGCCAGCACATGGAACAGCTCGAGCGACGACGGGTCGACCCAGTGCAGGTCCTCCACCACGAGCAGCAGCGGCGCCCCTGCGGCGAGGGCGAACACCCACTCCGCGAGCGCCGCCAGGAGCCGCCGGCGTCCCTCGTCCGGCGCCAGCATCGCCGGTGCGCGGCCGGGCGGAAGCGGCAGGCCGAGCAGGTCGGCGATCAGCGGCACGGCGTCCTGCGTGCGCAGGCCCGCGGCAGCGACGGCCTGCTCCAGGCGCGTGAACCGGTCGGCCGGCGTCTCGCCGGCGGGCGAGCCGAGGCCCTGGTCGAGCATCTGCCGCACCGCATGGAAGGGTGTGGCGGCGAAGAGCGGCGCGCCGGCGCACGCGATCGCGCGAACGCCCTCGCCCCGCAGTTCGTCCCTGAACTCCTCGACGAGCCGGGTCTTGCCGATGCCCGGCTCGCCCACCACGAGGACCAGTTGGCCCTGGCCTTCACGGACCCGCGCCCATCGCCCGGCCAGCAGCCGCACCTCGTCCTCGCGGCCGACGAAGGGGGTCCGCTCCCGGGGTGCGAAGCCGCGGCGGCTCGCCGCCGCCGCCGAGACCGCGCGGTAGAGGCGCACCGCCGCCCCGGCGCCGTCCCCCGGCAGCGAGGCCAGGGGGTGCGCCGTCACGAGGCCCGACACGACATCGTAGACGGGGCCGGTGATCACCGTCGCGCCCGCCGGGGCGGCGTCCTGCGCCCGGGCCGCCAGATCGGGGGCCTCGCCGAACATCTCGATGTCGCCGGCCTCGTCGTGGCCGACCACGACCGTCCCGGCATGCACGCCGGCCCGCACCGACGCGCCCTCCGGCCTGATCCTGCCGATCGCCAGGGCGGCGCGCACGGCCCGTTCGGCGGCGTCCTCCTGTCCGCCCGGATAGCCGAAGTAGGCCACCAGGCGCTCGCCGCGGGCCCGCTCGACATGCGCGCCGAACCCTCGCGCCGCCTCGGACGCCCGCCGCCGCCATTCCCGGCTGACCGCGTACCAGGCCTCCGGTTCGAACGGCGCACCCGGCTCGCGCGTCAGGCCGCAGGACAGCACCGTCACATGCCGGCGCTCGTCGCTGGCCGCCCTCGCGGCCGGAGCGCTCGCGTCCGGCGCCGCCCCGACCGGGGCGGAGCCTGCCGAAGCGGCCTCGTCCAGCCGGAAACCCACGCCCCTGACGGTCAGGATGGAGAAGCCGCCCCGCGTGTCGGCCAGCCGCCGGAGCGCCTGGATGCAGCGGTTGACGGCGTCGTCGCCCACCGCGACCCCGCCCCAGCAGGCGGCGATCAACTCGGCCCGCGAAACCACCTGACCGCGTCGATGGGCCAGGGTGACGAGCACCTGCATGACCCGTGGTTCCAGCACCTCGCCGTCGCCGGGGGTTCCGATCTCGCGCGTGGCGGGACGCACGATCTGGCCGCCCAGCGCGAACGCCGGTTCGTCCGCCAGCCGGCCTGTCCCCCCTGTCGTCGTCACTGGAAACTCATGCCCCGTCCACGCGATCGCCGACACCCGGTCCGTGGCGCCGAAATCGACGACCCTCTTCGATTAGCGGGGCCGAGGCGCTGCGCCAAGAACCACGTTTTCCCGGCGCGGTCAGCCGTGGCCGAACCAGGACGCTCAAGCCTCCCCGCCCGCCCGGTCGCGTCCATGCATCAGGCTGTAGAGCGCCGGCAGCACCAGGAGCGTCAGCAGCGTCGAGGAGATGATCCCGCCGATGACGACGGTGGCCAGCGGTCGCTGCACCTCGGCCCCTGCCCCCACGTTGAGCGCCATGGGCACGAACCCGAGACTCGCCACCAGCGCCGTCATCAGCACGGGACGCAGCCGGGTGAGCGCGCCCTCGCGGATCGCGTCTGCGAGCGGCTTGCCGGCGTCGGTCAGCGCGCGGATGAAGCTCACCAGCACAACCCCGTTCAGCACCGCCACGCCCGAGAGCGCGATGAAGCCCACCGCCGCCGAGATCGAGAGCGGCATCCCGCGCAGCACCAGCGCCGCGATGCCTCCCGTCAGCGCCAGGGGGACGCCCGAGAAGACGACGGCGCTGTCGCGCCAGGAGCGGAAGAGCACGAACAGCAGGACGAAGATCAGCGCCAGGACGGCCGGCACGACGAGCTGCAGCCGCTTCGCCGCCGAGATCAACTGTTCGAACGCGCCCCCGTAGCTGACCCAGTAGCCCGCCGGGATCTCCACGTCCGCGCCCACCTTGGCCTGCGCCTCGGCGATGAACGAGCCCAGGTCGCGGCCCCGGACGTTGGCGGTGACCACCACGCGGCGCTTGCCGTTTTCGCGGCTTATCTGGTTCGGCCCGGTCTCGCGCGTGATCGTCGCGATCTCCTCCAGCGGCACGAACGAGCGCCCGCCGGCCGACGGTACGGGGATCTGCAACCGGCCCAGCGCGTCGGTGTTCTGCCGCACGGCCTCGGGCAGCCGGACGACGACGTCGAACCGGCGGTCACCCTCGAAGATCTGCCCCGCGACGACGCCGCCCACCGAGGCCTGCACCACCGCCTGCACGTCGGCCATGGAGAGGCCGAGGCGCGCGAGCGCAGCGCGGTCGGGCGCGATCTGCAGCACCGGCAGGCCGGTCACCTGCTCGACGCTGACGTCCTGGGCGCCTTCGATCCCCGCAACCACGCTCTCGATCCGTCCGCCGAGGGCGAGCAACTGTTCCAGATCGTCTCCGAACACCTTGACGGCGACATCGGCCCGCACGCCCGAGAGCAGCTCGTTGAACCGCATCTGGATCGGCTGGGTGAACTCGTAGTTGTTGCCGGGAACCCGCGCGACGGCGGCCTGCATCTCGGCCACGAGCTGCGCCCGCGGCTTGCGCGGATCGGGCCAGTCCTTGCGGCCCTTCAGCATCACGAAGGTGTCGGCCACCGACGGCGGCATCGGGTCGGTCGCCACCTCGGCGGTGCCGATCTTGGCCACGACCCGCTCGACCTCCGGAAACTGCCCGATCCGTCTCTCCAGCGCAGCCTGCATCCGGACCGCCTGGGTCAGGCTGGTCCCCGGGATGCGCAGCGCGTGCAATGCGACGTCGCCCTCGTCCAGGTTCGGAATGAACTCCGACCCCATCCGGCTGGCCGCGACGCCCGAGACCAGCACGAGCAGCGCCGCGGCCGCCACGAAGGCCCCGCGCCGCCGCAGGGCGGCCTCCAGCGCCGGCGCGTAGACGCGGCGCGCCCCGCGCATCAGGAAGCTGTCCTTCTCCTCGACCCGGCCCGAGACGAAGAGCGCCACCGCGGCCGGTACGAACGTCAGCGACAGGACGAGCGCGACGCTCAGGGCCATGACGACCGTCACCGCCATGGGGTGGAACATCTTCCCCTCCACGCCGGTCAGCGCGAAGATCGGCACGTAGACGAGGGTGATGATCAGCACGCCGAACAGCGACGGCCGGATCACCTCGCCCGAGGCCGCCGCCGCCAGCTCGAAGCGCTCGTCGCGGGTGAGCAGCCGGCCAAGCCTGTGCTGGGCCTCCCCGAACCGGCGCAGGCAGTTCTCGACGATGATCACGGCCCCGTCGACGATCAGGCCGAAGTCGAGCGCCCCCAGGCTCATGAGGTTGCCCGAGACCCCCGCCCGCACCATGCCGGTGATGGTCATCAGCATGGTGACCGGAATGACCGCCGCCGTGATCAGGGCTGCGCGGATGTTGCCGAGCAGCAGGAACAGCACGGCGATCACCAGCAGCGCGCCCTCGACCAGATTGGTCTCGACCGTCCCGATCGCACGCTCGACGAGGTCGGTGCGGTCGTAGATCGGCTCGGCCACGACGCCCGCCGGCAGCGCCTCGGCCGCCTCCTCCAGCCGCCGGGCGGCGGCGCGGGCCACCGTGCGGGAGTTCTCGCCGACCAGCATGAAGACCGTGCCCAGCACCACCTCCTGCCCGTCCTTGGTGGCCGCCCCGGTACGCAGCTCCGCGCCCATCACGACGTCGGCGACGTCGGCGATCCGCACCGGAACGCCGCGCCGGCTCGCGATCACGATCGCGCCCAGGTCCCCGCGCGTCGCGGCCTGCCCGGGCACGCGGACGAGATACTGCTCGCCGTAGCGCTCGACGTAGCCGGCGCCGACGTTGGCGTTGTTGCGCTCCAGGGCCTCGATCACCTCGGACATGCTGACGTCGTAGGCCGCCAGCCGCTCCGGGATGGGCGTGACGTGATACTGTCGCTCGAAGCCGCCGATGGTGTTGACCTCGGTGACGCCGGGCGTGCTGCGGAGTTGCGGCCGGATCACCCAGTCCTGGAGCGTGCGCAGGTCCTCGGACGTGTAGGCGCCGCCGTCCGGCCTGCGGGCGCCGGGCCGGGCCTCCACGGTGTACATGAAGATCTCACCCAGGCCGGTGGAGATCGGCCCGAGTTCGGGCGCGAGGCCTTCCGGAAGCTGGCTGCGCGCCGCTTGCAGCCGTTCGTTCACGAGCTGGCGCGCAAAGTAGATGTCCGTCCCGTCCCTGAAGACGACGGTGACCTGCGAGAGCCCGTAGCGGGAGATCGAGCGCGTGTACTCCAGGCCCGGCAGGCCGGCGATCGCCGTCTCCACCGGGAAGGTGATCCGCTGTTCGGACTCCAGCGGCGAGAATCCGGGCGCCTCGGTGTTGATCTGGACCTGGACGTTGGTGATGTCCGGCGTGGCGTCGATCGGCAGGCGCTGAAAGCTCCAGACGCCGATGGCGCACGACACCAGGACCAGCGCCAGAACGACCCAGCGGAACCGGATCGCGTGCGCGACGATGCGTTCGAGCATGGCCGTCTCCCGCCTAGTGGTCATGGCTCGCGCCGGACTTTTCGATGTCCGCGCGGATCAGGAAGGCGCCATCGACGACGTACTCGGTCCCGGGCTCGAGCCCCCCGAGCACCTCGGTCCACTCCGGCGTGCGGCGGCCGATCTCCAGCATCCGCACCTCGTAGGTGTCGCCCACCTTCGCGTAGACCACCTCGAAGTCGCGGAACGGCTGGATGGCCCTGGTCCGCACCGCCAGCGGGGCGGAGGAGGCGCCTACGGTCACGGTCCCCTTCACGCCCAGGCCGGGCCGCCACGCTTCCCCGCCCGACGGCATGTGGACGTGGGCGATCAGTGTCTGGTTGGTGAGGTCGGCCGTGGGCAGGATCGCCTCGACCGTGCTGACCACGCGATGGTCGCCTGCGAGGCTCACCACCTCGACGCGCTGGCCGACGCGGACCCGTTCGGCGTCGCGCGGGTAGAGGAAGAACTCGGCGTGCAGCTTGTCGGGGTCGGCCACCACCAGGATCGGCTCGTTGCCGCTCATCCCGCCGGCCGTGACGTTCTTCTTCACGATCACGCCCGAGATCGGCGCGGTGACGGGATAGGTCTGCAGGCTCTCGCTGGACTCGACGCGCGCCAGCACCTGGCCGCGCCGCACCCGCTGGCCGAGTTCGGCGTTCAGGCTCGTCACGCGGCCGGGGTAGCGCGCGATCACGTCGCTCTGGCCCTCGGGCGTGATCTCGACCCGTCCGTTGATCGCCAGGGACTCGCCGAGCAACGCCGGACCGGCCTTCTCGGTCGTGACCCCGCCGGCGCGCGCCGCGTCGGCGGCGATGGTCGTGCGGCCCTCGTAAGAGGAATAGGCCCACCGGTGCGCCCTGCCGGCGTAGGTCGCCGACACGCTCACGTCGAAGGAATGCGGCTCATGCACGGGCGCCGGGCTGGTGAGGTAGTCGGCCTCCGGGATCAGCGTGAAGCGGTCGACCTTCGCCCCCAGCCGGGTCAGGGCGATATTCACGCCGACGCCCTTCGGATCGACGGGCTTGCCGTTCCTGTAGGGGTAGAGCCGGAAGATCGGCGTCGGACCCTCCTCGTAGAGCGTGACCTCCAGGGCGAAGTCCCCGTCCCGCAGCAGGCGACCGCGATGCGGCCCGCGCTCCAAATCCGAAGCGGCCGCCGCGTGGGCTTCGCCTTCGGGGGCCCTGGACGGCCTCTGGCCGCACGCCGCCAGCGCGGCGGAGAGCGCGAGGATGACGATCAGGCGGCCGCGCCGCCGTTGAAGGATGGCGCGCATCAGCGACGCTCCGCATTGAGGTTCGAGGAGGCGAGCGCCGCGTGGCGCCCGGTGAGGCGGTCGAGGGCCGCCTGCTCGAGGTGGAACTGGCGCAGGACCGCGACGCGCCGCGCCCGCGCGTCCGCGAGGGCGCGCTCGGCCTCGGCGACATTGGCGTACTGGAAGCCGCCGCGCTCGAAGCCGTCGCGGACCTGCTCGACGGCGCGGATGGCGATCGGGATCACCTCGGCGCGGAGCCGTTCCGACTCCGCCGCGGCGGCGGCCATGCGGGCGACGAGGCGGGCGATCTCGCGCGCCCGCAGAATGCGCTCGGCGACGATGTCGGCTTCCAGGGCGCTCCGTTCGGAGATCGCGCGCTCGATGGCCCCCCTGTTGTTGTCGTGGAGCCGCAGCGGCACGCTCGCGCCCACCACCAGGGCCACGTCGTCGCCGTCTCCGAAATAGCGCAGGCCGGCCCGCACCGTCGGGTCGGTCACCGCACGCGAGCGCTCGACGCGGACGCCGGCGGCGGCGGCCTCGCGCTCGGCTTCGAGGAGGCCGAGATCGGCCCGCGCGACGTCGGCCGCGCCGGCGGGCGGCACGACCCCGAAGAACGTCTCCAGGTCGAGGGCGAAGCCCGGCCCGCCGCCCCAGAACCGTGCAAGGGCGCTGCGGGCGTTCGTCGCGGCCGCGCGCGCCTGGTCGCGGTCGATCGCCGCCTGCGCCGTGGTCGCCTCGGCCCGGGACCCCGCGAACAGCGGATCGCGCGCCGCACGGACGCGCCGGGCCACGTCGCCCTGCGCCGAATGCGCGGCCACCAGCCTGGCGTCCGCGATCAGCAGCTCGGCCTCGGCGGCGAGGGCGTCGGCGTAAGCGACCTGGACGTCGCGCAGCAGATCGAGCCTGCGGACTTCGCGGCGCGCCCGCGTCACGCCCGCACCGGCGCGGGCGAGGTCCATCCGGGCCTCGCGCTTGCCGCCGCGCTCCAGGGTCTGCTGGTAGCTCAGCGTGGCCTCGGTCCGGTCGAGGATGGCGTACCCGCCCGTGCCGCCGAAGTTCTCGAGTTCGAGACCGAGCGAGGGGTTGGGCTTCACGCCCGCCTGGCGAAGGTTGGCCTCCCCGGCCGCCAGGCGGGCGTCCCATCCCGCCGTGGCGGGGTCGGCGGCGGCGGCCCGAACGAGCGCGTCGGCGAGGCTGAGGATCGGGCCGGCGGGCGGCGGCGTCTGCGCGGACGCGAAGCGCGCGCCCGCCAAGGCGAGGAGCAGGCCGGCGAGGAACGCCAACCCTGGCCGCGCAGACGCGCGACCGCGAAGTCGAACATGCATGGTGTCTCTCGAAACTGCGGATCAGGCGCGCGGCCTGGTCGCCGCGCCGGTCAGGCTTGCCGTTCGAGAGCTTTGGGTGGCCGTTCGAGGCCGAAGATGCGCGATTGCGGGGAGCCCGCGTCGGCGCGGCGGAAGGCGGCCTGCGAGCGCGACACGGCGATCTCCACCGTCACGGAGGCGGTCATGGCCGCGAACTGCGGCCCTTCCGAATGATGGTGGTGCGTGCCCGGCGCATGATCCCGCTCGGCGCCGCCCTGAGGATCGTCCGCGCCCGGCGGGTCGACGTCGTGATCGTGGTCCACGACCGCCAGTTCCATGGCCGGGGCGGCGTGGTCGATGGCCAGCGCATGCTGGACCACGTCGATGACCGCCTGCGCCCGCTGCACGGCCATGAAGGCGCTGAGCGCCACCAGAACGATGACCAGCGCGTTCCGCACGGAACTGAGGCGCAACGATGCGAGCATGGAACTCCCGTCCCCCGATTCCTAGATCGCTCCGGTCAGGCCCGCAAGCGCGGTCGCCGGCCGGTTGCTCAGGGCTGGAAGGCGGAGATGATCGGGCACGGTCCCGCGCCGCCGGAGGCGCACGCGTCGGCGAGGCGGGCCAAAGCCTCGCGCGCCTCGGTCAGTTCGGCGATCCTGGCGTCGAGCGCGAGGATCCTGGCCCGCGCCAGGTCCTGGGCGCGCGCCCGTTCGTTCGAGGCGTCGAGGGTGAGAAGCTCGCCGATCTCCTCCAGCGTGAAGCCGGCGGTCTGGGCGGACCTGATGAAGCGCAGCCGGCGCACGTCCCCGGATCCGTAGCGACGCACCCCACCGCCGAGGCCGGGCCCGGCCGGGCGGGCCGGCTCTGGCAGCAACCCGCGCCTCTGGTAGTAGCGGATGGTCTCGACGCCCACGCCGCCCGCCCGCGCGAGGGCCCCGATCGTCAGGTCGGCCATGGGATTGCCTCCGTACCATGGTACGGACCCCATATGGGCGTCAGCGAAACGACAGCAAGCGAACGCCCCCATGAACACCCCCGCCGCGAGGACCGCCCAGCTCCACCGGATGGTGATGCCCGGGCATACCTGTCCCTATGGCCTGAAGGCGCTGGACCTGCTGAAGCGCCGGGGCTTCGAGGTTGAGGACCGTTGGCTGACGTCGCGGGCGGAGACGGACGCCTTCAAGGCCGCGCATGGCGTCGGCACGACGCCGCAGGTCTTCATGGAGGGCCGGCGGATCGGCGGCTACGACGACCTTCGGCGCCACCTGGGCCTGAAGGTCGCGGAGCCTGGCGCGACCAGCTACCGACCCGTCGTCGCGGTGTTCGCACTGACCGCGCTGATGGCGCTGGCGGCGAGCCACGCCGCGTTCGGCGCGGCGTTCACGATACGCGCCGGCGAGTGGTTCATCGGGTTCAGCATGGTCGTGCTGGCGATGCTGAAGCTGCAGGACGTCGAGAAATTCTCGACCATGTTCCTGAACTACGACCTGCTCGCGAAGCGGTGGGTCCGCTACGGCTACATCTATCCGTTCGCGGAAGGCGCCGCAGGCCTGCTCATGATCGCTGGCGTTCTCACATGGATCTCGGCGCCCATCGCTCTGTTCATCGGGACCGTCGGGGCGATCTCCGTGTTCAAGGCCGTCTACGTCGAGCGGCGCGAACTCAAGTGCGCGTGCGTGGGCGGAAGCTCCAACGTGCCGCTCGGGTTCGTTTCGCTGACCGAGAACCTGATGATGATCGCGATGGCCTTCTGGATGATCTGGATGTGAGGTCGAACGGCCTCAGAACCAGGCCCGCAGGCCCGCCACCAGCCTGGTCTCCTCCGCACCATCGCCGGCGGCCCGCGCGAAGCGCGCGGTGTCGCCGAACCTGCGGGTCCAGACGACGCCGACGTAGGGCGCGAACTCGCGCCTGATCTCATAGCGCAGCCGCAGCGCCAGTTCGGCGTCCGCAAGGCCGGATCCCACGCCCAGCGACGGGACATCCTCGGCGTAGGCGTTCAGCTCCGCACGGGGCTGGATCACGAGCCGCTGGGTCAGGCGGAAGTCGTAGCTGCCCTCGACCCTGGCCGACAGTTCGCCCTTCTGCGACAGGAACAGCGCCCCTTCGGCCTCGAACCAGTACGGGAACAGGCTCTCGAAGCCGATGGTGGCGTAGGTGCGGTCCGGGCCCGCCTGCAGGTCCTGTCGGATACCCACCTGCAGGTCGCCGTACAGTGTCACTGGACGCCCGTAGAGCGCCTGGATCTCGGCATGCTCGACGGCCTCGCCGCGCGCGCCCTCGCCCTCGCTCTTCAGGACCACCCGATGCTCGTCGGTCCCGAACCAGGCCTCGCCTTCCCACTCGTACGCCTTCGAGCCCGTGTCGAACTCCGCGATGTCGAGCATCACCTGCGAGCCTGCGGCGCCGCCGTGCTCGCGCAGGATCAGCTCTCGCGCCGGCTCCATCGCCGCCGTTCCGAAGATGGCGTCGGCGAGCGGCCGGCTCGGCGGCCGCGGCGCCGGGGCGTCGCCCACGGGCAGGTCCGCGCCGGTCCGCGCCGCGGACGCGGATGCGGACTCCGCGTGGCCCGCATGGGGATCGGCCTGCGGGGCCGGCATGGCGTGACCGGCGTGCGGATCGGCCGGCTGGGCCAGGGTGGGGCTTGCGGCGATCACGGCCGCGGCGGTCATCAGCGCCAGGCGGGTCACGCGGCGCCTCCGTAGGCGCGCACGGCGAACACCTGAAACATGCCCGCGTGCATGTGGTAGAGCATGTGGCAGTGGAAGGCCCAGTCGCCGGCCTCTCCGGTCACGTCGAACGTGACCTTCCCGCCGGGCATGACGTTGACCGTGTGCTTGCGCGGCATGTGGCCGACCGGCCCGTGGATCAGCTCGAAGAAGTGGCCGTGCATGTGGATCGGGTGGGTCATCATGGTGTCGTTCACCAGGGTGATCCGGACCCGTTCGCCGGCGCGCAGGGTATAGGGCGGCGGCTTCTCGGAATACTTCCGGCCGTCGAAGCCCCACCAGAACCGTTCCATGTTGCCGGTCAGCCGGATCTCCATGGCGCGGCTGGGCGCCCGCGTGTCGGGGTTGGGCTCCAGCGCGATCAGGTCCTTGTAGACCAGGACCCGGTGGCCGACGCTCTCCAGGCCGAGACCGGGCTCGCCGGTGCGGTCCACAGCCATCGGCGCGATCATCTGCACGCCCGGCCCCAGCGGGACCTGGGGCGCGTTCATCGGATCCAGCATGGACATCTCCATGCCGCCCATGTCGCCCATGGCGTCCGAGCCGCGGACGCGTGGCGGGGCCATCCCGGGGGGATGCGTCGGCGACGGCGCCGCCCCGTGCCCCATGGCGGCGTGGTCCATGCCGGGCATGGGCGCCGCGCCGGCGTGCCCCATGGCCGCATGGTCCATGCCCATGTCCCTCATGGTGAGCACCGGCCGCTTGCGGAGCGGCGGAACCTCGGCGGTCATGCCCGCCCGGGGCGCCAGCGTCGCACGCCCCATGCCCGAGCGGTCGATGCTCTCGGCCACCAGCGTATAGGCGCGGTCGTCCGCCGGCTGGACGACGACGTCGTAGGTCTCGGCGTTGCCGATCTGGAACTCGTCCACCGTCACCGGCCGCACATGCTGGCCGTCCGCCGCCACCACCGTCAGCTTCAGGCCGGGGATGCGGACGTTGAAGATCGACTGGGTCGCGGCGTTGATGAACCGCAGGCGCACGCGCTCTCCGGGCGTGAACAGGCCCGTCCAGTTCTCCCTGGGGCCGTGGCCGTTGATCAGGAAGGTGTAGGCCGCCCCGGTGATGTC
Organism: Phenylobacterium sp.; assembly: GCF_016793285.1. Lineage (GTDB taxonomy): Bacteria > Pseudomonadota > Alphaproteobacteria > Caulobacterales > Caulobacteraceae > Phenylobacterium. Next base: position 63,941 of record NZ_JAEUMO010000207.1, read on the forward strand.
GGAGAGATCGGTCGGATCCATGAGCATCCTGGCCCACTCGATCCGTTCGCGCAGGGTCTGGTCGCGTCCGGCCAGGAGCCCGCCGACCGTCTGCTTCCGGTAGTTGAAGATCCCGCCCTGCTGCTTGAGCTTCCGGAAGATCGCGTGGGGATGCAGGAAGCTGTAGTCGGACAGGACCACGACGTGCTCGCGATCGTAGGCCACGGGGTCGGCGCCCTTCGGATCGATCACGATCGGCGCGTAGTGCCCCTCCTGCTCCTGAAGGCCGGAGTGGCTATGATACCAGTAGGTGCCGCTCTGGATGATCGGGAACTCGTAGACGAAGGTCTCGCCCGGCCCGATGCCCGGGAAGCTCACCCCGGGCACTCCGTCCATCTGGAACGGCACCAGCAGACCATGCCAGTGGATCGAGGTCTCCTCGGGAAGGTCGTTGGTCACGTGCAGCCGGACGTTCTGGCCTTCCTTCAGCCGGATCAGCGGTCCGGGCACGGTCCCGTTGATCGCCACGGCGTGGCCCTGGCGCCCGTTCAGGGTCAGGTGGCTGTGGCCGATGGTCAGGCGGATGTCGTCGCCCGACAGGCGGGCGGGCCGGGTTGCGCCGGGCGTCGCGCTGTGCGCCCAGCCTGGCAGCAGGCCGCCGGCCAGCGCCGCCGAGGCCAGGGCGCCGCCGCCGCGCAGGAGCCGTCGCCGGTCGATAGAGCTCACGAGGTCATCCGCCGTCACTGCGGACCCGACGCCGCACGCCATCTCTACGCACCGCCGCGGGCCGCCCCTCATCGCGCGCC
>NZ_JAEUMO010000211.1 GCF_016793285.1 Phenylobacterium sp.
GAGCGCTTGAACTGGCTGATCTCGAAGAAGCGGAAGAGGAAGACGCCCAGCCAGCGCTTGATGGTCGCCAGATCGTAGGCGTTTCGCGCCTCGGGCGGGAAGTTCGGCGGCCACTCGCCCTTCGCCACGTCGCGCCACGCATGCCAGGCCAGGAACGCCACCTTCGACGGCGCCAGGCCGAAGCGGGTGATGTGGAAGAGGTTGAAGTCCTGCAGCTCGTAGGGGCCGACCTTGGCCTGGGTCGACTGGATCGCCCCGTCGGCGCCCGCCGGCACCAGCTCGGGCGAGATCTCGGTGTCGAGGATCGACAGCAGTGTCTCGTCGGCGTCGCCGCCGAACTGGCCGGTCTTCACGACCCAGCGGATCAGGTGCTGGATCATCGTCTTCGCCACGGACGGATTGACGTTGTAGTGGCTCATGTGGTCGCCGACGCCATAGGTACACCAGCCCAGCGCCAGCTCCGAGAGGTCGCCGGTGCCCAGCACGATGCCGGCGCGCTGGTTGGCCAGGCGGAACAGGAAGTCGGTGCGCAGGCCCGCCTGCACGTTCTCGAAGGCGATGTCGTAGACCGGCTCGCCCGCCGCGAAGGGGTGGCCCATCTCCTGGAGCATCAGGGTCGCCGCCGGCTTGATGTCGATCTCCTCGCCGGTGACGCCCAGGCCGCTCATCAGCGCCCAGGCGTTCGACTTGGTGCCTTCGCTGGTAGCGAAGCCCGGCATGGTGAAGCCCAGGATGTTCTTGCGCGGCAGGCCCAGGAGATCGAACGCCTTGGCCGCCACGATCAGCGCGTGGGTCGAATCGAGGCCGCCCGAGACGCCGATGACGATGTGCTTCGTCCTGGTGGCCTGGAGCCGCTTGATCAGCCCCGAGACCTGGATGTTGAAGGCCTCGTAGCAGTCCTGGTCCAGGCGCGCCGGGTCGTCGGGCACGAAGGGGAAGCGGTCCAGCGGCCGGATCAGGCCCACGTCGTCCATGTGCGCCTGGTGGACGAAGGACACACGCCGGAACGCGCGCTCCGGGTGGCCCGCGGCGACCGCCCCGTCGTTGAAGGTGGGCGTGCGCATCCGCTCCAGGCGCAGGCGCTGGACGTCGATGTCGGCCACCGCCATCTGCGAGGCCATCGGGAAACGGGCGGTCTGGGCGAGGCGGCGGCCCAGCTCGTGGATCGAGGCCTGGCCGTCCCAGGCGAGGTCGGTGGTGCTCTCCCCCGGCCCCGCAGCCGAGTAGAGGTAGGCCGCCTGGCAGCGCATCGACTGGCTGGCGCACAGCACCTCGCGGTCCAGCGCCTTGCCGACCACGATGTTCGAGGCCGAGAGGTTGCAGAGGATCAGCGCGCCCGCCAGCGCCCCCTGGGTCGACGGCGGCGCCGGGGCCCAGAAGTCCTCGCAGACCTCCAGGTGGAAGACGAAATCCGCCAGGTCCTCGGCCTCGAACACGAGGTCGGTCCCGAACGGAACCTCCTGGCCGGCCAGGACGGTGGTGAGGCCGGTGACGCCCGCGCCCGGCGCAAACCAGCGCTTCTCGTAATATTCCCGATAGTTGGGCAGGAAACTTTTAGGCACGACGCCCAGGATCCGGCCGCGCGAGATGGCCACGGCGCAGTTGTAGAGCCGCCCGTTCACCGCCACCGGCGCGCCCACCACCAGCACCGGCTTCAGATGTTCCGACGCCGCCGCGAGGCCCGCGATCTCGGCCTCCACCCGCTTCAAGAGCGCGTCCTGCAGGAACAGGTCGTCGATGGCGTAGGCCGAGATGCCGAGTTCGGGGAACAACATCAGGTCGCAGCTCTCGACGTCGCCCTGCCGGGCCAGCGTCAGCGTCTCGGCGGCATTGTAGCCGGGGTCGCCGGGCAGCACCTGCGGCGTGCAGACCGCCGCACGGACGAAGCCGTGGGTGTGGATCGAGTGGAACGCCTTCGTCACCGGGGATCGTCCTCACTTATGCTCAATTTGAGCATATATAGCTTCACCGCATTCGATGCAAACCTAGCGGGATTCCCCTGCCCGGCGCGCGCGGTTGTCGGCCCGCCTCCCGACCGCCTAACCTGAACGCACGGAGGACCGCGGATGGTACGGATGCTGCGCGAACGGGTGCAGGGGCGGCACGCCCGGGTGACCACGCTCGAGCTCTTCTTCGATCTGGTCTTCGTTTTCGCGGTGACCCAGCTCAGCCACGGACTGCTGGCGCACCTGACGCCCGAGGGGGCGATTCACGCGGGCCTCCTGACCCTCGCCGTCTGGTGGGCGTGGATCTACACCACCTGGATCACCAACTGGCTGGACCCGGATCACCCGGCGGTGCGGGCGCTGCTGTTCGTGCTGATGGCGCTGGGCCTCGTCATGTCGACCTCGATCCCGCACGCCTTCGAGGACCGCGCGGTCACGTTCGCGCTGGCTTACGTGACCTTCCAGTTGGGCCGGTCGCTGTTCATGACCTGGGCCGCGCGGGGCGACCGGCCGCTGTTCCTCAACTTCGTCCGCGTCTCGGCGTGGCTCGCGGCGTCGGGCGTCTGCTGGATCGCCGGCGCGTTCTCCGACGCCATGCGGCTGCCGCTCTGGGGCCTGGCGCTGGCCATCGAGTACCTGGGGCCGGCGGCGGCCTTCTGGACCCCGGGCTTCGGACGCTCCGAGACCCGCGACTGGAACGTCGAGGGCGGTCACATGGCCGAACGCTGCGGCCTTTTCGTCATCATCTGCCTGGGCGAGTCGGTGCTGGTCACCGGCGCGACGTTCGCCGGACACGCGTGGGACGCGGCGACCATCGCCGCCTTCGCCGCGGCGCTGGGCGGCGCGATCGCGCTCTGGTGGATCTACTTCAGCGCCCATGCCGAGGCCTCGTTTCTCGCCATCGCGCACTCGGACGACCCGGGCCGGATCGCCCGGATGGCCTACACCTACGCGCACATCCCGATGGTGGCCGGCATCATCGTGACCGCGGCCGGCGACGAACTGGCGCTTGCGCACCCGGTCGAGAACGCGACGCACGGCGGGGCCGCATGGCTGCTGCTGGGCGGCCCGGCGCTCTACCTGGCCGGCGCGCTGTGGTTCAAGTTCGCCGTGTTCCGCGTCTTCCCGGGGCCCCGGGCGGCAGGCCTGGCGATGCTCGGAGCCGCGGCGTTCGCGGCGCCGGCGCTGTCCATCCTGGCGCTGTCGGCGGTAGCCACCACGGTCCTGGCCATCGTCGCCGCCTGGGAAACGGCCATCCGCGCCAGGACGGACGGCGCCGGACACGAGGGTCATGCCGCCGCGAAGGCGGAGGCCTGAAGGGCGCAAGCGGCGCCGGCCGAGCCTCAGTCGTCGCGGTGGACGCGCTCGCGGCGCTCGTGCCGTTCCTGGGCTTCCAGGCTCAGCGTGGCGATCGGGCGGGCGTCGAGGCGGGCCAAGCCGATGGGCTCGCCGGTCTCTTCGCAGTAGCCGTAGGAGTTGTCCTCGATCCGCCGCAGCGCCTCGTCGATCTTGGAGATCAGCTTGCGTTGCCGGTCGCGGGTGCGAAGCTCCAGGGCCCGGTCGGTCTCGGAGGACGCGCGGTCCGCGAGATCAGGATGATTCTCAGTTTCCTTCTGGAGATGGGAAAGCGTCTCCCGAGATTCCCGGAGGATGTCTTCTTTCCACATCAGGAGCTTTTGCTTGAAATACTCAAGCTGGCGCTCGTTCATGAACTCCTCGTCCTCGGAAGGACGATAGTCGGGCACGTCAGCCAGAACTGCGGCTGTCTTCATGAAAACCTCACGCCCCTAGGAACCCTGAGACACGCGGCGGCTGTATAACAAAAAGCGTGGTCGTTTCAACGCCGCCGCGAAGGCCAAGGTCCTTACGCCGCATGCCCGGCGGCCTCGAGTTTGGCGAGTTCTACGGCGGCGCGGGTTTCTATCTCGTCAAGAACGCCTTCGAGCTTCGGGTCGTCGGTGGCCGCGCGCTGCTCGCGGACGGTGCGGGCGAGCCGGGCGAGCTGGCCGGCGGAAAGCTCGCCGCCCAGCAGCGCGATCTTGAGTTCGTCGAGTTCGTCCAGCAGGCGTCCGGCCCGACCGACGGACCTGCGCTTGCGCTCGGTCGCGCTCTCGACGTCCTGCAGGGCCAGAAGCGCCTCGACGCCGACCACGCCTGAGACACCCGACACCGTGGACACCTGGGCCGGCGCGGCCGGCGCCGGCGCCCCGGCGATCCGGAAGCCCTCGCCGCCGCCTCCGCGCGCGGGCCTGGCGCCGGACGTCTGCGACAGACCGCCTGTTCCGCTGACTTTCATGGTGACTCCGACACTCGCCGGGCAGCTTCGCCCGGCAAACTTGAAGCATGGTTAACGGGAGGCTGAATCTGCCTAGTCGATCTTGCCCACCCGACTCGCTCCCGGTTTGATTTCATTGCATTTTCCGACTGGCATGGTTCTGGCGTGAGGGGCGCGAACACTTGCGTCCAGGGTCTGCCATGCGTCGCCTCCTCTCCGCCCTGCTCATCGTCACGGTCTTCGTGGCCCAGCCGGTCCTCGCGAAGTCCCGCATCAAGGACATCGTCGAGTTCGAAGGCGTGCGGGAGAACCAGCTCGTCGGCTACGGCATCGTGGTCGGCCTGAACGGCACGGGCGACGCGTTGCGCAACGCGCCCTTCACCAAGCAGACGCTCGAGGCGATGATGGAGCGCCTGGGCGTCAACGTCCGCGAGACCAACCTCAACACGAAGAACGTGGCGGCCGTCATGGTCACCGCCAAGCTGCCCCCGTTCGCGGCGCCGGGCGCGCAGATCGACGTGAACGTCTCGGCCCTGGGCGACGCCAAGAGCCTGCTGGGCGGCACCCTGCTGGTCACCCCGCTGCTGGGCGCCGACGGCCAGGCCTACGCCGCCGCGCAGGGCACCGTGCAGACCGGCTCGGTCAGCGCCGGCGGCGCCTCGGGCTCCTCGATCACCAAGGGCGTGCCCACCGCGGGCCGCATCGCCGGCGGGGCGTCGGTGGAAAAGGAGATCGGCTTCCAGCTCGCCTCCATGGACCAGATGCGCATGACCCTGCGCAATCCCGACTTCACCACCGCCCGGCGCATCGCCGATGCGGTCAACGGCGCCTACCCCGGCACGGCCAACGCCGAGAACCCCACCATCGTCACCCTGCGCCCGCCGCCCGGCCAGAGCATCGTCGGCTTCATGGCCCAGGTGGAGAACCTGCCGGTCGAACCCGACTCGGCGGCCAAGGTGGTCATCGACGAGGTCGCCGGCGTGATCGTGATGGGCGACGCGGTGCGCGTCTCCACCGTCGCCATCCAGCAGGGCAACCTCACCATCACGGTGCGCGAGCAGCCGGCCGTGAGCCAGCCGGCGCCGTTCTCGCGCGGCGGGCAGACCACCGTGGTCCCGCAGAGCGACCTGTCGGTCGACGAAGAGAAGGGCAAGCAGTTCCTGACGCTGAAGACCGGGACCTCGCTCGCCACCCTGGTCCAGGGCCTGAACGCCCTGGGCGTCACGCCGCGGGACATGATCTCCATCCTGCAGACCATCAAGGCCGCCGGCGCCCTGCAGGCCGAAATCGAGGTGATGTGATGGCCGACCTCATTTCGCCCGCCACGCTCTCCCCCAGCGTCCTGAAGCCGGTCCCGACGCTCGGCGTCGCCGGAACGGCCACGACCCTCGGCGCCCGGCCCGACGAGGCGACGATGCGCGCGCGCGCCCGGGACGCAGCCGAGAAGTTCGAGGGCCAGTTCCTGTCGATCATGCTCCAGCAGATGTTCGAGGGCGTGAAGACCGACGGGCCGTTCGGTGGCGGAGTCGGCGAGGAGATGTTCCGCTCGCTGATGACCGAGCAGATGGGCCGGCAGATGACCCGGACCGGCGGCATCGGCCTGGCGGACACCGTCCAGCGTGAGATCCTCAAGATGCAGGGGCTTCAGTAGATGGCCATCGCCGCCGCCGACGCCGCCGACCGCTGCGACCAGCTCACCGTCCTGACCGAGCGCCTGACCGAGCTGATCGCCGCCCAGGCCCAGGCCTTCGAGCAGCGCCGGCCGCAGGACGCCGCCGCCCTGCTGGAGGAGAGTTCGCGGCTCGCGAACCTCTACCGCCACGAAAGCACCCGCGTCCGCGCCGACCCCAGCCTCGTCGAGAGCGCGCCGCTGGCCGCGCGCACCAAGCTGATCCGCGCCACCGAGGCCTTCGACGCCGTGCTCGCCCGCCAGGGCCGCGCCATCGAGGCCGCCCGCATCGTCACCGAGGGCCTGGTGAAGTGCATCGCCGAGGAGGTCGCCGTCCAGCGGACCCAGGCCAGCGCCTACGGCTCGACCGGCGTGCAGACCTCCACGGTCGCGCCCACGGCCATCACCCTGAACCAGCGCGCCTAGGGCATTCGGCTTCCCGACCTCGGACCAGCATGAGCGCCGAACGGCCTAGGCGGCGGCCTTCCGGGCGCGCAGCACGATCCGGTACTCCATGGCGACGTTGTTGCGGGACCGGATCATCTCGTTGAGCTGGGCCGAGTCGATGCGGCCCGCCTGCATCTCGGCGGCGTAGCGCTCGTCCAGCACGGTCCCGCAGGACTCCATCACGAAGTCGACGCCGGTGTAGTGCGCCAGCGGCGAGTTCGCCGCGCCCTTGGCCTTCCACTGGTCGTTCAGCGCGCGGTCGAACAGGCCGAGCATCTCGGGCGTGATCGGCCGGACGTGCGTGGGATCGTTGAGGAAGTTGTCGTGCCGCGGATGCGGGACGTGGATCCTGACCGCCGCGCCGGGCGCGCAGACCCTGTAGAGTTCGCTCATCACCGCCAGGAACACCTTCGGGTCGCCGCCGATGTGTTCCAGCGAATGGATGAACTCCACCTCCTCCGCGGCATTGTCGGGCCAGGGCCAGGGGGTCTGCTCGAGGTCCCAGACGACGTCGGGCCCGGAGGCCGGCGCCGAGTCGACGTTCACGAAGCCGTCCTTGTGATTGTGTCCGCAGCCCATGTTGAGCTTCATCGAACGATCGCCTCCCGGGTCAGGGTCCGCCGCACCTCGGCGAGCACGGCGCTCCAGTCGCCGGGACTCGCCTGCCGGAACAGCCGCGCGGTGGGATACCACGGACTGTCCGCCCGGCCCTCCATCCAGCGCCAGTCGGTGAAGATGCGCGGCAGCAGGATCCACGCCGGCCGGCCCAGCGCCCCGGCCAGGTGCGCGACGGCGGTGTCGACGGCGATCACGAGATCGAGGCCCGCGACGATGGCCGCCGTCTCGGCGAAGTCCTTCGCGCCCGTGGCCTCCGGCTCCAGGCTCATCGCACCCGGCAGCGCCAGGAGTTCGGCGGCGACGTCGGCGGGCAGCGAGCGGTGCGCGTCGTTGCTGTGGCCCGGGTTGCCGCGGGTCGCGACGCCGATCCGCCCGCCCGCCGGGCGCGTCGCGGCGCGTAGATAGGGCGCCGACGGCAGGGTCGCG
>NZ_JAEUMO010000226.1 GCF_016793285.1 Phenylobacterium sp.
CGGAGCGCCGCCACGATCTCGGCCGTGTCGTCCACCGACAGCGTCGTCTGGGTCACGAACGCCACGTTTCCGGGATCCCTGGGGGTGAACGCCTGCGCGTCCTCCACCGTCTCGATGAGCGCGATCGCGCCTTCCGGGAGCTGTCCCATCGTCCCGACGACCTCGGGGTGCCCGGCATGGCCGATCAGGACGATCTCGCGACCGGCGGCGAAGTGCCGCTCCGCTTCCACATGCACCTTGCTCACCAGGGGGCAGGTGGCGTCGAGGTAGAACATCCCGCGCGCCTGCGCCTCGGCGGGCGCCGACTTCGGCACCCCATGCGCCGAGAACACCACGGGCCGGTCGGCCGGGCACGCCTCCAGCTCCTCGACGAACACGGCGCCCAGCGCCTTCAGCCGGTCGACGACGTGGCGGTTGTGGACGATCTCGTGGCGCACGTAGACCGGCGCCCCGTACTTCGCGATCGCCCGCTCCACGATCTGGATCGCCCGATCCACCCCGGCGCAGAAGCCGCGCGGGCTGGCGAGCAGGACGCTGAGCGGGGGACGGGCCGACATGGCGCGGAACCTAGTGCGCCCTGACCTGCAGCGCCAGTCGGAGGGACGCGAAGGCGCGGCAGTTCGCCATCCCGATGCGTTCTATATGTGTTCGGCCTGCCCGACTTGTCCGGGGGATGACGCCCCGGGATGGGGATACCGACGTCCAAGCGTCGCGTTGCCGCCGCATTCATCCCGCTGTACTTAGCCCGTGACCCCGCGCCCCCTGCGCGGCCCTTACTGTTGGACGCCCTCCATGCGCCGCCAAATGCTTCTCGCCGCCGCCCTGATGGCGGCCTTCACCGCCGTTCCGGCCGCCTCCTACGCGCAAGGCCGCCGCGACCCCGAGGAACAGGCCCGCAAGCAGCAGGAAGAGGCCGCCAAGAAGCGAAAGCAGCGCGAGGAGTGGGGCGACGTCCAGGCGCCGCTGCCGCAGTTGCGCAACGCCGGCCCCTGCCCGTTCGTGAAGTCGCTCTACGACGCGGCCCGCTACGTCGAGTTCAAGGACGACCGCGAGGCGTCGGCGAACGTCGGCTGGACGGGCGAGATCCAGGGCATCTCGGCCGGCTGCTCCTACAAGGACGACCAGCCGATCGAAGTGACCATGGAAGTGCTGTTCGAGATGGGCAAGGGCCCGATGTCGACCGGCCGCCAGAAGACCTACAAGTACTGGATCGCCGTCACCGACCGGAACCGCGAAGTCATCCACAAGGAGACGTTCGACCTGCCGGTGACCTTCCCGGAGGGCGAGGACCGCGTCTACGTCACCGAGCAGATCGGCTCGATCACCATCCCGCGCTCGGGCATCGCCGTCTCGGGCTCGAACTTCGAGGTGCTGATCGGCTTCGAGGTGACGCCGCAGATGGCCGCCTTCAACCGTGAGGGCAAGCGCTTCCGTGTGAACGTCGGCCAGACCGCGAGCGCCGCGCCGAACCCATGAGTGATCTCAAGACCGCCTTGGGCGAAGCGGTCGCCGCCGCCTTCGCCGCCGAAGGCGTGCCCGCCGACCTGGCCCGCGTCACCCCGTCCGACCGGCCCGACCTCGCCGACTTCCAGTCGAACGGCGCGCTGGCCGCCGCCAAGCGCGTGGGCAAGAACCCGCGCGAGATCGCCACGGCCGTCGCCGAGCGGCTGAAGGGCGATCCGCGCCTCAGCTCCGTCGAGATCGCCGGCCCGGGCTTCATCAACCTGAAGGTCGCCGACGCGGCCCTCTCCGACCGCGCGAACGCCGTCGCCGCCGACCCGCGCGCCGGCGCGGAGACGATGGCCGTTCCCCGCCGCGTCATCGTCGACTACGGCGGTCCCAACGTGGCCAAGGAGATGCACGTCGGGCATCTGCGCGCCTCGATCATCGGCGAGAGCCTGAAGCGCATCTACCGCTTCCGCGGCGACGAGGTGATCGGCGACGCCCACTTCGGCGACTGGGGCTTCCAGATGGGCCTGCTGATCGCGGCCGTCTGCGACACCCACCCGGCGATCGCCGAGCTGGTGGAGGACCTGAACGCGAGGGGCGAGGTCACCGAGGCCGACAAGGGCCGCCTGGCGGTGCTGGCGACCCTGGGCCTCGACGACCTCGGCGCGCTCTACCCGCCGGCGGCGGAGCGGGCGAAGGGCGACGTCGAGTTCCGCAACCGCGCGCGTCGCCTCACCGCCGAGTTGCAGTCGAAGAAAGCCGGCTACTACGCGCTCTGGGAACGCTTCCGCGACGTGACCCGCGAGGCGCTGATCCGCGACTTCCACGCGCTGGGCGTCGACTTCGACTGGTGGAAGGGCGAGAGCGACGTCGAGGACCTGATCGGCCCGATGGTGGCCGACCTCGACGCCAAGGCCCTGCTGGTCGACGACCAGGGCGCGCGCATCGTCCGCGTGGACCGCAACGGCGAGACCCGCCCGAAGAAGCTGGCCGACGGCACGGTCGTCGAGGCGCCCTGGCCCGATCCGCTGCTGGTGGTCTCCTCCGAAGGCTCGGCGATGTACGGCACGACCGACCTCGCCACGATCCTCGACCGCCGCCGGGCGTTCGACTTCGACCTGGTCATCTACTGCGTCGACCAGCGCCAGGCCGACCACTTCGAGATCGTCTTCCGCGCCGCCTACCTGGCCGGCTACGCCGACGAGGGCCAGTTGATCCACGTCGGCTTCGGCACCATGAACGGGACCGACGGCAAGCCCTTCAAGACCCGCGCCGGCGGTGTTTTGAAGTTGAACGACCTGATCGAGATGACGCGCGAGAAGGCCCGCGAGCGCCTGCACGAACAGTCCCTCGGCGAGGACGTCTCGGCCGACGAGTTCGAGGAGATCGCCAGCAAGGTGGCGGTGGCGGCGCTCAAGTTCGCCGACCTGCAGAACTTCCGGGGCACCAGCTACATCTTCGACCTCGACCGCTTCTCCAGCTTCGAGGGCAAGACCGGCCCCTACCTGCTCTACCAGGTCGTGCGCGTGAAGAGCCTGCTGCGCCGCGCGGCCGGCGAAGCGGCCCGGCCAGGCCCGGTGATCGTGGGCGAGTCCGCCGAGCGTGACCTGGTGCTGGCGCTGGACGCCTTCGACGCCGCTCTGGCCGACGCCTACGACAAGAAGGCGCCGAACATCCTGGCCGAGCACACCTACCGCGTGGCCCAGGCGTGGTCGAAGTTCTGGGCCGCGTGCCCGATCCTGCAGGCCGAGCCGGCCGTCTGCGCCAGCCGCCTGACGCTGGCCACCGCTACGCTTCGGCAGCTCGAACTGGCGCTGGACCTGCTGGGGATAGCGACACCGGACCGGATGTAGGCAGGTCGGGCACGCTGCCCGAGGGGCCGACGAAGTGTATCGCGGGCGCCCGCACGCGGAATACGCTGTCCAGCCGGCTGATCGTCAGGATCTCGCGGACCCGCCCCGCCGGGCAGGTGAGCACGATACGCCGCGCCTCGTGCTGCGCGCACGCGAGCGCACGCAGGCCGTGCGAGGAGATCTCGCGCAGGTGCGTCAGGTCGATCTCGAGCTGCTCGTCACGCGCCGCCGCGTCGGCCGCCGCGTCCGCGAGGAAGGCCTGGAATTCGGGGCAGTTGGCGGAATCCAGGCATCCCTCCACCTCGACCACCGCATGACCGGCGCCGCTCAGTTTCCGCCACCCCATGCCGTTTGCGCCTCCCCGCGCAACTAGCCCTGTCGCACTTACGGGTGGCGTGGTTAAGCGGATGCGCCGGGCGCGCCGGTTTCTTGAAGGTCTTGCGAACCGTGCGGTGCGCGCACGACCAGGGCGGCCGTACAGGCCAGCGACACGGCGCAGGTGGCCGCGAGGTAGATCGCGATCGGCCCGGTGGACTTGAACTGCTCGAAGAGCGCCGTCGCCACGATCGGGGCCAGACCCCCGCCCAGCACCGAGCCCAACTGGTAGCCCAGCGAGGCGCCCGAGTAGCGCAGCTCCACCGGGAACAGCTCGGCGAACAACGCCGCCTGCGGTCCGTACATCATGCTGATGAGGACCAGCGCCACGCTGACCGACAGCGCGATCAGCGCCGGGGAGCCGGTCTCGATCAGCGGGAAGAAGGCGAAGGCCCAGAGGCCGCACAACGCCGCGCCCCACATGAACGGCCTGCGCCGCCCCCAGTGATCCGAGACCCAGCCGCAGAGGATCAGCGCCGGAACCATGATGGCGCTGCCGATCATCACGGCCGCCAGCATCGTCCCGCGGCTGAGGTTCAGCGTCGCGGTCCCGTAGGCCACGACGTAGGTGATGGCGATGTAGAAGCAGGTGTTGTTGGCGATGAACGCCCCGCCCGCCAGCAGCACTTCGCGCGGATGCCGGGCGAACACCTCCAGGATCGGCGAGCTCTTCGGCGCCGCCTCGGCCGCGCCGGCGCGCTCTTCGAACTCGGCCGACTCCTCCAGGTGCAGTTGTACGTAGAGGCCGATGCCGACCAGCAGCAGGCTGGCCAGGAACGGGATGCGCCACCCCCAGGCCAGGAAGGCGTCGGTCGCCACCAGCGCCCCCATGATGAGGAAGACCACGTTCGCCAGCAGCACGCCCAGCGGCACGCCGATCTGCACGAAGCTCGAGAAGTATCCGCGCCGGCCCGGCGGCGCGCTCTCGATGGCGAGCAGCGCCGCCCCGCCCCACTGCCCGCCCACGGCGAAGCCCTGGATGAACCGCAGCGCCACCAGCAGCAGCGGCGCGAACACGCCCGCCTGGGCGTAGGACGGCAGGAGCCCGATGGCCGCGGTCGCCAGCCCCATGGTCACGAGCGCCGTCACCAGCGCCCGCTTGCGCCCCACCATGTCGCCGAAGTGGCCGAACACCGCGCCGCCGACCGGCCGTGCGAAGAATCCGACCGCGAACGTGGCGAACGCCCCGATCTGCGCCACGAACGGCGGCAGGTCGGCCGGGAAGAACAGCTTGGGGAACACCAGCGCCGCGGCGGTGCCGTAGATGAAGAAGTCGTACCACTCGACGGTGGCTCCGGCCGAGGCGGTCAGCGCCACCTTCAGCGGCGATCGCGTCCCACCGCTCACGCGGGCAGCGAGGCGGCGACCGCCGCCCGGAACGCCTTCGCCACCGGCGCGACCAGTTCGCCCGAGACGCAGCGCATGTCGTCGCCCGGCGTGTGGAAGAAGCGGTGCCCGCCGTAGAGGCCGATGGCGGGCGTGTAGCCTGCCTCGATAACGTTCACGAGCTCGCCGCCCGCGTTGGCCCTGTCGGCCGGATAGACCGCCTCGAGCCCGCTGATCCCCTTGAAGGCGCGCCGCGTGGCCTCGATCACCTGCGGCGTCGCGGTCAGGACCCGCGACGAATCCGGGGTCGGCAGCGGCCGCAGCGTCTGCCCGAACTCGTGCCAGTCGCGGGCGGCGGCGCTGGCGCCGATGTGGACCCACAGGTGCGTGTCCGCCGGCTTCGGCGCGTGGTGCTCCAGATACTGTTCGCCGCCGTAGTAGATGTACTCGTGCCCGCTGGTGGCCACGAACTCGAGGTTCACTCGCGGCTTCGCCGCCGCCAGCCAGTGCGCCAGCGACAGCCACACCGCCAGGCCCGCGCCCCGCTCGGCGGCGCAGGTGAACCAGCCCGAGCGCGGCGTCGTCACGATCAGGGTCTTCTTCGCGCCCCGGTCCAGGCGCGCGATCACGTTGTAGGCCGCGCGCCGGCCGACCACGGCGTCCACGGTGAGCGTCGCCGCCTGGCCCGCCGCGGCGGCCGCCACGAACGGCTCGGCGTCCCTGGGCGCCAGCGTCGCCACGGGCTTCGCATGGCCCGGCTGTGTCGGATGGACGTTCAGCGCGATCACCTCGCGTGTCGGGCCCGTCGTCACCAGCACGGCCGCCGCCGCGCCGCGTGCGAACGCGTCGGTCAGCGGCCGGGCCACATCGGGGTCGCCGATGAACCCCCAGCGCTTGAACGGCAGCACGATCAGCGCGATCGCGCCCTCCAGGCTCCCCGGCGTCGCCGCCAGCTTCAGCGGCCCGCTGAGCCCGCCGGGGCCCGTCGTCTTCACGATCGCCTGCGGATAGACCGACGCCGTCCGTTCGCCGACCTTCAGCGTCGCCGTCCTCACGTCGGCGTCGGGCGTCTCGAACGCCTGCCGCTCGCAGCGGTAGCCCAGCGCGGTGAGGTCGCCCTCCACCCACGCCCCGCTGGCCGTGTCGCCCGGCCCGCCCGAGGCCTTGATCCCGAAGCCCGCGAACCGTTCGAGCACGCCCTGCAGCCAGGCCGCGTCGCCGCCGGCCGCGGCCGGATCGACGGCCGCGCGGGCCGAGGCCGCCGCGCCCGCCGCCAGCATGCCCGTGCCTACCAGAAGACCGCGCCGCGACGTGCTCATGCCCAACTCCCTCGCCCAACGCCCGCTGTCGGCGGCGTCCTACCAGCGATAGATCATATTGACGCCGGTCGTCCGAGGATTGCTGAAGCGGTTGAGCAGCGGGAAGCCGCCGCCCTGGAGCTGGAGCAGGGCGAACTGCCGGTCGAACAGGTTGGTGACGAAGAGCGCCACCTGCAGCCGGTCGATGTCGACGCCGGTCCGCAGATTCACCAGGTCGATGTCCTTCAGGTAGACCGCCGGCGTGGCCGCAGTGACCGTGTCCTGCACGCCGCCCATCTGCTCCTGGTAGTTCACGTTGATGAAGCCGTCGATCTTGTCGGTGATCGCGTGGCGGTAGTTGACGTTGGCCGAGGCGGTCCACTTCGGGATCTGCGCCACTGACGAGCCCACCACCGGCAGGCCGGAATAGCCGCCCGGCGTCGCCACGAACCGCGCCCGCTGGCGCGCGCCGTTCAGGCTGACGTTCAGCCGCCCGCCCGCCAGGTCGAAGCGCCCGTCGATGGCCGCGCTGATCCCGCGCGCATGGACGGTCCCGCCGTTGATGTTGAACACCGTCGCCGCCCGCCCGCAGGCGTTCAGCACCGTGCAGCCGTCGTTGATCGAGGTGATCGCGTCTTCGGTGCGCGAGGCGTAGGCGCCCGTCCGGAAGTAGATGTTGGGCGCCAGGTTGCCCTTGAAGCCGACCTCGTAGCTCGTCGTGTCCTCGTTGCCGTAGGTCGGCAGGAACGGGTTAGGCGCGAAGGGCGAGGAGGTGCGGGCGTTGACGCCGCCCGCGCGGTAGCCGGTGCCGACCTTGGCGTAGACCAGGGCCTGCATCGGGCCCGGGATCTTGTAGCTGAGGTTCAGCGTGTAGTTCAGCCGCCGCTCCGAGAAGGTGTAGGCCGCCGACGGCGCCGAGAGCGTGTTCGTGAACGCGATGAACGACACGTTGGACGCCCGCTTGTCGTCGCCCGAGTAGCGAAGCTCGCCTGCCAGGGTGAAGTCGCCGATGTGGTAGCGCACGAGGCCGTAGACCGACGACGACTCGTTGCGCAGCGGCGCGCGGGCCGAGGTCCCGAACGCGTTCGGGAACCGCGCCGGGCAGGCGGGCGACGTCGGCGTGATCGGCACGCAGATGGGCGTCGTCGGCGTGCCGGTGCATTGGCTGGCGTTCAGCGTCAGCGCGCAGGGGTTGGTGAAGGTGTCGGTGCCGTTCAGGTCGTGCTGGATCAGGTAGTCGACGCCGGCCAGCCATTCGACCTTGCCGTCCATCAGGTCGCCCGCGAGGTGGAGATCCTGGTAGAAGGTCCGGTCCTTGGCCACCGTGTGGGTGCGGCCGAACACGTAGACGCCGATCTGGCCCGAGCGCGCGAACGCCGCCTGCTGGGCGAGGTCGATCGCGCCGCCCGAGAACATCTGCCGCGAGATCCAGTGGACGGCCATGGTGGTCGAGGTGAGCTTCGCCCAGCCGAGGTCGTAGTCGGCCATGATCATGGCGCGCTGCACCGACTGGCGGACGCCTTCCTCGACCTCGTGGCCGGCGCTGAAGCGATCCTGCGTGAAGCCCTGCGGCACCTGGGCGTTGACGCCGCGCGGCAGGACGTAGGTGTTGAAGAAGGTCGGCAGGTCCAGCTTCTGCGCGTCGACCATGAACGTCACGTCCAGCGGGCCGTCCTGGTAGCGGATCTGGCCGCGCGCGATCCAGCCGTCGGTGTGGTCGTAGTAGGTGTCACGGGTCGGGTTGTAGAAGTTGCCCTTCGACTGGGTCGTGCCCTCGGCGCCGATCCGGATCGACACCTTGTCGCTGAGCTTCTGGTTCACGACGCCGGCGACCTTCGTCTGCTCCAGGTCGTCGGTGTAGGTCGCGTTGACGTAGCCGCTGTTGTTGAACTGCGGCTTGGCCAGCACGATGTTGACGACGCCGAACTCGGAGTTGCGCCCGTAGAGCGCGCCCTGCGGCCCTTCCAGGACCTCGACGCGCGCCTGGTCGAAGAAGTCCACGCGCCGGAAGTTGCGCCCGCCCAGGGTCGACGAGCCCACGTAGGCGCCGTTCACGAACAGGCCCACGCCCGAGTCGGCGCCGGTGGCGCGCTGGGTGCCCGAGCCGCGGATCGAGATCTCGCTGAGGTTCGTGCTCTGCAGGTCGTTGAAGCGCACGCCGGGCACGCCGCGCAGCAGGTCGCCGGTGCCGGTGACGGGGCCGATCGCCTCGAGCTGTTCGGCCGTCACCGCCGCGATCGTCGCCGGAACGTCGCGCAGGCTCTCCTCGCGCCGCTGGGCGGTGACCACCAGTTCTTCGACGGCCGTCTCGGCGCCGGCGCGGGGCGGAGCGGTCTGGGCCATGGCCGCGGTCGACACGGCGAGCGCGGCCGCGGCCGCGGAGCAGAACAGGTAGCGCATGATCCCTCCCATCGGCGCTGCGACGCACCGTTACGGAGCAGAACGCCCTGGATGCACAGCCAAGTCAACCAGATTGTACGACAATTATTCCTTGATCGTCGTTCTAGTTGTGTTTGATTGCGCGACGTGAGCGAAGCAGCCGCACCTTCCCCGAACCCGATTCGAGCGCCAGAGTGTCGAAGCCCAACCTCCATCGCCTGAGGGCTTCCCGTTCGATGTCGGACTCCGCCGCGCCCTCTGCCGCCACGGTCGCGTCCGCGCTGCGCCGCCAGATCCAGGACGGCCTGCTGCCGCCGGGCGAATGGCTGCGGGAGGCCCGCATCTGCGCCGAGTTCGGCGTGGGGCGCTCGATCGCGCGCACGGCGCTGCGCACCCTCGCCGACGACGGCCTGGTCAACATCGAGGAGAACCGCGGCGCCTACGTCGCGGCCACCACCGTCCAGGAGGTGTTCGATCTCTACGAGGTCCGCGCCGCGCTCTACGGCCTCGCCGCCCGCTTCGCCTGCATCCGCGCCACGCCGAAGCACATGGCCGAGACCCTCGTGCTGGTCGACGGACTGCTGGCCGCCTCGCGCCGCGGCGAGTCGGTCGTCGAACTGATCCACCAGAGCGAGGTGATATTCAGCCGCCTCGCCAGCACCGCCAGCCTCGACGCCCAGCGGATGATCGAGGCCATCCGGCGCAAGACCCGCTGGCACTATTCCTACGTCAGCCTGGCCGAGAGCATCGACGGCCCCTTCAAGCACTGGGAGGTCGTGCGCGAAGGCCTCGCCGCGCGCAACGCCGCCATGGCGTCCGACGGCGCGCGCAACATCCTCTACTACATGCAGAACGAAGCGATGCGCCTGATGATCTCGCGCGGCCACGGCCTGCAGGCCATGGAAGAGCCGGTCCGCCGCGCGCTCGAGGAGAGGAAGAAAGCCTGATGCCGTCCCCGTTCTCCCGCCGCGCCGTCCTGGCGTCCGCCGGCGCCTTCGCCGCCACGCCCGTGCTGGCGGTCTCGCCCGTGCCCTACACGCCGGCCGGCGCGGCCTGGGAGGCGGCCGACCCCGCCGCCGCCGGCCTCGACGCCGCGAAGCTGAACGCCGCCGTCGACGCCGCCATGGCCGCGCGCAGCCGCGGCGTGCTGGTCCTGCGGGGCGGCCGCATCGTGCTGGAGCGCTACGCGGCAGGCTGGGGCGAGGACAGGTCGCTGGAGGTCGCCTCGGTCGGCAAGAGCCTCGTCGCCGTCCTGATCGCGATGGCCATCGACGACGGCAGGATCAGGAGCCTCGACCAGCCGGCCGCCGACTTCATCCCCTCTTGGCGCGGCGGGCCCAAGGCCAACATCACGCTCCGCCATCTGATGAGCATGACGTCCGGCCTCGACGACACGGGCCTCGCGCTCCGCAACGTCGCCGGCGACCAGTACGCGCTGAACGCCGCCGCGCCCGAGAAGGACCTGCCGGGCACGACTTGGCGCTACAACACCGCCGTCTACCACCTGTGCTTCCACGTCCTGGCCAGCGCCGTCGGCGAGCCGTTCGAGGCCTACGCTCAGAAGAAGCTGCTCGGCCCGCTCGGCATGACCCGCACCACCTGGCTCACGAACCAGGGCCAGGGGACGAACGGTCCGGTCACCAACTACTACACCGCCGTCTGCTCGGCCCGCGACCTCGGCCGCTTCGGCCTTTTCGCCCAGCGCCACGGCCAATGGGCCGGCAGGCAACTCGTGAGCCGCCAGGCCTTCGACACGCTGATCGCCCCCTCCCAGGCCCTGAACCCGGCCTACGGCCTGCTCTGGTGGGAGAACGCGAAGCCGGGCGTCGACGCCGCCGGCCGCGGCGCGGGCCTGCGCTTCCCGGGCTCCCCTTCCGACACCTTCGCCGCCCTCGGCGCGGGCGGGCAGGCCGTCATGGTCGTCCCCTCGCGGGACCTCGTCATCATCCGCCAGGGCGATCCCCCCGGCGCCGAAGCAATGCTCCCCAACCTGCTGGCCGGCGTGGTGGGAGCGGTGAAGGCCTAGCTTGCGGCCGTCCCGCGGCATGGGCCTAATGCGCCCATAGGGAGGCCGCGTCAGATGGCTCAGATTCACCACCTCACCCGCCGCAGCCTGCTGGGCGCGGGGGCCGCCGCAATCGCCGCGCCCGCCTTCGCCGCGGGCCGCAAGCTCGGGCCCGGCGACAAGGTCAATCTCGCCGTCATCGGCGCGGGCGGCCAGGGCGCGGCGAACATGGCCAAGCTGACCGGCGAGAACATCGTCGCCGCCTGCGACGTCGACTTCGACCGCGTGGCGCGCGGCATGCTGGACAACCACTTCGAGCCCAACCCGCTGCGCACGGTGCTGAAGGCCGCCTACGCCAAGGCCAACCGCTACACCGACTACCGCCGCATGTTCGACGCGCAGAAGGACATCGACGCCGTCGTCATCGCCACGCCCGACCACCACCACGCCGTCGCCGCGCGCATGGCCATGGAACGCGGCCTCCACGTCTACGTGCAGAAGCCGCTCACCTATACGGTCGAGGAGGGCCGCAAGCTGCTGGGCCTCGCCCGCGCGAACCCGGGCCTGGTCACCCAGATGGGCAACCAGGGCCACTCCGGCGACGACGGCCGGCGCGTGGTGGAGCTGATCCGCGGCGGCCTGATCGGCAAGGTCCGCGAGGTCCACGTCTGGACCAACCGCCCCGTCTGGCCCCAGGGCGTCGCCCGCCCCGCCGCCGTCCCCACGCCCGCCAACATCGACTGGCAGACCTGGCTCGGCCCCGCCGACGTCGACTGGGGCTACAACCCCGACTACGCCCACTTCAACTGGCGTGGCTGGATCCCCTTCGGCTGCGGCGCTCTGGGCGACATGGGCGCCCACCTGATCGACTTCCCGGTCTGGGCGCTGGAGCCCGGCCTGCCGACCAAGGTCGAGACCCGCCACTCCCGCTGGCCCGGCGGCGCCAGCCTCTGGGACACCAAGCGGCCCAACCCGATCGAGGGCTTCCCGCTGGCCTGCGTCACCCACTACGAGTTCGGCAATGCGCCAGAGGCCAGGAAGGGGGGCGGCCCGCTCCGCATGACCTGGTACGACGGCGGCATCCTGCCGCCCACGCCGCCCGGCTTCCCGGCCAACCTGACCATGAGCCCCGACGGCGGCGTCCTCTTCGTCGGCGCCAGGGGCATGCTGATGCACGAGACCTACGGCGAGAAGCCGGTGCTCATCGGCGACGGGCTGGAGGAGAGGGCGAAGAAGATCCCCCAGAGCCTGCCGCGCATCCACGGCGGCCTCCAGGGCCACGAGACCAACTTCGTCCGCGCCATCCGCGGCGAGGAGAAGATCTCCTGCCCGTTCGAGTACGCAGTACCCCTGAACGAGACCATGATCCTGGGCATCGTCGCCCTGAAGGCCGACCGGCCGATCGAGTACGACGGCGCATCCGGCCGCGTCACCAACGCCCCGGACGCCAACCAGTACCTCGGCCGCACCTACCGCAAAGGCTGGGAGCTGTGAGAGCCCGCATCTGGATCGCAGCCGCCATCGCCACGCTCGCCGCCGGCGCCGCCTGCTGGGCCCAGGTCCCCAGGCCGCAGGACACCGAGCAGTGGGAGCCCAAGGTCCCCGTCGTCGACGCCGGTCCCGGCCCGGTGAAGCCCGCCAGGCCGCCCCGCGACGCCATCGTCCTCTTCGACGGAACCAACCTCGACCAGTGGGTCACCGTCCGCGACAAGTCCCCCGCGAAATGGGTCGTCGCCGACGGCGTCATGACCGTCGCCAAGCCCACCGGCAACATCGAGACGAAGCGTTCCTTCCGGAACTACCAGCTCCACCTCGAGTGGAAGACGCCGGAGAACATCACCGGCGAGGGCCAGGGCCGCGGCAACTCGGGCCTCTTCCTGGCGTCCACCGGATCCGGCGACGGCGGCTACGAGCTGCAGATCCTCGACAGCTACCGGAACGAGACCTACGTCAACGGCCAGGCCGGCGCGATCTACAAGCAGCACCCGCCGCTCGCGAACCCGTCCCGCCCGCCCGGCCAGTGGCAGACCTTCGACGTCACCTGGACCGCGCCGGTCTTCAACGCCGACGGCTCGCTGAAGTCCCCCGCCCGCGTCACCGCCCGCATGAACGGCGTGCTCATCCAGAAGGACGCGGTCCTCGCGGGCGAGACGGTCTACATCGGCAAGCCCGGCTACAAGGCCCACGGCCCTTCGCCCATCAAGCTCCAGGCCCACGGCGACCCCAGCCCGCCGATCAGCTTCCGGAACATCTGGGTCAGGGAACTGCCGTAGGGCCCGCACGCCCGGGGGCGTTGCCGGCGCCCCGCGGCGCCACGTACCGGCGCAGGGTACGGAAGAAGGCCCGGGCCTGGGCCTCGAGCGCTGCGCCCGGTCCGCCCTCGACCGCCGCGGCTTCGAAGGCTTCCTCCAGCCGGGCGTGGCGCCAGCGATCCTCCGCCGCGAGGTCGAGGTTGCCCGCCTTCCGAAGGATCGCCAGCAGGCGGTGCGCGCGTTCGGCCCGCAGGAAGGCCTCCGCCATCGGCGCCAGCAGCGCCGGATCGTCCATCCAGCTTCGCCCGCCGAACAGCGCCTGGGTCACACGCTGCCCCGCCCCGTGACAGTCGTAGCCGACGCAGCCGCGGAAGCCCCTGTCGGCGCGGTCACGATAGATGCCGCATCGCCCGTCCCGGCCGAGATGGCCGCAGGGCCGGCCCGCCGCCTTGTCGCAGCCGAACTGGTTCGAGCGCTCGAAGTGGAACGCCACGCAGCAAAGCGCGGCACAGCGCGCGCAGTCCGCGCGCAGCTCGATCTGGGACATGACGAAGGCTCCTCAGCGCGGAGCGTGCGTGCCGGTGCGGTCACGCTTCTGGATCTGCGCTGGGGAAAAGTCCGCCGGCCCGCCGCGCGGGCCGACCAAGCGCCTGGACCCTAACGGCGGCGCCGGCAGGTGTCCAGCGGGCGCGGTCGTGGACGACGCCGCAGAACATCGAAGTGAGAGAACGGCCGCGAGCGTCACCCGCGCGCCACACCTGCCGGCCGGCTTTCGGGCCGACGGCAGGGCGCTCGCCACAGGGTCGCGCCCCTGTGCGATAGGTCGCCGCCGCGGCGAAACAACCCCTCGATCCGTGAACAATCTTTCACGGCTCTGAGCCTTCCCAAGCCGAAAGCAAAACCATAGGTGGAGCGCCGGCCGCCCTCCCCGGCGGCCGCCGGACGGCGCGCACAGACGCGCGGCCGGTTCACCTCTCGTGCTGAAAAGAGAAACCACAGTGAACACCAGGACCTTCGCGGCCGTGTGGGCCGCTCCCGTCGCCATCGCCGCCGCCCTGCTGGCGCCGGCCGCCGCTTCGGCCCAGACCGCCGACAGCGGCGTCTACGGCTCGGCCGGCTACGCGATCATCTCGCCCAAGGGCGCCCCCAGCGACCTCGGCGCGATCAACCTGCGCGGCGGCTACCAGTTCAACCGCTACCTCGGCGTCGAAGCCGAAGGCGCCCTCGGCGTCGACGACGGCCACTTCACCACCGGCACGGGCGCGACCGCCGTCCGTGGCTCCTACGGCCTCGACTGGTCGATCGGCGCGTTCGGCGTCGCCCGCTACCCGGTGAGCGAGCAGCTCGACGTCTTCGCCCGCGCCGGCGTCGTGCATGGCGAGTTCAAGGGCAAGGCCCGCAGCGGGGCCACCACGGTCCGCGTCAGCGACAACGACGAGCTCTTCGCCGGCGGCGCCGGCGTGCAGTTCAACTTCGACGACAAGAACGGCATCCGCGCCGACTACACCCGCTACGAAGGCGACGTGGACGCCGACGTCTTCGGCGTGTCGTACGTCCGCAAGTTCTAGCGACTGCGCCCGGCCCTCCCACTCGGGGGGGCCGGGTCGACTTGACGTTCAGAAATTGAGTTCCATTCCGCCCTAGTTGACGACGCCGCCCGCGCCGCCCCCGTCGGTCTCATCAGGCTCGCTCTCCGCCTCGGCCACCAGACACGAGATCAGCGCCAGTTCGTGGCGCAGGTGGTCCCAGACGTCCGGGCCGCCCGCGCGGATCTCCGAGCTCTCCGCGGTGATCGCCGCGAACACACCGTTCAACTCGGCCAGAAGATGTTCGTCCTTGATCGCGAGCAGCACGGTCAGCGCTTTCAGCAACTTGTCATTGGCCTGCACCATCGCGGCCAGCGTCTGCTGTTCACCCTGCGTCATCAGGTTCCCTTTCGTGCAGGAAGGGGAAACACCGTTCGCCCACGTCCGTTGCGGCGGCCCGTCTCCAGCGAACCCCCGCCGGGCAGCCTGACCGAGCCCGGCGGCGGCTTCCATTCCGGCTCGTCCCACTCGGATACGATCCGGCCGGTCACCGGGTCAGGACGGGCCCCCGCGACCCCGCCAGCCGCCCGCCGGCGCGGCGCGCCTCATGGAGCCGCTCGCCGAACTCCGGCCGCTCCCTCGCCCACTTCGCCACCGCCTCGGGCATCGGCATGTCCGCGTCCCGCGCTTGGTGGCCGCGGCTTCAACCTTCCTCGTGTACAGGTCCGCCAAGGCCGTAAGGCAGAGTCAACACGTCGCCGCGCTCGCATGGGCTCCATTCGCATTGGTTGCCACGCGGTACGCCCTCGTGTGGCTCGTCGCCTGGATCATCGGCGTGGTTTGATCCGCTACGTCCGCGAACAGCCCCCCCTACTCCGCCTCCCCCGGCCCGATCACCCGCAGGCCGCGCGCCTCCAGTTGCTCGATCACGCCGTCCTCGGCCAACAGCGGCCGCAGGCTCACGATCGCCACCGAATGCCCGGGCTTGCCCAGCGCCGCGGCGATCGCGCCGGCCTGGTCGCGCGTCACGCGGCGCCACAGCTCCGCGCCGCCGCCCATCAGCAGCAGGCACTTCTCGAAGTTCCGCGGCCCGGTCAGCGCCGTCTTCACGTCGCCCCGGGTCCAGGCCCGCGCGGCGGCGACGTTCCGCGGGGTCTCGACGTCCCGCACCGCGTCGCTCAGGCACTGCTCGTGCAACGCCGGCGTCAGGGTCGCGACAGCCTCCTTCAGGAACGGCGCGACCTGATACTGCGCGGGATCCACCATTTTCACCCTCTCGCGCCGGGCCTGCGTCAGGATCGCCGGGACCACCGGCACGCGCCCCTTCGGCTGCGCGTCCTCCATCAGGCGCATGCCCGCCACCAGCCCCTTCCACTCCGCATAGCGCTTGGCCGGCTGACCGATCCGCTCGCGTGCGGCGACGAAACGGGTGCGCACGGGGGCGGACAGCGTCGCCTCCAGCGGTGTCTTCGTCTTCATCTGGTTGATGGTGCGCAGGATCAGCGGGATGTCGCGCAGCCGCCCCTTCAGGCCGACCCGCGTGCCGACGATCAGGCTGTTGGCGCCCTTCAGCCGCTTGTCGAGATAGCGCCTGTCCCAGGTCATCCCGGCCGGCAGGTCGCTGTCGCCGACGCCCAGGATCCAGACCGTGGTGTCGGCGTCCTGCACGCGCCACCACGCGGGCCCCGGCTCGACCGCCTGCACCACCAGCTCGGCCACGATATTGGCCTCCGGATCCTCCAGGCGCGGCGTCTGCGCCCCCGCCGTCCCCGCCACCGCGACGGCCAGCGCCGCCCCCAACATCCATCTCATGCGTCACCCCTGTCGCGCGAACGCTCACCCCCGCATGCGGCGAAAGCTTGGCCTTGGGCCCCCGCGGCAGCGGAGGCTCCGTTATTCTGGAACCGCGGACTATGCGGAAGAACGC
Organism: Phenylobacterium sp.; assembly: GCF_016793285.1. GTDB lineage: Bacteria > Pseudomonadota > Alphaproteobacteria > Caulobacterales > Caulobacteraceae > Phenylobacterium. Next base: position 16,391 of record NZ_JAEUMO010000226.1, read on the forward strand.
GCAATCGGCGCCGACGCCTTCCGCGCCATTCCGCGTTTTCCGCGGTTCCTTGAATCGGCGGCGCGTGGCCTGGCGGCGTCGCCGAGGAAATGCGCGTTGACTCCCCTTCGCCCTTCCAACACAACCCCCCGGACTCTCGCGGGAGAGGCCCTGCTTCGCTGTTCGCAGCATCGCAGGGCGCCGAAGGCGCAACCGCCCCGGAAACGCTCAGGCAAAAGGACCGCGACGGGCTGATGAACGCTGGAAAGTTCTCTCCGTAAGGAGGGGCGCCGAAGGAGCAGGGGATCGCCGAACCAGGGCGCTCCGAAATCTCTCAGGCTCAGAGGACAGCGGGGGCGAAGCTGGCGGCGGGGTCGAACCTGCCGTGCGCGCATCAGCCGGAGTCGCCCTTGGCCCACGACGAGACGTTGAAGACCACCCCGCTCACGGACGACCATGTCGCCCGCGGTGCGCGCATGGTTCCATTCGCGGGCTATGCCATGCCCGTCCAGTACCCCATGGGCGTGATGCAGGAACACCTCTGGACGCGCGAGCACGCCGGCCTCTTCGACGTCTCCCACATGGGCCAGGCGCGTCTGCGCGGCGTCTCCCCGCTCTCGGCCTTCGAGGAGGTCGTGCCCGGCGACTACATCGGGCTGAAGCCCGGCAAGCAGAAGTATTCGATGCTGCTCAACAAGACGGGCGGCATCATCGACGACCTGATGGCCGGCCGTCCCCTTCTTCCTGATGGGACTCCCGACGACGGCCTCTTCGTCATCGTCAACGGCGCCTGCAAGGACAACGACTTCAAGGTCATCGACGACGAGCTCGCCGGCCAGGTCGACATCCACCGCCTGGAAGACCGCGCGCTGATGGCCATCCAGGGCCCCGAGGCCGCCGCCGTCGTCCAGGCCCACCTGCCCGCCGCCGCCGACATGGCCTTCATGGACATCCGGTCGATGCCCGGCTTCGGGACCGACCTCATCATCTCCCGCTCGGGCTACACCGGCGAGGACGGCTACGAGATCTCGGTCCCAGCCGCCGAGGCCGTCCGCGTCTGGAACCTGCTGCTGGAGGACGAGCGCGTCCGCCCCATCGGCCTGGGCGCCCGCGACAGCCTGCGCCTGGAAGCCGGCCTGCCGCTCTACGGCCACGATCTCGACGAGACCGTCAGCCCGGTCGAGGCCGGCCTCACCTTCGCCGTCAACAAGAACCGCCGCGAACAGCGCGACTTCCCGGGCGCCGCGCGCATCGTCAAGGAACTCGCCGAAGGCCCCGCCCGCGCCAAGGTCTGCCTGCGCGTCCTGGAAGGCGCCCCCGCCCGCGAAGGCGCCGAAGTCGCCGACGAGACCGGAAACGTCGTCGGCGTCGTCACCTCCGGCGGCTACTCGCCGGTCCTGAAGGCCGGCATCGCGCTGGCCTTCGTACCCCCGGGCCTGAAAGCGCCCGGCACGAAGCTCAAGGTCATCGTCCGCGGCAAGCCCCAGGCCGCCGAAGTCGTGACCTCCCCGTTCGTCCCCCACCGCTACGTCCGCAAGGTGTGACGATGCCCCCGCTCCATGCGCCGCAGGCGCCCTCTTTCAAACCGCGGAATACGCGGAATGACGCGGAATCCTGCCCTCCCTCTTTCCGCGTACTTCCGCGTATTCCGCGGTTCCCAAATGACAGCGCTTCCGGCGCCCACGGCTTCTAGGAGAGACCCCACATGCGCTTCACCAAGGATCACGAGTGGGTCGAACTCGACGGCGACGTCGCGACCGTCGGCATCACCGCCTACGCCGCCGAACAACTCGGCGACGTGGTGTTCGTCGAGACCCCCGACGTCGGCAAGACCGTGAAGGCCGGCGACGCCTTCGCCGTCGTCGAGAGCGTCAAGGCCGCTTCCGACGTCTACGCCCCGATCTCGGGCGAGATCGTCGAGGCCAACCCCGAACTCGGCGACGCCCCCGAGACCGTCAACGCCTCGCCCGAGCAAGGCGGCTGGTTCGCCAAGGTGAAGCTCGCCGACAAGGCCGAGTACGACGCCCTCATGGACCGCGACGCCTACGAAGCCTTCCTGCAGACGCTCTGACCGCGCGCAGCGCCCTTTTGATTCAACCGCGGAATACGCGGAAGAACGCGGAAACACCGGCCCCTTTTTCCGCGCCATTCCGCGTATTCCGCGGTTGAATATGACAGCGCCTACGGCGCCCAGGACCGAGAAGAATGCGTTACCTGCCCCTGACCGCCGACGACCGCGCCGAGATGCTCGGCGTCATCGGCGCGCCCGACGTGGACGCCCTGTTCGTCGACGTGCCCAAGGCCGCGCGCCTCGTCGGGCCGGTCGACCTTCCCGCCCACGCCGGCGAGCTCGAGGTGGAGCGCGAGCTTTCCCAGCTCTCGGCGATGAACCGCGCCGCCGGAGCCGGGCCGTTCTTCTGCGGGGCCGGGGCCTACAGCCATCATGTCCCGGCGACGGTGGACCACATCATCCAGCGGTCCGAGGTCCTCACCAGCTACACGCCCTACCAGCCCGAGATCGCCCAGGGCACGCTGCAGGTGCTCTTCGAGTTCCAGACCCAGGTGGCCGCGCTCACCGGCATGGATGTCGCCAACGCGTCGATGTACGACGGCTCCACCGCCTGCGCCGAGGCGGTGATGATGGCCCAGCGCGTCACCCGCCGCGAGAAGGCGATCTTGAGCGGCGGGGTCCACCCACACTATGCCGCGGTCACCCAGACCATCGCCCAC
>NZ_JAEUMO010000261.1 GCF_016793285.1 Phenylobacterium sp.
GCGGTCGAGAAGGCGCTTCGGAAGCTGCCCTGCAAGACCGCCCTGATCGACGGGGAGATCGTCGTGCAGGACAGCCGCGGCGTCGCGAAGCTGGACCTGCTGGAGCACGCGCTCAGCGAAAACGACAGCCACGCGATGACCTACTTCGCGTTCGACCTCGTCCACCTCGACGGCTTCGACCTGACCGGTTGCAGGCTTTCCGACCGCAAACGGGCGCTGGACGGCCTGCTGGCGCCGCTGATCGACGGCCGCTCGCAGGTCCAGGTCTCGGACCACTTCGACGGGGAGGGCGACGCGCTGTTCGCCCAGGCCAGCCGCATGGGCATCGAGGGCATCGTCTCGAAGAAGGCCGACAGCCGCTACGTCCAGGCCCGCAGTCCCAACTGGCTGAAGGTGAAGCGCGTCGAGATCGACGCGTTCGTCGTCGTGGGCTTCCTCCAGAACATGCCGAAGAACGCCTCGTCGCTCGTGCTGGCCGAGGAGCGCAACGGCGAGCTCGAATACGCCTGTCGCGTCGGCTCGGGTATCGGCGAGGACCTGGCGCGCGAGATCTACCGCGCGCTGGAGCCGCACGTCGTCGGCAAGCCCGCGATCGCCGTCCCGCCCACGCCCGGCGCCAAATGGGTCGAACCGACGTTGAAGGTGGAGATCGGCTACCGCAGCCGCTCGCGGACCGGCGCGCCGCGGGCGCCGACGCTGATGTCCATCGCGCCCTGGAAGCCCAAGCCCGTGGCCAAGGCCGTCAAGCCCCGTCTCGTCAGCGACCGCGACCTCGCCGCCATCCACCTGACCAACCCGCAGCGCGAGTTCACGAAGGACGGCGCCGGGACCGGCGTCACCAAGCTGGACGTGGCCCTCTATTACGCCCGCGTCGGCGACTGGCTGCTGCCCGAGGTGCTGGAGCGTCCGGTCACGGTGATCCGCTGCCCGTCCGGCGACCTGAAGGAGCTGTTCTACCAGCGCCACGCCTTCAACGGCCTGCCGCCGGGCCTGGAGACCGTCGAGCTCTCCGACGAGGAGGGCCGCGCGGCCTTCATCGCCGTCACCGAGCCCAGGGGCTACCTCGGCCTCACCCAGTTCGGCGCCGTGGAGTTCCACCTCTGGGGCTGCCACATCGGCGACCCGGAACACCCCGACCGCATGGTCTTCGACCTCGACCCCGACGAGAGCCTGCCGTGGTCCCGGGTCTGCGACGGCGCGGAGATCCTGCGCGAGCGGTTGCAGGCGCTGGGCCTCACGCCCTTCCTGCGCACGACCGGCGGCAAGGGCCTGCACCTGGTCGTGGCCCTGAAGCCCGGCAAGCACGACTGGCCGACGATGAAGGGGTTCGCCGAGGCCGTCGCGCGCGCCGTGGCCGGCGACACGCCCGGCCTCTTCACCGCCATGCCGGGGAAGGATCGGCGCAAGGGCAAGATCTTCATCGACTACATCCGCAACGCCCGCGGCGCTTCGGCCGTTGCCTCCTACTCGCTGCGTGCGCGGCCCGGATTCCCGGTGGCGACCCCCATCGCCTGGGAGGAGGCGCGCAAGTTGTCGGGAGGACACACCTTCGACCGTCTTTCGGTGGTGAAGCGGCTGGAGACCTTGGCCGTCGATCCTTGGGATGGTTTATTGTCGAGTAGTTCAGAACTTACGCTGAAGATGCGGCGTGACGTCGGGATGAAGAGGTAGGGTTCCACATGGCCGGCCGGGCGAGTTGGAAGGGTTATCTCAAGCTGTCGCTGGTCTCGTGCCCGGTGAAGCTCTTTCCGGCCACGTCGGCCGCCGCGGGCAAGATCAGCTTCAACCTCCTGCACAAGGACACGCTGAACCGCGTCCAGCAGAAGTACCACGATCCCGAACTGGGCGAGATCGACCGCGCCGACCTGGTGAAGGGCTACCAGTTCGAGAAGGACAAGTACGTCGTCGTCACGGCCGAGGAGCTGGACGAGATCGAGATCGAGTCCTCCAAGACCATCGACATCGACGGCTTCGTCGACGCCGCCGACATCGACCCCATCTACCACGACAACACCTACTACCTGGCCCCAGACGGCCCGATCGCGGAGGAGACCTTCGCCGTCATCCTCGACGCCATGCGCAAGGCCGGGAAGGTGGCGATCGCCCGCATCGTGCTCGCGGGCCGCGAGCGGCAGGTGACCATCGACCCGATCGAGGACGGCTTCCGCCTGACCACGCTGCGGCCGGCCAAGGAGATCCGCGAGCCGTCGACGGCGCTGGAGCCGCTGAAGGCCAAGTACTCGCCCGACATGCTGGCCATGGCCGGCCAGATCATCGCCAGCAAGCCGATGGAGTTCCATCCCGACCGGTTCGAGGACCGCTACGAGGAGGCCCTGCTCGCGCTGGTGAAGTCGAAGATTTCGGGCGGCCAGCCGGTGATCACCAAGGCGCCCGAGCGCGGCAACGTGGTGAACCTCATGGACGCGCTCCGCCGCTCCATCGAGGAAGAGCGCCGCCCGCCGGCGCCCAGCCTTGCAAAGGGCAGTCTTGCCAAGGGCGGCCTTGCCAAGGGCAAGAAGGGCGAGGCCAGGAAGACCGCGGCGGACGTCGCCGACGTGGCCAAGCCGAAGGTCGCCACCAAGAAGAAGGCGCCCGCCGCCTCCTGATCCGATGGACGTGCGTGACCGTGCCATCGCCCTCTACGGCCGGTTCCGGGCGGGCGAACGCGAGCGGCTGGAGGCCGCGATCGGGCGCCTGGGCGGCGCCGTCGCCCGCGACCTGACTCGCCGGTCCGACATTCTGGTGGTGGGCGCGCTCGCCACCGCGCTCATCGACAGCGGCGCGCTTGCGGACCGGATCCATGCCGCCCGCGAGCGCGGCGTGCCCGTGCGGGGCGAGCGCACGTTCGCCGCGGCGCTCGCCGGGGAGGAGCAGCCGAAGCCGGCGAGCGTGCCGCTCGCCACCGCGCTGGGCGGCACGGCGCTCACGCCCGACGACGCGGAGGTCCTGGCGGCCTTCGACCTGATCCTCCTCGACGGCGACCTCGTCCGGTTCGGCGACGCGCCGACGCTGCGCACCGCCGCCGACCTGATGGCGCATGGCCGGACGCTGGGCGAGGCGGTCCGCATCCTGGCCCGCGCGCGCGACCTCGCGCCGGTCGGCCGCTACCGCATCGTGCTGACCCCCGCCGGCGACGCGGCGCTGAAGTGGGCCGACGGGGTCACCACCCTGGAAGGCCAGGGCCAGCTCGCCTTCGACGAGGCCCACGCCACGGTCGACGACCTGTTCGAAGCCGCCGCCGTCGCCGAGGCCGAGGGCGACCTCGAAGCCGCCGCGCACCTCTACGACCTGTGCGCCCGGGCCGACCGCAGGGACGCCATCGCCCCCTACAACCACGGCAACATCCGCCTGGCCCAGGGCGCCTTCGACCAGGCCCGCCTGGCTTACCAGCGCGCGCTGGCCCGCGATCCGAAGCTGCTCGAGGCGCGCTACAACCTCGCCCAGGCCCTCGACGCCGAGGGCCGCGCCGACGCCGCCTCCGACGAGCTGGTCCGCGTGCTCGACGCCGACCCGCGCTACTCCGATGCGGTGTTCAACCTCGCGCAACTGCGCATGAAGGCGGGCGCGCTCGCCGACGCCGCGGCGCTCTACCGGCGCTACCTGACCCTGGACCCGCCCGAGGACTGGGCCCGCACCGCACGCCGCGCCATCCTCTACTGCTCGGGCGTGGCCTGACGGCCGCGCCGGCCCGGGCCCATCGGAGGGCCCGCCCACAGCAAAAGCGGCCCACAGCAAAGCGGCCGGCCCCTTCCGGGACCGGCCGCCAGGCTTTCGGCAGGTCGGCGCCTGGTCTAGGCGTCGATCAGGTTCCGCTCCGCCGCGGCGGCGCGCATGTTCTTCTGCAGCTTCTCGAACGCGCGGACCTCGATCTGGCGGACGCGCTCGCGGCTCACGCCGTACTCGCCGGCCAGTTCCTCCAGCGTCGTCGGCTCGTCCTTCAGGCGCCGTTCGGTCAGGATGTGGCGCTCACGGTCGGTGAGCTCCACCATCGCCGCCTCGAGCAGGCTCATGCGGACGTTCATCTCCTGGCTGTCGGCGACCACCGACTCCTGGGACGGCGTGTCGTTGTCGACCAGCCAGTCCTGCCACTCGCTCTCGCCGTCCGAACGCAGGGGGGCGTTCAGGCTGGCGTCCCCGCCGCTCAGGCGACGGTTCATCGACACGACCTCCTCGTCCAGCACGCCCAGCTTGGTGGCG
>NZ_JAEUMO010000017.1 GCF_016793285.1 Phenylobacterium sp.
AGGCGAGATAGCGATCGACCGCGGCCCTGGTCTCGCCGTCGACGCCGCAGCAGTAGCTGCCGAACTGGACGCTGACCGAGCAGGACGCATCGGCCGGCGTCGCCGGGGGCGCGGCGCCGGCGCCTGCGCAGCCGGCGAGCAGGGCGAAGGACAGGGCGGCGATGGGCAGGCGCGTTCCGGGCATGTGGCCGGCCATCTGGCGTCCCCCGTGCGACGAAGACAAGGCCGCGCTAGAACGCGCCGATGATCCGCCTGTTCATCCCGCACGATCTCGCCGCCGGCGCGCGCCTCGACCTCGACGAGGGCCAGAGCCGTTACCTGGCCGCGGTGATGCGGCTGGGCGTGGGCGACGCGCTGGCCGTGTTCAACGGCCGCGACGGCGAGTGGCGCGCGGTCGTGACGGGCGTCGGCAAGCGCGCGGTGGCGCTGGAGGCGCAGGCGCAGACGCGGCCGCAGGCGGCGGGGCCGGACCTGGACCTGGCGATCGCGCTGGTGAAGCGGGCGCGGCTGGAGACGATCGTGGAGAAGGCCGCCGAGCTGGGCGCGCGGCGCGTGCGGCCGGTGATCACCGAGCGCACCAACGCCGACCACACGCGGGTCGACCGGCTGCGGGCCATCGCGGCCGAGGCGTCCGAGCAGACCGGGCGGCTGGACGTGCCGCAGGTGCTGGAGCCGGTGAAGCTGGACGCGATGCTGGCGGACTGGGACGCCGGGCGCAGGCTGCTGTTCTGCGACGAGGCCGGCGATGCCGAGCCGGTGCTGCGGGCGGCCGACGCCGGCGGGCCGTGGGCGGTCCTGATCGGGCCCGAGGGCGGGTTCTCGCCGAGGGAGCGGGCGACGCTGCGGGCGCTGCCCTACGCCACGCCGGCGACGCTGGGACCGCGGATCCTGCGGGCCGACACCGCCGCGATCGCCGCGCTCACGCTCTGGCAGGCGGCGGTGGGCGACTGGCGTTGAGCCGGACGCTTGAAGCTGAGCTTATGCCGCCCTTGAGCTTCCTGGAATTGCGCCCACCTATCTTGGCGGCGTAAAGATGCGCGGCCGCGGGACCTCTGCCCGCCGCCACGGCGTTGGGGCCTTGGAGGATACGAATGGCCGAGGCCGCCTGCGACGACCGTCCGCTGGTTTTCGAAGACCTGGTCCGCTGGATGGCGGACGGGGCCAAGCCCGCCAGCGAGTGGCGATGTGGCGCCGAGCACGAGAAGTTCGTCTTCCGGATCGCCGACAACTCGCCCGTTCCCTATGAGCCGCGGGGCATCAAGGCGCTGCTGGACGGGCTCACCCGCTTCGGCTGGACGCCGGTCTACGAGGGCGACAACGTCATCGCGCTGGAGCGCGGCATGGCCAACGTCAGCCTGGAGCCGGGCGGGCAGTTCGAGCTGTCGGGCGCGCCGCTCGACACCGTGCATGACATCTGCGAGGAGACCGGCCAGCACCTCAGCGAGGTGAAGCAGGTCGCCGACGAACTGGGCCTGGGCTTCCTGGGGCTGGGATTCACGCCGGTCTGGCGGCGCGACCAGATCCCGGTGATGCCCAAGGGCCGCTACAAGATCATGCGGGAGTACATGCCCAAGGTCGGCAAGCTCGGCCTCGACATGATGTTCCGCACCTGCACGGTGCAGGCGAACCTCGACTTCGCCGACGAGGCCGACATGGTCGCGAAGTTCCGCACCAGCCTGGCCCTGCAGCCGATCGCCACCGCGCTCTTCGCCAACTCGCCGTTCGTCGAGGGCAAGCCGTCGGGCTTCGTCTCGTCGCGGGCGAACGTGTGGACAGACACCGACGCCGACCGCACCGGCATGCTGGACTTCGTGTTCCGGGACGGCTTCGGCTTCGAGGCCTACGCGCGCTACGCGCTGGACGTGCCGATGTACTTCGTGAAGCGCGACGGCAGGTACATCGACGTGGCCGGGCGCTCGTTCATCGACTTCATGGACGGCGCCCTGCCCGAACTGCCGGGCGAGCGGCCGACGATCAAGGACTGGGCCGACCACACCACCACGATCTTCCCCGAGGTGCGGCTCAAGAAGTACCTGGAGATGCGGGGCGCCGACGCCGGGCCGTGGAGCCGGCTCTGCGCGCTGCCGGCGCTGTGGATGGGCGTGTTCTACGACGCCCCGGCGCTGGCCGCGGCCTGGGACCTCTGCAAGCACTGGAAGATCGAGGACCACGAGCGCCTGCGCGCCGACGTGGCGCGGCGCGGCCTGAAGGCCGAGATCGCCGGCCGCAGCGTGCAGGACGTGGCGAAGGACATGGTGGCGATCGCCAAGTCGGGCCTGAAGAACCGCAACCGCCTGTCGGCCGGCCTCGTGGACGAAAGCAACTACCTGTCGGAGCTGGAGCAGATCGCCGACAGCGGCGTCACGCCCGCCGAGCGCCTGCTGGAGCTCTACCACGGGGCCTGGAAGGGCGACGCCAGCCGCGTCTTCGGCGACCTCGCGTACTGAGCGGCGACTTTCGACACGGGGACTGCCGCTTTCGGCGGGCTGACGCTTGACGATGAGCGTCGGGTCTGGCGAGGGTCCTCGCGACGTTCCCGCCCCCCACGAGGCACGTGATGCCCGTCAAGCTGCCGAAATATGCGCACTGGGTCGCCGAACGGCGGTTCCTCGTGGACGAGAGCCGCCTGCCGGCGCTCGAGGACGCCGACGCGCGCCTGATCGAGGACCTCTACATCGACAACGGTCGCCTCCGGCTGCGGCGGATCACGCTTCCCGGGGGCGAGCAGGAGTTCAAGCTCGCCAAGAAGTATGCGCCCGACAACCCGCTGATCGGCCCGATGACCAACCTCTACCTGGCGGGCGAGGAGTACCACGCGCTGAACACCCTGCCCGGCAAGCGGGTGGTTAAGCGCCGGCACAAGGTGGGCGCCTTCACGATCGACATGTTCGAGGGCCCGCACGACGGGCTGGTCACCGCCGAGTGCGAGGCGACCAACCGCATGGCCGCCATGTCGTTCGACGTGCCCGACTGGTGCGTGCGCGAGGTCACCAACGAGGAAGCCTACACCGGCTGGCGGCTGGCGCAGACGCAGGCGGTTCCGCAGGGCTGACCAGACCCGCCCAGGTGGGGTGGCCTACCGCACCCCGCCTTCGACGTCGGGCGTCCGCTCCGTGGGCCGCCAGTGCTCGCGCTGGGCGTGGCCGTCGCCGGCGTCGGTGTGCTGGACGACCTCGTCCACGGTTTCGCCGCCCGGGACGTGGCGCGGGTTCACCGCGGCGTCGTCGACCTCGTAGAGCTCCACCCTGTCGGCATAGAAGGCGAGGTAGCCGTCGATGGCCTGCATCGCCGGGTAGGGCTGCTCGTAGGTCCAGACGGCGTTCTCCTCGAGACGTCCGTCCATCAGCAGCGAATAGTAGCTGGCGTCGCCCTTGTAGGGGCAGTGCGTGCTGTGGGTCGTGCGCGAGAGGTACTCCATCGAGACGTCGTCCCGCGGGAAGTAGATCACCTCGGGATAGGTGCTTTCCTTCAGGACCAGGGCGCCGGCGCTGTCGGCGATCACATGGCCTTCGAACCTCGCACGCCACCGCCGGTCGGCGGCGCGGATATGGATGGGATGGTCGGGACCGGGAATCTTCATGGCGGGCGCCTCCTGAGGGCTCAACGCGCCGGGCGCGATCGGGCTGCGCGGCATATGGCGACGATCCGCCGGCGCGCGCCAGGGCAGGCGGTTGCTTGTGCGTGTGACAGACGCGTGATTTTCTCGCGCCGAATTGTCCGCCGGGGGAGGGAGCGTCCGCCCGCCTGCGATCAGGGAAAACCGGAAACCCCGCAAGATGTTGATCATCGTCCTCGGCATCGTGGTGACGCTCGTCACCGGACTGCCCGTCCTCATGCAGATGCTGCGGAACCACCCGCGCGGCCTGCTGATCCTGTTCTTCGCCGAGATGTGGGAGCGGTTCTCCTACTACGGCATGCGCGGGATCCTGATCTTCTACCTCACCCAGCACCTGCTCTTCGAACAGGGCGACGCGAGCAACCAGTACGGGTCGTACACCAGCCTGGTGTACCTGCTGCCGCTGCTGGGCGGGCTGCTGGCCGACCGCTGGCTCGGCACCCGCAAGGCGGTGGCGTTCGGCGCGCTGCTGCTGGTGGCGGGCCACCTGACCATGGCGGTGGAGGGCCGCCCGGCGACCCAGACGCTGACCTACGCGGGCCAGGCCTATCCCATCGCCATCGAAGGCCGGATGGAGGCGCGGACCGCGAAGATCGTGGTGGCCGGCCAGGCCTACGACTTCGGCGCCAGCCCCGAGGGCGCGTTCGAGATCAAGAACCTGCCGGCGGGCGCGCCGCTGCCGGCCGCGCTGCCGAAGGGCTCATACGAGCTGAAGAAGGACGTCGACGCGTTCGGCAAGAACGCCTTCTACCTGGCGGTCTCGCTCATCATCATGGGCGTCGGCTTCCTGAAGCCGAACATCTCCACCATCGTCGGCCAGCTCTATCCGCAGGGCGATCCCCGGCGGGATTCCGGCTTCACCCTCTACTACTACGGCATCAACCTCGGGGCGTTCTGGGCCGCGGTGCTGTGCGGCTACCTGGGCCAGACGCTGGGATGGTGGGCCGGCTTCGGCCTCGCCGGCGTGGGCATGGCCGCGGGCTTCGTCGTCTTCGTGCTGGGCAAGAAGCACCTCGAGGGCAAGGGCGAGCCGCCCGATCCCGAGCTGCTGAAGGCCAGGGTCGCGGGGCCGCTCACCCGCGAAGGGCTGATCTACCTCGGCGGTGTCCTGGGCGTGATCCCGGTTTGGTTCCTGGTGCAGAGCAACGACCTGGTCGGCTGGGCGCTGGCGGCGTCGATCCTCGCCTCCCTCGCCTTCGTCGTCTGGTTCATGGTCAGCCAGTGCGACAAGGTCGAGCGCGAGCGGATGATGCTGGCGCTCGTGCTCGTGTTCGGTTCGGTGGTCTTCTTCACCCTGTTCGAACAGGCCGGCACGTCGCTCAACCTGTTCGCCGCCAACAGCGTCGACCTGATGGGGATCACGGCGGCCCAGACCCAGTCGTTCAACGCGGGCTTCATCCTGATCTTCGCGCCGGTCTTCGCGGCGATGTGGGCCTACCTGGGCCGCCGCGGGCGCAACCCCAACCCGACGCTCACCTTCGGCCTCGGCCTCCTGCAGGTGGGCCTGGGCTTCCTGGTGGTGGTTTGGACGCAGGGGCTGGCCGTCGAGTACAAGATGCCGCTCTACATGCTGGGCCTCCTCTACCTGCTGCACACGACCGGCGAGCTCTTCCTGTCGCCGGTGGGCCTGTCGCAGATCACCAAGCTCAGCGTGGCCAAGGTGGTCTCGTTCATGATGGCGGTCTGGTTCCTGGCCTCGTCCATCGCCCAGTTCGTCGGCGGCCGCATCGCGGGGCTGATGGGAACCGAGACGGTCGGCGGCCAGGTGCTCGACCCGGCCGCGGCGCTGGCGACGTCGCTGGACGGCTTCAACAAGCTGGGCTGGGCGGGCGTCGGCTGCGGCGTGGTGTTCGTGGCCCTCAGCTTCGTGATCAAGGGCTGGGCCCACGGCGTGGACCAGCCGCAGGAGCCCGCGGTGATCGCGCCGACGGTGGACGGCGAGCAGCCGACCACCAGCCGCGTGTAGCCGCCCCGGTCGGGGCGGCCGGCCTCCTCAGCCGAACGTCTTGCGGACGCGGAAGTAGAGGCTGCGGCCCGACTCGTAGAGGCGGTCGTCGATCGCGGGTGCGCCCGGCGCGTTGCGCGGCGCCGCATACGCGTAGACCGTGCGGTGGAGGCCGCGCGCGGTGGCGTTCTCCAGCTCGAAGCGGATGTTGAGGTCCGGCTGGGGCCGCCACTCGACGAACGGCTGGACGAAGGTGCGCAGCTTGGTGGTCTGGATCAGGTTGTAGCGGTAGGACGTCTCGCGCCAGCCACCGAAGGCGTTGACGCCCCAGCTCAGCTTCCCGGCCGCCAGGTCCTGGGTGAAGTTCAGGTTCCAGTCGACGGGGTGAAGCTCGGAGATCTCGCGCGAGGTCCGCGTCGTCGGGTCGGTGACGTCGGTCCAGCGGCGGGTGACGTCGCCGCGCAGCGTCGCGCCCTTCAGGCCGACGCGGTCCAGGGGCACGTTGTATTCGAGCGCGAGCTCATCCTTGGTCCCGTCGCCGATGTTCGCGGGGCGGTCGAAGATCGACCCGTCGCTGGCCGTCACCGGGCCTCGGTCGACGGCGTCCTTCAGCTCGTAGTGGCGGAAGGTGAGGGTGAGCGAACCCTTGTCCCAGAACCGCTGCTCGACGGCGGCCTCGGCGACCCACGCCTGCCCCGGATCGAGGTCGGGATTGCCGGCCGACACGCCGGCGTCGCTGTTCAGGCTGGCGTTGGCGACGAAGTCGTCGAAGTTGAGCTGGCCGACCTCGCGCTCGAGGCGCACCCGGACCTGGGTGCTGGGCAGCACGTCCCAGGCGACCGCGACGCGCGGCTTCACGTAGCTGAGCGTCTTCTCCAGCACGACGTCGCCGTCCGACTCGAGCTTCGAGCGCTCCAGGCGGACGCTGGCGTCCACGGTCCAGCCGGCGGCGGGGCGCCAGGCGCTCTTCAGGAAGACCTCGCTGCGGTCCTCCTCCACCTGCACGGAGCCCGCCGGCAGCGGGATCGCCGCGCCGTTCACGGTCAGGCGCGTCTCGCTGTTCAGCTCGTTGATCGCCGTCTCGGCGCCGACTTCGAACGACAGCCTGTCGCTGAAGCGGTGCTTGGCCACGGCGCGGCCGATCGTTTCGCTCGACTCCCGGCTGAGGTCGAAGACCGAGCGGTCCGCGTCGAAGAACACCGACAGGATCGGGCGCTCGCGGTCGGTGCGCAGCGCCACCAGCTCCAGGGTCGTGCGGGCGCCGAGCGCGCGGGTGTAGTTCGCGCCGATCTCGCTGTCCTCGCGGCGGAAGACGTCGATCCCGACCTCGGTCAGCGGGGCCGTGACGCCGACGATATCGGTCTCCTCGCCCTTGTACTTGTCCTTGTAGTAGCGGCCGTTGAGCTTGAGCTTCCCGCCGGCCAGCGGCGTCTCGAAGGCGCCGGTCACATAGCCCTGCAGGGAGTCGCCTTCGCCGCGGACGCGAACCGGCGTGACCGCGCCGTTGCGGTCGATCCGCTGGCCGGGGCCGTCGCCGAAGCCGTCGTCCTGACCCTTCCCGAAGAAGCTGCCCAGTTCCCAGCGCGCCTGGCCGAGCGAGCCCGAGGCCTCGACGCGCGAGGCCAGCAGGGTGCGGCCGTCCTTCGTGTGGTTCTGGGAGGCGGCGACGAGCAGGCGGGCGCCGCCGCCCGCCTTCTTGACGACGTTGGCGATGACGGTCTTGCCCTGCATGTCGATGCCGGGGGCGCCGCCGCGGACGATGTCGATGCGCTCGACGGCGCCGGCCGGCAGGCGGCGCAGGATCTGTTCCAGGTCGTCGGTCTTGGTCGCGGGGCGCGCGCCGTCGATCAGCACGTTGCCGGCCGAGCCTTCGTAGCCGCGGGCGTTCGACCCCGAATCGAAGGTGAAGCCGGGGATGCGGTCCACCATCTCCATCGCGTTCGCCGGCGAGTACGGGGCGAAGAAGCTCGCGGGATAGGTGATGGCCCCCTGCTGTGGGCCAGCCGCAGGCGCAGCGGCGACCGCCGCCTGCGCGAGGACGTAAAAAAGCATGGAACTCTCCCTTGGCGCGGAGCCTGGCCCGTCGCCGTTATTCGGGGCGAGTTAAATGCCCGTAACGTGGATTAAATCGCGGAAATCTTTCCGGCGCCCACATCAGCCTCCGAAGGTCTTGCGCAGGCGGAAGTAGAAGCTGCGGCCCGGCGTCAGGTCGCGGTCGTCGGTGAAGAGGAGCGGTGCGGTCGAGCGGGGGCCGTCGTAGATCTTGGTGGCGATGCGGATGCCGCGCTCGGCGGCGTTGCGCATCTCGACACGGAGCGTCAGGTCGGGCGTCAGCTTCCGCTCGGCGAAGACGATCAGGTAGGCGTTGTGCAGCTTCACGTCCGAGATGAAGTTGTAGCGGAACGACTCCTGGCTCCAGCCGGAATAGAGGTCGAACCCGAGGCTCGCGCGGTACTGCGGCAGGTCCTGGCTGAAGTTGACGCTCCATTCCAGCGGCCGCAGGCGGGAGATGTGGCGGGTGGTGAGCGTCGTCGGGTCGGTGACCTTCGACCAGCGCCGGTTCAGTTCGCCGCGGAGCAGACCGCCCTTCCAGCCGAAGCGGTCGCTGGGCAGGTTGAGGTTCAGGACCAGCTCGTCCTTGGTCCCGTCGCCGATGTTGGTCGGCTGGTCGAACACCTGGCCGCCGGGCAGGAAGACCGGGCCGCGGTCGATGGCGTCCTTCAGCTCGGAGTGGCGGAAGGTGACGGTGAGCGCGCCGGCGCCCCAGAAGCGCTGCTCCAGGGCGACTTCGCCCACCCAGGCCTGCTGCGGGTCGAGGTCGGGATTGCCGGCCGAGACGCCCGTGCCCTGGGCGAAGTCGGAGCCGGCGACGAAGTCGTCGAAGTCGAGCTGGCCCACCTCGCGCTCGACGCGGACGCGGAGCTGGGTGTCCTTCACGGGCTCCCAGCTCACCGCCAGGCGGGGCTTCAGGAACTGGAGCCGCTTCTCCAGCGCCACGTCGCCGGCGGACGAGATCTTCGAGGCCTCGAAGCGCAGGCCCGCGTCCACCGTCCACGGCGGGGCGGGTCGCCAGGTGGCCTTGGCGAAGACCTCGCCGCGGGTCTCCTCGACCTTCACGTCGGCGGCGGGGAGCGGCGTGTCGACGCCGTTCTCCAGGTTCTGGGCGTGGGTGTCGAGCTTGTTCAGCGCGCCCTCGCCGCCGACCTCGAAGGACAGCGACGGCGAGCGCTGGTGCTTCAGCACGGCGCGCCCGATCGTCTCGCTGGTGTCGCGCCGGCTGCGGAATTCCGAGGTGTCGCCGCCGAAGGTGAAGAGCGAGAAGCCGTGGTAGTCGTAGTCGGTGCGCAGGCCGACCAGCTCGAGCTTGGTCCGGGCGCCGAAGTCGCGGGTGAAGCGGGCGCCGGCCTCGGACTGGAACTCGTCGTAGGGATCGGTGGAGCTGGCGACGCCCAGGTTGACGGGCAGGCTGTAGCGGTCGGTCTCCTCGGACTTCCAGCTATTCCAGAACAGCCGGCCGTTCACGGCGATGCGGCCGCCGGCCAGCGGCTGGGAGTAGGCGCCGGTGACGAACTGCTGCAGGCCGTCGCTCTCGTTCTTCACCCGGGCGCGACGCAGGACCGTGCCGTCGGGCGCGATCCGGACCAGCGGTCCGAACTCGCCGCCGTCGTCGTTGCCGTAGCCGTAGCGGGCCATCGCCTCCCAGGTGCGCACGCCGTCGCCGCCCGAGAGTTCGAGGCGCATCCCGTGCATGTTGCGGCCGTCCCAGAGGTGGTCGTTGGCGATGGCGAAGAGGCCGCGGAAGCTGGCCCCCTGCTTGCGCACGACGTTGGCGATGACGGTCTTGCCCTGCATGTCGATGCCGGGGGCGCCGCCGCGGACGATGTCGATGCGCTCGACCTGGGCGACAGGGATGCGGCCGAGGATCTGGTCGAGGCTGTCGGTCTTGGTCGACGGGCGCTGTCCGTCGATGACGACGTTGCCGGCGGCGCCCTCGTAGCCGCGCACCGAATCGCCGGTGTCGAGCTGGAAGCCGGGAATCCGCTGCAGCATCTCGTAGGCGTTGGCGACCTGCTGGCCCTGGAAGAACTGCGCCCCGTAGCTCGAGACGCCCTGATGGACGGCCGCTTCCGGCGTGGCGGCGACGGCCGCCTGCGCCAGCATATGAATCAGCGACATAAGCTCTCTCCCAACTGCCGGGAGAGGTGGACCCGCGGTCGCGGCGCCAGCGAGTTAAATGGCCGTAAGGTGGGTTAAATCGGAGACAGAATCGCCGCCCGCCAGGGGATCGCCCAAAGCCCTTCGCTGGCGCCCGACTCAGGTCGGCCACTCGTCGAATTGCGGGGAATCGTCGCCGATGACCTCCCAGCGCGCCTTGGAGCCCACGAAGATGTGCCCCGAGCGGGCGAGGTCGGGGTCGCCGTCCAGCGCGCCGGCGGGCACCAGGACCCGCAGGCCATCCGACAGTATGTGCGGGACGGGGCAGCCACAGGTCTTGCAGAACAGGCTCTTCCAGCCCTCGGCCGTGGCGTAGACCTGGACGTCGTCCTCGCCGGAGATCCACGCGAAGCGGTCGCGGCGCACGTTGAGCACGGCGTTCGAGCCGACGCCCGAGACGCGCCGACACCTGGAGCAGTGGCAGAAGCCCACCGGCGCGAGCTTCTCCTTCAGCCCGAACCTCACCGCCCCGCAGAGGCAGCCGCCGGTGGCGACGAAGCCGGCCGCCTCGCTCATACGGCGGTGCCGCCGACCGTCAGGCCGGTGATCTTCAGCGAGGGCTGGCCCACGCCCACGGGCACGCTCTGGCCCGACTTGCCGCAGACGCCGACACCCGGGTCGAAGTCGAAGTCGTCGCCGATCATGGTGACGCGGGTCAGCGCCGAGGGGCCGTCGCCGATCAGGGTCGCGCCCTTCACCGGGACCGTGACCTTCCCGTCCTCGATCAGGTAGGCCTCGGTGCATTGGAAGACGAACTTGCCGCTGGTGATGTCGACCTGGCCCCCGCCGAAGTTGGCGCAGTAGAGGCCCTTCTTCGTGGACGCGATCATCTCCTCGCGCTTGTGGTCGCCGCCGAGCATGGCGGTGTTGGTCATCCGCGGCATGGGCATGTGGGCGTAGGACTGGCGGCGCGCATTGCCCGTCGGGGTCATGCCCATCAGCCGCGCGCTCATCCGGTCGTGCATATAGCCGACGAGGATGCCGTCCTCGATCAGGACGGTGCGCTCGGTCGGCGTGCCCTCGTCGTCGACGGTGAGGGAGCCGCGGCGGTTCAGGATCGTGCCGTCGTCGAAGACGGTGACGCCGGGCGCGGCCACCCGCTCGCCGATCTTGCCCGAGAAGGCCGAGGTGCCCTTGCGGTTGAAGTCGCCTTCCAGGCCGTGGCCGACGGCCTCGTGCAGCAGCACGCCGTTCCAGCCGGGGCCCAGCACCACGTCCATCTCGCCGGCCGGGCAGGGGACGGCGTCGAGGTTGGTCAGCGCCTGGCGCAGCGCCTCGTCGATCTGGGCCTGCCACTTGTCGGGGCTGATCCAGGCCTCGAAGCCGGCGCGTCCGCCGGCGCCGGTGTAGCCCTGCTCGCGACGGCCGTCGCGCTCGACGGTCACCTGCACGTTGATGCGGCAGAGCGGCCGCACGTCGCGGATCAGCCGGCCGTCGGCGCGCAGGATCTCCACCGTGCGGCGCTCGCCGGCGATGGAGGCCATCACCTGCACGATGCGCGGGTCGCGGGCGCGGGCCCAGGCGTCGATCTCCTGGAGCAGGGCGACCTTGTCGGAGAACTCGGGCGAGGCCAGCGGGTTGTCCTCGCCGTAGAGCTTGGCGTTGGTGGCGCGCGGCGCCTCGGCGGCGGTCCCGGCGTAGCCGCGCTTGGCCAGCTTGGCCGAATCGGCGGCGCGGCGGATCGCGGCCTCGCTGATCTCCGAGGCGTGGGCGTAGCCGGCGGTCTCGCCCGCCACGACGCGCAGGCCGAAGCCCTCGGTCGAATCATAGGCGGCGGATTTCAGCCGGCCGTCGTCGAACAGGAAGGATTCGCTCTCGGAGCGTTCGACGAACAGCTCGCCGTCGTCGGCTCCGGCCAGCGCGTCGCCGAGGATATCCTGGGCGCGGGCGGGATCGACGCCGACGGAGTCGAGGATCGAGGGAGCAGGGACGGGCGCGTTCATGGCCGGAACATAGGCGCCCGGCGGCGGCGAGACCAGCGCCGCCGATGAAGCTGCCCCAACGCGACGGGGGAGGTTCGCGGGCTGGCGGCTGCGGACGCCGGCCCCTATCTCAGCCGCTCAACATCCAAGTCGGAGACGCCCCGCGATGGCCTATTCCCTGTTCGACGCCTCGATCCCGGTCTACCTGCACATGCTGAAGAACCTCGCGGCCATCCTCGAGAAGGCCGAGGCGCATGCGAAGGCCGCGGGCGTCGATCCGCAGAGCTACCTGGACGCGCGGCTCGCGCCCGACATGCATCCGCTGACCAACCAGGTGCAGCTCGCCAGCGACGCGGCCAAGAGCGGCGCGGCGCGCCTCGCCGGCGTGACCCCGCCCAGCTTCCCCGATACCGAGACCACCTGGGCCGAGGTCAAGGCGCGTGTCGCCAGGACCATCGCCTTCGTCGAGGGCGTGAAGCGCGAGCAGGTCGACGGGCGCGAAGAGGCGACCATCGAGATTCCGCTTCCGGGCCGCACGCTCAGCTTCTCCGGCCGTGATTTCCTGGCGCTGTTCGCGCTGCCGAACTTCATGTTCCACGTGACCATGGCCTACGGCCTGCTGCGGGCCCGGGGCGTGCCGCTGGGCAAGATGGACTTCCTGAACGGATCGCAGGCGGTCGCCGCCTAAGGCAAAGTCTTCCTCAGCGGGTCGTGGCCCCAGTTCATGAGGCTCCAGCGCCAGCGGGTGTCGGTGACGTCGCCGCCCGTCCTCCAGGCCTGGGGCCGCTGGGCGAGGTGGCGGCGGCAGTAGCCGATCACCTTCTTCATGTGCCGGTAGTCGGCGTCGGTCAGGTCGGCGACGTCGGTGTCGCGGATCGTCAGGATCTTCCGCGCCGACTGCCGGCCGACCGATTCGGTCTCGCCCTTCCTCACGAAGCCCACGTTCCGGCTCTGCGCCGTCTCCAGCCAGGCCCGCAGCTCGCGCTGCGAAAGGTTCGTCAGGCGATCGAATTCCTGGCGGATGGCGTGCTCTTCGTCGGGGCTCAGGTGCATCGGGCGGGCCTTCGTCGAACGGGGGTTGGCCGTCTGCGTCTCGTTAGGCGCTCCGAACGCCTTGGCAAGCCTTTGGGATGCGCGTATGGACCCCGGCGAAGGGGCGAACCGGGCGTCGCGAAAGTGCGTCCGCGCGTCCTGTTCTTGGGAGCCGGCGGCAGATTCGCCCGTGCCTCGCGGGGCGTCGACGGTTCAAGCAGACCGAGGGGACATGAAGTCGAGCTTTCAGGGATGGCGGACGCGGGCGGCAGGCGCCCTCGCGGGCGCGGCGACGGCGTTCTGGGGTGCGGCGGCGATGGCTGCCGATCAGTTCGGGCAGCCGACGGACAAGGCGATCGACCTGCAGCCGGGCGTGACCCCGCTGCGTGAGGACGCCATCTGGTTCCACAACGTGATCCTGATGCCGATCATCACGTTCATCACGCTGTTCGTGCTGCTTCTGCTGATCATCGTGGTGGTGCGGTTCAACAAGCGCGCCAATCCGACGCCGGCGCGGTTCAGCCACAACACCGCCCTCGAGGTCGCCTGGACCTTGATCCCGGTGCTGATCCTGATGGTGATCGCGATCTTCTCGTTCCGGCTGCTGTTCGCCTACAACGACATGCCGAAGCCGGACCTGACGATCAAGGCGACCGGCTACCAGTGGTACTGGGGCTACGAGTACCCCGACCAGAAGATCGGCGAGTTCGTCTCCAACGTCCTGCCGGAAGACCAGGCCAAGGCGAAGGGCGAGCCCTACAGGCTGG
The DNA here is from genome assembly GCF_016793285.1 of Phenylobacterium sp. Taxonomy (GTDB): domain Bacteria; phylum Pseudomonadota; class Alphaproteobacteria; order Caulobacterales; family Caulobacteraceae; genus Phenylobacterium. Next base: position 13,498 of record NZ_JAEUMO010000017.1, read on the forward strand.
CGGTGACCGAGCCGCTGGTGGTGCCGGTGAACAAGGTGGTCCGCGTCCAGGTGACCGGCGCCGACGTGATCCACGCCTTCGCGGTGCCGTCGTTCGGCGTCATCACCGACGCGATCCCCGGCCGCCTGAACGAAACCTGGTTCAAGGCCGACCGCATCGGCACCTACTACGGCAACTGCCGCGAACTCTGCGGCGTGGACCACGCGTTCATGCCGATCGAGGTCCGGGTGGTGAGCCAGGCCGAGTTCGACGCCTGGGTGGCGAAGAAGGCTCCGCCGCCCGCGCCTGCGGCCCCCGCCGCTGCGGACGCCGCCGCTCCGGCTGCGGCGGCTGCGCCGGCCGCGACCCCCGAAACGAAGGCGCCCGCCGCGCCTGCCGCCGCCACGCCTGCGCCCCCGGCGCCGGCCGCGAAATAAGCTTCAGGATCCGCGTAAGATGGCCACACAAGCCGCCGCTCACGACCACCACGACGACCACGACCACAAGCCGGGGTTCTTCACCCGGTGGTTCCTGTCGACGAACCACAAGGACATCGGGACGCTCTACATCCTGTTCGCCATCATGGCCGGGATCGTGGGCGGCGCGCTGTCGGGCCTGATCCGCTGGGAACTGGCCGAGCCGGGCATCCAGATCTTCCGTGAAGGGTCCTGGCTCTCGCAGCTCAAGATCGGCGGGCACAGCATCATCGAGGCCTCCAAGCACGGCTACAACGTGGTCGTCACGGGCCACGCGCTGGTCATGATCTTCTTCATGGTCATGCCCGCCATGATCGGCGGGTTCGGGAACTGGTTCGTGCCGCTGATGATCGGCGCGCCCGACATGGCCTTCCCGCGCATGAACAACATTTCGTTCTGGCTGCTGGTCGCTTCGTGGGTGCTGTTGCTCACGTCGATGTTCGTCGACGGCGGCCCGGGGCGCGGCTTCGGCGGCGGCTGGACGGTCTATCCGCCGCTCTCCACGTCGGGACACACGGGCCCGTCGATGGACCTGGCGATCCTGTCGCTCCACCTCGCGGGCGCCAGCTCGATCCTGGGCGCGATCAACTTCATCACTACGATCTTCAACATGCGCGCGCCGGGCATGACGCTCCACCGGATGCCGCTGTTCGTGTGGTCGATCCTGGTGACGGTCTTCCTGCTGCTGCTCTCGCTGCCCGTGCTGGCCGGCGCGATCACCATGCTGCTGACCGACCGCAACTTCCACACCCACTTCTTCGACGCCCAGGGCGGCGGCGACCCTGTGATGTTCCAGCACCTGTTCTGGTTCTTCGGGCACCCGGAAGTGTACATCCTGATCCTGCCCGGGTTCGGCATGATCTCGCACATCGTCTCGACCTTCAGCCGCAAGCCGGTCTTCGGCTACCTGGCGATGGCCTACGCGATGGTCGCCATCGGCTTCATCGGCTTCGTCGTGTGGGCGCACCACATGTACACCGTCGGCATGGGCATCGAGCTGCGCGCCTACTTCGTGGCCGCCACGATGGTCATCGCGGTGCCGACGGGCGTGAAGGTGTTCAGCTGGATCGCCACGATGTGGGGCGGCTCGATCGACTTCAAGACGCCCATGCTGTGGGCGATCGGCTTCATCTTCCTGTTCACCGTGGGCGGCGTCACGGGCGTGGTGCTGGCCAACGCCGGCATCGACTACAGCCTGCACGACACCTACTACGTGGTGGCCCACTTCCACTACGTGCTGTCGCTGGGCGCCGTGTTCGCGATCTTCGCGGGCTTCTACTACTGGTTCGAGAAGATGTGGGGCGTGAAGTACAACGAGTTCCTCGGCTCGCTGCACTTCTGGATCATGTTCGTGGGCGTGAACCTCGTGTTCTTCCCGCAGCACTTCCTGGGCCTCCAGGGCATGCCGCGCCGCTACATCGACTATCCCGAAGGCTTCTCCTACTGGAACCACATCTCGTCGCTCGGCTACCTCATCACCCTGGCCGGCGTGGGCGTGTTCCTGGTGGTTCTGGCCGAGGCGGCGATCCGTCGCCGCAAGGCCGAAGCCAACCCGTGGGGCGAGGGCGCCACGACGCTGGAGTGGACGCTGAGCTCGCCGCCGCCGTTCCACCAGTTCAACGAACTGCCGGTCATCAAGCCCGACGCGCACCACTAAGGGCCTGATCC
>NZ_JAEUMO010000029.1 GCF_016793285.1 Phenylobacterium sp.
ACCATCCGCTCCATGACCCGCCACATCCAGCCGGTGCCTTCGCGGCACGGCGTACACTGGCCGCAGCTCTCGTGCTTGTAGAAGTAGGCCGCCCGCGCGATGGCCTTCACCAGGTCGGCGTCCTTGTCGAACACGATCATCGTGCCGGTGCCCAGGCCCGAGCCCCGCGCCTGCAGGTCCTCGTAGGTCATCACCGCGACCTCGGCCTCCGCCGCCGGGATCATCCGCACCGAGATGCCGCCCGGGATGACGGCCTTCAGGTTGCCCCAGCCGCCGCGCACGCCGCCCATATGCTCTTCGATCAGCGTTTTCAGCGGGATGCCGACCGCGTCCTCGACCACGCAGGGCCGGTTCAGGTGGCCCGAGCCAGCGAACAGCTTGGTGCCGGTCGACTTCTCGGTGCCGAACTGGGCGAACCAGTCGGCGCCGCGCCGCAGGATGGTGCCCACGACCGCGATGGTCTCGACGTTGTTCACAGTGGTCGGGCAGCCGTAGATGCCGGCGCCGGCCGGGAACGGCGGCTTCAGGCGCGGCTGGCCCTTCTTGCCCTCGAAGCTCTCCATCAGCGCGGTCTCGTCGCCGCAGATGTAGGCGCCGCCGCCATGCTGCACGCGCACGTCCACGTCCCAGCCGTGGATGTTGCCGGGGCCGATCAGCTTGGCGTCGTAGGCCTGCTTGATGGCGGCCAGCAGGCGCTCGCGCTCATGCACGTACTCGCCGCGGATGTAGATGTAGGCCGTGTGCGCCCGCATGGCCTTGCAGGCGATGAGGCAGCCCTCGATCAAGAGGTGCGGGTCGTTGCGCAGGATGTCGCGGTCCTTGCACGCGCCCGGCTCGGACTCGTCGGCGTTGACCAGCAGGTAGTGCGGCCGCTCGCTCTCCTGCTTGGGCATGAAGGTCCACTTCAGCCCGGTGGCGAAGCCCGCGCCGCCGCGGCCGCGCAGGCCCGAGGCCTTGATCTGGTCGCAGATCCACTCCGGCGTCTGGGCCACGATGTCCTTGGTGCCGTTCCACGCGCCGCGCGCCTTCGCGCCATCCAGGCCCCAGTCGCGCTGGCCGTAGATGTTGAGGAAGATGCGGTCCTTGTCGGCCAGCAAACCGGGCAAGTCAGGAGTCTCCCTTGCGGCCACGCAGGGCGGCCATGAACCACAGTTGGACGGCGAAGCCGCCGACCACGGCGGCGATCACCATCGCGATCGCCCACGTCTGGCCCTGGGCGTAGAGCATGATCCCGATCACGGCGACGAGGGCCGCCACGACGTTGGCGATCATCATCACCTTGCGCCGCCGCTGGATGGTCTCGACGTCCAGGGTCATGCCCCCACCTTCGTCTTCGGCGCCTTGGGCGGCTTCGGCGGCAGGTTCGGTATGGTGATCTTCTTGGCCAGCGACCCGTCGTAGAGCTTGCTGTCGGTCAGCGTCAGCGGTTCGCCCGCGGGCGCCGAGCCCTGCCGCTTGATCTCCGAGCCCGGCTTGGGGGTCTTCCCGGCCGCGAACTCGTCCAGCAGCTTCTCGAAGCCTTCCGGCGTCAGGTCCTCGTAGTAGCGGTCGTTGATGGCCGCCATCGGCGCGTTGGCGCAGGCGCCCATGCACTCGACTTCCTGCCAGTAGAATTTGCCGTCGGCGCTCTTGTGGTTCTGGGGCCCGATGCGCCTCTTGCACACCTCCATGAGCGCCTCGGAGCCGCGCGTCTGGCAGGGCGTCGTGCCGCACACCTGCACCAGCGCATGCGTGCCCACCGGCTCCAGCATGAACATGGTGTAGAAGGTCGCCACCTCCAGCACCCGGATCACCGGCACGCCCAGCAGCTCGGCGATCGCGCGGATCGCGGGCTCGGGCACCCAGCCTTCCTGCTTCTGGACCAGCCACAGGATCGGCACCATGGCCGACTGCTGCCGGCCCGCCGGGAAGTTGGCCATCCACTGCTTCGCGGCCTTCAGCGTCGCGGGCGCGAACGCGAAGCTCGCGGGCTGGTCGGGGCTGAGACGACGAACGCTCACGCGGGCCTCACTTGCGGAAATCCACGCGGGCGATCCTGCCGCCCGCGATGGTGTAGATGGCGATCACCTGGAAGGCCTCGGTCTCGCCGTCGCGGAACACCCGCTCGTGGTCGATGACCGTGTCGCCGACGCAGATGCGGTTGGCGAGTTCGGCGCGGTTCCGGGGGAAGTCGGCGAACACCTGGGCGTACTTGGCGCGGTAGGCGTCCAGGCCGCGGATCGTGACGTCGCCGTTCAGGTCGGCCACCACCACGTCGTCGGCGAAGAACGCGCAGTGCGCGTCCAGGTCCTGGCGGTTGTAGGCGTCGAGCTGGCCGGCGGCGAGATCACCCGGCTTCAGATTGGCGGCCGCGGTCATCGGTCGATCTCCCCGAACACGATGTCCAGCGAGCCCAGGATGGCGGAGACGTCGGCCAGCATGTGGCCGCGGTTCATCCAGTCCATGGCCTGCAGGTGCGGATAGCCCGGCGCGCGGATCTTGGCGCGGTAGGGCTTGTTGGTCCCGTCGCTGACCAGGTAGACGCCGAACTCGCCCTTCGGCGCCTCGACGCAGGCGTAGACCTCGCCCGGCGGCGTCCGGTAGCCCTCGGTGAACAGCTTGAAGTGGTGGATCAGCGACTCCATCGAGCGCTTCATCTCGCCGCGGCGAGGCGCGGTGATCTTGTTGTCCTCGATCAGCACCGGACCCGGCGTCTTCAGCAGCGCCTCGCAGCACTGCTTCATGATCTTCGTCGACTCGCGCATCTCCTGCATCCGGCAGAGGTAGCGGTCGTAGCAGTCGCCGTTCACGCCCAGCGGAATGTCGAAGTCCATGTCGTTGTAGGCGGCGTAGGGCTGGCTGCGGCGCAGGTCCCAGGGGATCCCGGAGCCGCGCACCATCACGCCCGAGAACGAGCGCGCGATGGCCTCCTCGCGGGTCACCACGCCGATGTCGACGTTGCGCTGCTTGAAGATGCGGTTGTGGGTGATCAGGCCTTCGATGTCGTCGCAGATGCGCGGGAAGCCGTCGCACCAGTCGGCGATGTCGCGCACCAGCGCCTCGGGCAGGTCCTGCCGCACGCCGCCCACGCGGTAGTAGTTGGCGTGCATCCGCGCGCCCGACGCGCGCTCGTAGAACACCATGAGCTGCTCGCGCGGCTCGAAGCCCCAGAGCGGCGGCGTCAGCGCACCCACGTCCATGGCCTGGGTGGTCACGTTCAGCAGGTGGTTCAGGATGCGCCCGATCTCGTCGTAGAGCGTGCGGATCAGCAACGCCCGGTACGGCGGCGTCACCCCCAGCAGCTTCTCGATCGCCAGGCAGTAGGCGTGCTCCTGGTTCATGGGCGCCACGTAGTCGAGGCGGTCCATGTAGGGAATCGTCTGCTGATAGGGTCTAGCCTCCATCAGCTTCTCGGTGCCCCGGTGCAGCAGGCCGATGTGCGGGTCCACCCGCTCCACCACCTCGCCGTCCAGCTCCAGCACCAGGCGCAGCACGCCGTGGGCCGCCGGGTGCTGCGGGCCGAAGTTGATGTTGAACTTGCGGACCGGGGTCTCCGGCGTCTCGGGCGCGTAGAAGTCGGTGGCCGCCGCGGGGCTGTTGTCGCCGGTCATGTCTTGTCCCCGGTCTTCTCGCCAGGGCCCTTCTCGTCGCCGGGCAGGATCGGGGCGAAGCCCTTCTCCACGCCTTCCCAGGGCGAGAGGAAATCCCAGTTGCGCCACTCGACCGACTTCACGGGCTCGTAGACCACCCGCTTCAGCTCGTCGTCGTAGCGGACCTCGACGTAGCCGGTCATCGGGAAGTCCTTGCGGAGCGGATGGCCGTGGAAGCCGTAGTCCGTCAGGATGCGCCGCAGGTCGGGGTGGCCGTCGAAGAACACGCCGTACATGTCGAACGTCTCGCGCTCGAACCAGTCGGCCGCCGAGAACACGCTCACCACCGACGGCACCGCGGTGTCCTCGTCGGTCTGCACCTTCAGCCGCACGCGCCGGTTCTTCGTCAGCGACAGCAGGTGGTAGACCACGTCGAACCGCAGCGGCCGCTCGGGATAGTCCGCCCCGCAGAGGTCGATGAGCTGCTGGAAGCCCTGCGCATCCTTCAGGTAGGTCAGCGCCTCGACCACCCGGCCCGCCGGCCCGGTCAGCGTCAGTTCGCCGAACGCCACCGACGACCCGGTGATGACGCCCTTGGCCTCCTTGACGATGGCCTTTCCGAGCTTGGAAAGCTCGCTCTCGCTCGCGGGCCAGCTCATCGCACGATCGTCCCGGTGCGGCGGATCTTCTTCTGCAGTTGCAGCACGCCGTAGACCAGCGCCTCGGCGGTCGGCGGACAGCCCGGCACGTACACGTCCACCGGCACGATCCGGTCGCAGCCGCGCACGGTCGAATAGCTGAAGTAGTAGTAGCCGCCGCCGTTGGCGCAGCTTCCCATCGAGATCACGTACCGCGGCTCGGGCATCTGGTCGTAGACCTTGCGCAGCGCGGGAGCCATCTTGTTCACCAGCGTGCCGGCCACGATCATCACGTCGCTCTGCCGCGGGCTGGCGCGCGGCGCGAAGCCGTAGCGCTCCAGGTCGTAGCGCGGCATCGAGGCCTGCATCATCTCGACCGCGCAGCACGCGAGGCCGAACGTCATCCACATCAGCGAGCCCGTGCGGGCCCAGGTGATCAGGTCGTCGACGCCGGCGGTCACGAAGCCCTTGTCGGCCAACCGCTGCGACACGCCGTCGAAGAACGGGTCATGCTTCTGCGGGTCGTAGCCTTCGACGGTCGTGCGACCGGCGGAGCCCGCCGGGACGATCGCGCCGCTACCCGGGGGAACGATCACTCCCATTCCAGGGCGCCCTTCTTCCACTCGTAGATGAAGCCCACCGTCAGCACGCCCAGGAAGGTCATCATCGACCAGAAGGCGTACTTCGCCGCATCCGGCGGCAGCTTCATCAGCGCCACGGCCCACGGGAACAGGAACGCGACTTCCAGGTCGAAGATGATGAAGAGAATCGAGACGAGGTAGAATCGCACGTCGAACTTCATCCGTGCGTCGTCGAAGGCGTTGAAGCCGCATTCGTAGGACGACAGCTTCTCGGGATCGGGCGCCTTGGGCGCCAGCACCGAGGCGAACAGGATGAAGACGATACCCAGCACCGCCGCGATCCCCAGGAAGATCACGATGGGCAGGTACTCGAGCAGGAAGTCGTTCACGTAAGTCTCCGGAGGGAGTCGCGGCGCCCTTCTAGACCGATCATTCCGGTGTTTCAAACCGCCTTGTGCAGCGCGAAACGGAGGTTTTTTCGGAAGTTGCGAACCCTTCTCAATTAGCCGGCCGACGAACCTTCAGAGGCATCCCGCCGAGCGGCCTCAGGGCCACGTCGGTCCTGGGCTGCACGACGTGTCCGGGCGCGGGTTCGAAGGCGTACTCCGCCACCCAGCGCGAGAGCAGGATCAGCGCCCCGGCCTGCCGACGCCGCCGTGGATCGCGGTCGGCGCGTAGCACCCGTCTTCAAACCGCGGGAACGCGAGAGAACGCGGAGGCGCCGGGCCGTTCGTGACCCTTCCGCACCGTTCCTCGTTCCGCGGGTCCCTGCAAATCCGTGCGGCGGATGGTCCCCCGAGCACTCAGTCGTTGACACGATTCCGACCCGCCCATATGAGACGCGCCTTCGCAGCGCCGGACGGCATTGCGCGGGTGTAGCTCAGTTGGTTAGAGCGCCGGCCTGTCACGCCGGAGGTCGCGGGTTCGAGTCCCGTCACTCGCGCCACTTCCGGTGGCGAACTCCCCAAATCCGAACAGACTCCTGACGCCAGGCGCCGTTCGCCGCGTTAGAGACCTTGCCTATGGCCTTCCCCGCCACACATCCCGCCCTCGCCCGCGCGCTCGACGCGCAGGGCTATCAGGAGCCGACGCCGGTCCAGGCCGCCGTCCTCGCCGCCGAGCCCGACCGCGACCTGCTGGTCTCGGCCCAGACCGGGTCGGGCAAGACCGTCGCCTTCGGCCTTGCCGCCGCGCCGACCCTGCTGGGCGAGGCCGAGCGGTTCGATCGCGCCGCCGCGCCGCTGGCCCTCGTCATCGCCCCGACGCGCGAGCTGGCCCTGCAGGTCGCGCGCGAGTTCGGCTGGCTCTACGCCCCGGCCGGCGCGCGCATCGCCACCTGCGTCGGCGGCATGGACGCCCGCGCCGAGCAGCGCACCCTGAACGGCGGCGCCCACATCGTCGTCGGCACGCCCGGCCGCCTGCGCGACCACCTGGAGCGCGGCAACCTCGACCTCTCGGCCCTCAAGGTCGTCGTCCTCGACGAGGCCGACGAGATGCTCGACATGGGCTTCCGCGAGGACCTCCAGGAGATCCTGGACGCCGCGCCCGCCGAGCGCCGCACCTTCCTGTTCAGCGCCACGATCGCGCGCGAGATCGCCGCATTGGCCAGGCGCTACCAGCGCGACGCGGTGCGTATCGACACCATCCGCCGCGACGAGAGCCACGGCGACATCGCCTACCGCGCCGTCCGCGCCGCCCCGACCGAGATCGAGAACGCGGTCGTCAACGTGCTGCGCTACTTCGAGAGCCCCGGCGCGCTGATCTTCTGCGCCACCCGTGAGCGCGTGCGCTACCTCCACTCCGCCCTGCGCGAACGCGGCTTCGCGGTCGTCCAGCTTTCCGGCGAGCTGAGCCAGAAGGAGCGGTCCGACGCGCTCCAGGCGCTGCGCGACGGCCACGCCCGCGCCTGCATCGCCACCGACGTCGCCGCGCGCGGCCTCGACCTGCCCGACCTCGGCCTCGTGATCCACGCCGACCTGCCGGCCGGCCCGCCCGCCCTGCTCCACCGCAGCGGCCGCACGGGCCGCGCGGGCAGGAAGGGCGTCTCGGTCGTCATGGTCCCGCACCCCAAGCGCCGCCAGGCCGAGCGCCTGTTGCAGATCGCCGGCGTCGACGCCGAGTGGTCGGGCCCGCCGCTGCCGGAGGAGATCCGCGCCAGGGACCAGGCCCGGATGCTGGAGGACCCGATCCTCACCGACACGCCCACCGCCGAAGACGTCGAGCTGGCCCAGCGCCTGCTCGCAGACCGCAGCCCCGAGGCCGTCGCCGCGGCCCTGGTTCGCCTCTACCGCTCGCGCCTGCCGGCGCCGGAGGAGATGCTGCCCGACCGCGGCCCGGATCGCGGCGGCGAGCCCCGGCCGCTCCGTCCCGAGCGCCAGGCCCAGATCGAGTCCGCCGACGGGAGCTGGTTCCGCCTGCCCGTGGGCCGTTCGAAGAACGCCGACCCGAAGTGGCTGGTCCCGCTGATCTGCCGGCTGGGCCACGTCACCAAGAAGGACATCGGCCTGATCCGCATCTTCGACCATGAAACGAAGTTCCAGATCGCCCCGGACGCCGAAGGCCGCTTCCTCGAGGCCGTCCGCGCCGCCGCGGACGCCGGGGAGATCCGTATCAATCCCTCCAGCGCGCCGGGGCCCCAGGCTCCGCGTGGCCCGCGTCCCCACGGCAAAGGCCCGCCCGGCAAGCCCGCGCCCGGCAACCGCGGTCCCAGGCCGCCGCGCGGCCCTCGCCGCTGAGACCACCGCGCCGCACGGACGCACCCTTGACGCGACGAGATGTCACGGAACATCTCAGGCGTGTGTATGCGAAAAAGAACCCCCGGTCCCTGTACGCGGACCGGGGGCTTCAGAGGGGGCCTACGGGTCTAGGGTCCCGCAAGCTCTCGCCGGTTATCGAATCTGCAAGGCGACCCCCCAGCCACCTTCCAGACCCCTCGCCGAGCGAGCTGGGCTCGCACCGGCGAGCCCGGGGAGAGGTCTCGACGCTTCAAGGCGCCCCCCCGGACGCAATCCGTCTGCCAGTCCGCCCGCGGGAGCTAGGCGGCGGCGTCGGGACCGGGACCTAGGGCCGAGTGTCGGGTCTGCCCTGGGTCCCCGGATGCGGTCGAAACCCACGTCTAAGATCATCAGGAGTAGCTCCGACCCGACATGGAGCGGTTCCGATCTTTCCCCGAGCAATTCCCGATCTTTCCGCCTTGGTTGCGGCGCAGCGCGCCACTAGGTTGTGAGGAGCGTCCGAGTCAGGGGGTCGCGGGCGAGCGGGGCCGCAGGGACCCGTTCGCGGGGTAAAACGGGACTGGAGTTCTATGCAGCTTGCCCATGAGAGTGGGTTCACCATCGGTGCGCTCGAGGTGCGTCCGCCGACCCGCGAAGTGATGGCCCCCCATGGGCGTGAGGTCCTCCAGCCCCGCGTCATGCAGGTGCTGGTCACGCTCGCGCGGGCGGACGGCGGCGTGGTCAGCCGCGACGACCTGATCGCGGAATGCTGGGACGGCCGCGTCGTCGGCGAGGACTCCATCACTCTGGTGATGAGCAAGCTGCGCAAGCTGGCAGCGAGTTGCGGCGGCGCCTTCATCGTGGAGACCATCCCTCGCGTGGGCTATCGCCTGCTCGCCGATCGCAGCCCCGGCCCGGCCTTCGAGCCTTCCACGGGCCCGGCCGGCAAGGCGCGCCCCCGCATCGTCGTGCTGGAGTTCACCCACCAGCCCGGCGACGAGGACCAGGCCTGGTTCGCCGAGGCGCTGGCCGACGAACTCACCGCCGGCCTGTCGAAGTCCCCGCTCCTGTCGGTGACGCCGCGCCAGTCACTGCTGGTCTCCGACGTCGTGGGCGCCCCGCCCGGGGCCATCTGCGCGCGCCTGGGGGTGGACTACGTGATCGACGGCAAGGTCCGGGCGCTGGGCGGGACGGTCCGCGTGTCGGTCGACCTGATCCGCGGCGTCGACGAAACCAGCGCCTGGTCGGCCCGCTACGACCGCAGGATATCCGACCTCTTCTCGATGCTGGACGAGATCACCGCGTCGATCATCGGCACGGTCGAGCCCGCGGTCCTCGAGCAGGAGGAACTGCGGGCGCTCAAGACCCCCGAGCACAGCCTGCTGTTCTGGCGGCTCTTCGTGCAGGGCCGCCGCCATTTCTGGCGCTCGACCACCAGGGACGTCCGCGCGGCCGAGCAGTTCCTCGAGCAGGCCCTCGAGATCGAGCCCGAGGACGTCTCGGCGCTTTCGATCCTGGCCCACTGCCGGCTGTTCGACGTGTGGAGCGGCGTCTCCGCCGATCCCACCGCCGCCGTCGCCGACGCCCACCGGATCGCCCTGAAGGCCGTGTCGGCAGGCCAGTCCGACGCGTTCGCGCACTTCACCCTGGGCGTCGTGCTCTCGCTCCTGGACCGGCTGCCCGAGGCCAAGGCCGAGCAGCGCCGCGCCCTGGAGCTCAACCCCTACCTCGCGGCGGCCTCGGGCGAGATCGGCCGCCTGATGGCGTTCGAGGGCGAGTCCGCCCAGGCCATCGCCCACAGCGAGCGCGCCATCTCCGCGAGCCCCAACGATCCGCAGGCCTGGCTCTGGTTCCGGTCCAAGGCGCTGGCGCGCTTCTCGGCCGGCGACTTCGCCACCGCCGCCCTCGACGCCGCCGACGCCCGCGCGCGCAAGCCCGAGCGGTTCTCGCTCTGCTATCTCGTGGCCGCCTGCTACGCCGCCGACGGCCAGATGGACCAGGCCCGGCGCGCGCTCGACGAAGGCGACCGCCTCGCGCGCGAGCAGCTCGGCGGCGAGGGCCCGGGCTATACCCTCGAGGCGCTCCGCACCGGGCACCCGTTCGTGCGCCCGGAAGATTCCGAACGTCTCGTCGAGGCTCTGCGCGGCGCCGGCTGGTCGGGTTCCTGACCTTCGGCGAACACCGGCCACCGCTGCGGAGTTGTCCGCGACACAGCGCCGCCCGGGCGGCGCGCTTAACCTAAACAAAACCTATGATCGCCACAGTACTCAACCTAAGCGTCAGGTTGGGGGATGCGGGATGACTAGCGCGAAGAAGCCACAGAAGGTGGCGATTCTGGGCGGCGGCATGGGGGGTCTTGCGACCGCCTACAACCTCTCGAACCGACCCGGCTGGCGCGACGACTACGACATCACGGTCTACCAGCTGGGCTGGCGGCTCGGCGGCAAGTGCGCCTCCTCGCGCGGCGAGAACGCGCGGATCGAGGAGCATGGCATCCACGGCTTCGTGGGCAGCTACTTCAACGCCATCCCGATGATGCACGAGGTCTACGCCGAGTTGAACCGGCCGGCCGGCGCCCCGCTCGCGACCTTCGACCAGGCCTTCATCCCCTCGAACTTCGCCATGATGTGGGAGTACGAGAACGGCGGGCTCAAGCCCTGGCCGACCCGCTTCCCGGAGAACAGCCACTCGGCGATCGACCCGTCCGGCTACAAGGGACTCGAAAGCTCGATCACCTCGATCATCTTCGAGGTCCAGTCGATGCTGGACGCCGCCAAGGGCGTGCCGAAGATCGTCGAACTCGCCATCGACGCCCTGCTCGGCAAGGCCGCCGACCAGTGCCGCGAGATTCCGCTCTCGGAAGGTCCGAACCACCCGCTGGTGGGCGAGATCAAGACGGCCCGCGCGCTCATCACCGGCGTCGTGAAGACGATCGACAAGTTCGCGCCGGGCATCCTCGAACACTGGGACGACCTGCGCCACGCGCTGATGACGCTCGACTTCTACTCGACGATGATCCTGGGCGCGCTCGAGGACAACGTCGTGGTCAACGGCTACGACGGCCTCGACGACGAGAACTGGTCCGACTGGCTGATCCGCCACGGCATCGACGCGGCCACGCTGAAGTCGCCCGTCGTGATGATCACGGTCAACATCTGCTACCAGAGCCCCAACGGCGACACCTCGCGCGCCGCCCGCATGGCGGCCGGCGCCTTCCTCGACTGGACGCTCCGCACCTGCGCCTACTGCGAGGCCTTCCTGTGGAGCTTCGCCGCCGGCAGCGGTGAGACCGTCGTGGCGCCCATGTACGAGGTGCTGAAGCGCCGTGGCGTGAAGTTCGAGTTCTTCCACAAGGTCGACGCGCTGCACATCGACCCGCGCGACCGCCGCTCGATCGAGTCGGTCGAGTTCACGCTGCAGGCGACGCTCAAGGATCCGGCCCGGGGCTACGATCCGCTGATCGAGGTGAAGGGCCTGCCCTCCTGGCCCCATCGTCCGCTCTACGAGCAGCTCGTCGAGGGCGAGTACATGCGCGCGCTGCGCCAGGACCTGGAGTCCTACTGGTGTCCCTGGCCCAGCGCCGAGTTCCCCCACCTGCGACAACCCAGGATGTTGCGCCGCGGGGCGGACTTCGACGAGGTGGTGTTCGCGATCTCGCTGGGTGCAGTTCCCTTCCTCTGCGACGAGTTGATCCAGGAGAGCCCGCGCTGGGCCGACATGGTCGCCAACATCCCGTCGGTGCAGACGCAGGCCATGCAGCTCTGGCTGTCCAAGGACCTCTACGAGCTGGGCTGGGCCGAGAAGCTGGATCCGGCCAAGAACGAGGTGCCGATCACCGGCACCTACTTCTGCCCGCCGAACGGCAACGCCGAGTTCCACGACCTGCTGAAGTGGGAGGAATGGCCGGCCGACAACCGGCCCAGGGCCCTGTGGTACTTCTGCGGCCTGATGCCCGACTACGAGCCGATGCCGCCGTTCTCGGACCACGAGTATCCGGCCCGCCAGGCCGAGCGGGTCAAGGCCCAGTGCATCCAGTACCTGCAGGCCTCCATCGGCACGATGCTGCCCAAGGCGACCGTGCGGGCCAACAACCCGATCGGCGACCCCATGGGCCTCGATTTCGACCTCCTCGTCGACACCCGCGAGGTCGGCGCGCCCGGTTCTCCCGGCATCCGCGGCGTGCAGCGCTTCGACAGCCAGTTCTGGCGCGCCAACATCGACCCAACCGAGCGCTACGTCACCACGCCGCCCGGCAGCGTGAAGCACCGCATGGAGGCCTGGGGCTCGGGCTTCGACAACCTGACGCTCGCCGGCGACTGGATCTACACGGGACTGAACGTAGGCAGCTTCGAAGGCGCCACCATGAGCGGCAAGCTCGCGAGCCACGCCATCGCCGGCTACCCCGCGCTGGGCGCCGTCATCGGCTACCCCACCGTGCCGCGGCCCCAAGCCACGGCGTGCCCGCCGCCCGCCTTCGGAAGCAGTCCGCGCCTCAAACTCGTCGGCTGAGCGGGGTCAGCGGGTCGGCTGCCAGTTGGCGGCCGGCTGGAACAGTTCGACCACGTTCCCCGACGGGTCCTCGATCAGCACCTGCGAGCCGCCCGGGCCCGACAGAATCTCGTTGCGGAACTTCACGCCGAGTCCCCGCAGCCGCTCCGCGTCGGCGGCGATATCGTCGGTGATCCACTGGAAACGGTTCCAGCCCCCGGGCTCCGGCTGTCGTCCGTCGGGCATCGGCCGGCCCGCCGAACTCGCCCTGCCGCTCAGCAGGAGCCGAAGGTTCCCCAGCGCCACCGACCCGAAGGCCGGCGTCGACATGACCGCCTCGAAGCCGAAGCATGCGACGTACCAGTCCACGGCGGCGGCGACGTCGTCGACCATGTAGCGGACATTCACCGTCTCGAAGGGCGCGGCCATCTCGGGTCTCCTCGTCACGGGCGCCTGCCCCGCCGACCTCAGAAGACGCCGACCGCGAGCTGGGCCCAGATCAGCACGAAGATCGCGGCGATGACCAGCCCGGCGGCGATCCGGTAGGCCGGGCGCGGCGTCATCCACGCGGCGACCTCGAACGCGCCGCAGGCGCCGATCAACATGCCGGCGAAGACCGCGAAGTCCTCCCGCCCCCAGTTCACCTCGCCGGTGACCTGCATCGCCACGGCCGGCGCCAGCAGCAGCGCCGCCGCGCCGCCCCACATCGCCAGCCGCCACCGCCCGTCGCGAAATCCGCCCTTCGACGCCGTCATCGCCTGACCCTCATGCCGAACCCGGGCCCCAGGCTCCCATGCCGCCCCTGCGGTCCTGATGCGCCCCGTATGGAATTCCGGTGCAGACGCGGCCCGGTTCAGCCTTCCGCCGGGGTCAGTGAGGCGTCGACCATGATCTCGGCCGAGATGTCCTCCAGCGCCGCCTGCACCTGCGCCGCGCCCATCCCCGCCGGAAGCCGCAGGCGGGCCTCCATGTGGAAGAGGGCGCCGCCGGAGTGGGGCTCGGGGCTGATGCGGGTCTCGAAGGCCTCGATGTTGACCCCCAGGCCGGCCAGCACCGCGGTCACCTGGCGCACGATGCCGGGCCGATCCTGGCCGACCAGGCTGAACCGCAGCGCCTCGCCGCCGGTCCCCGCGCCCTCGATGGACGGCGCGATGCGCACCTCCAGCCCGCCGGCGTCGACGGCCCGCACCGCGTCGCGCAGGGCCTCCAGCCTGTCCGCCTCCAGCGCCACCAGCACCGAACCCACGTAGAGCCCGCCCAGTTGCGACAGGTGGCTCTCGAGCCAGTTTCCGCCGGCGGCAAGGACCGCGCCCGCCAGCGCCTCCGTCAGCCCCGGCCGGTCGCTGCCGCTCACGCTCAGGATCACCGACGCCACGTCTCGCCCTCCAGCTTCGCGCCCTCGCGCGGGCCGCCATCAGCCCGGCGCGCGGCCCCGGGTCAAGAGGGGGTGGGTCAAGAGGGGGCGGGTCAAGAGGCCGGCAGCTTCAGGTCCGCCAGATCCTCCAGCAGGCCGGGCCCGGTCGGCCGCCAGCCCAGCCGCGCCTGCGTCAGCGCCGAGGACGCCGGCGCGTCGTGCCCGGCGAACATCGCGAGCCAGCCGAAGTAGTCGGCCGCCTCGCCCTGGTCGATCGAGCGGACCGGCAGTCCGAGACGCTTGCCGAGCGTCTCGGCGATGGCCCGCAGGGTCACGCCCTCCTCCCCGACCGCATGCCAGCGCGCCCCGCGCGTCCCCCGCTCCAGCGCCAGCCGATACAGCCGCGCGACATCGCCGACGTGCGCCGCGGCCCAGCGGTTGGCGCCCTCGCCCACATAGGCGCAGAAACCCCTCGCGATCGCCGCCTGGATATAGGGGCTGACCAGTCCCTGCTTCTCCGTGTCGTGGACCTGCGGCAGGCGCACGACACCGGCGTTCGCGCCCTCGGCCGCCGCGGCCTGCGCCGCCTCTTCGGACGCCGCGCGCGGGATCGCGGTGGCGCTGGCCGCCGGATCGTCCTCGCCGATCATCTGCCCCGGCCGCGCCGCGCCCATGCCCGTGCCCGACGTCACCAGCAGCGGCTTGGCCGTCCCGGCCAGCCCGGCCGCCAGCGCCGCGATCGCGCGCCGGTCGTCGTCGCAGTTCTGCATGTAGGTCGAGAAGTCGTGGTTGAACGCCAGGTGGATCACCCCGTCCGCCGCCGCCGCGCCCGCCGTCAGGCTCGCAGCGTTCGCCAGCGACCCGCGATGCGCCTCGGCTCCGGCCGCGGCCAGCGCCGCCGCACCGGCGTCCGACCGCGTCAGCCCCAGCACCGTGTGGCCGGCCCCGATCAGTTCGGCGGTCACCGCCGCCCCCACGAACCCGGTCGCCCCGGTCACGAACACACGCATCGTCCATCTCCGTTCGCCCATGACGTGAGCGTCCTGTTCCTGCCCCAACTCCGCTCATCCCGCATTCGCGGGGCTGAGCAGGGGTATGTGGTGAGGCCCGGCTACTTCGCTTCCCACCAGTAGGGCGCACGTCTGCGCTCGCCCGTGACCACTTCGTTCAGCGTCGTCGGGTCGTACATCCGCCCGCCCACCATCACGCGGTGGATCTTCTCGCTGTTGCGGATGTCGGCCGTCGGGTCGGCGTCCAGCACGACGAGGTCGGCCAGCTTGCCGGCCTCCAGCGACCCGATGTCGGCGTCCATGCCCAGCGACTGGGCCGACACGATCGTCCCCGCCCGCAGCGCCTCCACGGGCGTCATCCCGCCGCGCACGAACGACCACAGCTCCCAGTGCGACCCGATACCCGCCTGCTGGCCGTGGGCGCCGATCGAGACCTTCACGCCGCGCCTGGCCAGCCTGTGCGCCTCGCGGGCGTTGTCATCGTCGACGTAGTCCGCCTCGGGCGCAATGGGCCGGCGCACGTTGTCGGCCGCCAGCACGGTCGGCGGGATGTGCGCCTTCAGCAGCGGCTGCTCCCAGACGTCGGTGTGCGCGCGCCAGTAGGGGTCAGCCGCGAGGCCGGAATAGGTCACCACCAGCGTCGGCGTGTAGTTGGTCCTGCTCTGGCTGAAGAAGCTCAGCACGTCCTCGTAGAGGCGCAGTTGCGGGATGTTGTGCTCCAGCGTGGCGTTGCCGTCGGCGACGATGGTCATGTCCTGGCCGAACAGCGCCGCGCCCTCGGCCACCACCTGCATGTTCTCGCGCCGCGAGGCCTCGACCACCTGCTGGCGCTGGTCCCGCCGCGGCTGGTTGTAGTTCTTGACGCTGAGCGCCCCCTGCGCCTTCAGCCGCCGGACGTGGGCGAGCGCGTCGTCCAGGCTGTTGATCTCCGCGTAGTTCCGCGCGCTCTTCGCGCCGTAGACGATCTCCCCGGTCGAGAAGATGCGCGGACCCAGGATCTTGCCTGCCCGCTGCATCTCGGCGGCCGCGAAGATCTCCGAGGCCTGCGCGGACGGGTCGTGGATCGTCGTGGTCCCCAGCGCCAGGTTCACCATCAGCGACCAGTTCTGCTGCGGGACCAGCTCGTCCTCGCCCTGGGCGCCGTGCGCATGCGCGTCGATCAGGCCCGGGATGATGGTCTTGCCCGTCACGTCCACGGTCCGGGCGTCCGCGGGGATCTGGACCTCGCCGCGCCGGCCAACGGCCGCGATGCGGTGGTTTTGGATCACGATCACGCCGTCGTCGATCAGGCCGCCGTCCTCGCGGGCCATGGTCACGATCCGCGCGCCGGTCAGCGCCAACGTACCGCGCGGCCGGTCGGCCTCGACGGTCCGGGCCAGCGACACGCCGCCCGTCGGCGGCTCGAACTTCGGCGCATCGTCGCCCGCCGGCGCCGTGGCGAAGAACCGGTCGGCCGCGGCCGTGTAGACCGCCGGGCCCATGCTCCAGTGCAGTTCGCCGTTGCTCCAGTGGATCCAGTCGGCGCCGCCCTTGCTGACCCGCGTGGCCG
Source organism: Phenylobacterium sp. (assembly GCF_016793285.1). Classification (GTDB taxonomy): domain Bacteria; phylum Pseudomonadota; class Alphaproteobacteria; order Caulobacterales; family Caulobacteraceae; genus Phenylobacterium. The sequence goes on from NZ_JAEUMO010000029.1 coordinate 15,904, forward strand.
GCATCGGACCGCCCTTCTGGTCGACCGTCACTTCCTGCGTCCCCGGCATCAGCGGCATGACGAAGGCTTCGTAGTTCTGCCGGAACGCCATCGTCCGCCCGTCGGGCGAGACGCTGTAGTCGTTGACCATCTCGCCCGCCGCGTGGGTCCGCCGGGCCTCGCCGTTCAGGTCGGTGGAGACGAGCACGGTCTTGCCCTTCTCCGAGCCCAACATGAAGACGCGGTCGTTCGAGGCGCCGTACTGCGGCCGCACGAAGTCCTTCGACACCCGCACCGGCTCGCCGCCCCCCGAGGCCACGCGATAGACGCCCGGGTTCTCCGACCCGCGCGGCGCGACGAGGCTGCCGTCGCGTTTCTTCTCGAACACGATGGTCTTGCCGTCGGGCGACCACTGCGGATGCGCGTAGTGCCCCGCCTCGCGGGTCACGGCCTTCGCCGCGCCCCCCGCCGCCGCCACGGTCCGGATCTGCCCCAGCCCCGCGTCTGTCCAGGCCACGAACGCGACCTGCTTGCCGTCCCGCGACCAGGCCGGGAACAGCTCCAGACTCGCCTCGTCGCCTTTCGTCAGCCGCGCCGGCGCGCCCTCGCCCATCGGCTTGACCCACAGCTTGCCCAGGCTCTCGAACACCACCCGCTTGCCGTCCGGCGACACCGCCGCGAACCGGGTCATCCTGGTCGTGAACCTGTCGGGCGACACCTCGATCTTGGGGTGGACGGGGTCGATCACGCCGCGCTCGTCGCTCACCTTGAACGGGATCACCGCCGCGCCCGTCCCGTCCGCGCCCACGCGCCGGATCTTGCCGCCGGCCCAGAACACCAGCGTCCTGCCGTCCGGCGTCCAGGCGAAGTTGGGATAGGTCCCGATGACCGCCCAGGTCTCCTGCATGTCCACGTCGAGCGCGTCGTAGATCTTGGTCTCCACGCCCGAGGCCAGGTCCTTCACGTACAGCTTCGACTGCGCCCGCTCGCGTCGTACGAAGGCGATCTTCTTGCCGTCCGGCGACGGCGTCGGCCGCACCGAGCCGCCGTTCCCCGACACCGCCGTCGAGATCTCGCCCGTCTCCAGGTCGTAGCGCTCGATGTGGAAAAGGTCGCCGTTCGAGTCCTGCGCGTACTCGAAGATCGGGCCCGGCGTGACGTTCCGCTCATAGAAGATCGACTTGCCGTCCGGCGCGAAGACCGGCTCGCCCAGCTCCTTCTGGTGCGTCTCGTTCGGCCGCTTCACCAGCACCACGCCGCCGCCGCCGGAGACGTGGTAGAGCCAGATCTCGCCGGTCCCCAGCGAGCGGCCGGTCGTGAAGTGCTTCTTCGCGGCGATGAACTGCCCGTCCGGGCTCCAGCTCGGCTGGTTCAGCAGGCGGAAGTCCTCCTTGGTGACCTGCCGCTTGTCCGACCCGTCGGCGTTCATGATCCAGATATTGTCGCCGCCGCCACGGTCCGAGGTGAAAGCGATCCGCCTGCCATCGGGCGAGAACCGCGGCTGCACCTCCCAGGCCAGCCCCTCGGCGATCCTCGTCGGCGGTCCGCCCGCGATGGGCATCGTGTAGATGTCGCCCAGCAGGTCGAACGCGATCGTCTTCCCGTCCGGACTGACGTCGAGGTTCATCCAGGTGCCCTCGTCCACGTTGAGCGGCAACTGGCGCACGGTCAGCCCCGGCGGCGCGCTGACGTCCCACTTCGGCGGCTTGGCGGGCCTGGCCTCCTCCTTCGCGCCGGGGGCCGGCGTCACGGCCGGCGCGGGGGCCGGCGGCTGCCGCTCCGGGTTCAGCGCCTTGTCCTCGGGCCCCTGCGTCGCCTGCACGGGCGGCGGCGGCGTCTGCGGCGCGGGCTGCGCGACCGCCGCAGAGCCTCCGAGGCCGGCCGCGGCCAGCGCCAGAATAACGTGAACCCTCATGCCGAACCCCATCGTTCGCAGGCGCCTGGGCGCCGCGCTGCATCGCCAGGCCCGCCGGGACTCGGCCGGGCCGTTCTGGGTCCTTGCGTATCCCTGCGCCCCCCGCGGGGCTAGAGAATGTAGTGGTCCCCCGCCGCGCGCACGGTGATCTCGCCGATCGAGACGCCCCAGGGCTGGTCGATGGCGTGCAGCACGGCGTCGGCGATGTGCTCGGGCGCGAGGGCGGCGTAGTCGATCTCCGCGGCGTCCAGCCGGCTGCCGGCGCCCTCGCGCATCTCGCCCATCGCCTGCATGAAGTCGGGCATGTTGTGGCCCACGATGCCGACGACGGCCGCCGGGTTCACGATGGCCCCCGCCAGCCCCGTCCCTGGCACGCCGGTCGGCTTCACGGTCGTCACCTTGATCTTGCCGCGGGCCTCCATGCGCAGGGACTCCGAGAGGAAGTTCACCGCCGCCTTGCTGGCCCCGTAGACCGCCGCGCCCACAACCGGGAAGTTGCCGTAGATCGACGAGATGTTGACGATCTGCCCGCGCCCCGCCGCGATCATCGGGTCGTAGGCGGCGACCATCCCGTTCAGCACGCCCTTGATGTTGATGTCGATGCAGCGGCTCCACGCCGCGTGCGCCGCCGCGTGATCCGAGAAGAACGCCAGCGGCATGATCCCGGCGTTGTTGACCATCACGTCCACCCCGCCGAACGCCTCGACGCTGGCCCCCACCAGCGCCACCAGGTCCTCCAGTCGCGTGACGTCTGCCGCCAGCCCCTGCGCCTTGTCCCCGCTCGCCACGATCCCGTCCGCCGTCTCGCGCACCCCGGCCTCGTCGACGTCGCCGCAGGTTACGAGCGCGCCCCGCGTCGCCGCCTTCTGCGCCACCAGCCGCCCGAACCCGCCGCCCGCGCCGGTGATGACGATGGTCTTGCCCGCGATGTGGTCGCTCATGGCGCTCTCCCTTGTCCGCACTGCCAGACTGACGCCCGCGACGTGGCGTAAGGCGAGCGCGCTCAGGCGAGGGCGGGCTGATTCCCACGATGCTCGCCGCGTCCAGGACCGCGCTCTTTCTGTGGGACTGTGGGACCGCTGGAGCTTACGGCGAGGGAACGCCCACGATGCGGCTGAGCTTCGCCACCAGTTGGGCCTGCGACGAAACGCCGAGTCTCGCGAAAATCGATTTGAGTTGGTTTCGGAGGGTTTGCACTCTCACGCGCCGGAGGCTGGCGATTTCCTCCATGGCGCGGCCTGCGAGCAGCGCGACGGCGACCTCGGCCTCGGCCGTCGTCAGTCCGTACGCCTCACGCAGCAGTTCCATCACCTGCGACGCCGAGCGTGTCTGGCGGGCAAGGATCAGGATCGCCGCCGCGCCTTGGCCTGTATCGTGGAGCCCCCGCGGCAAGCGGGCGATTTCCGCGACAATGGGTCCATCGGCGTCCTGCAGAATGACTGGTCGGATCACGGCGTCGGCGAGCGACAGGACGGCATCCAGCGCTTTGCGAAGGCGGAGAGCGTTGGAGGGCTCCGTCGCCGAGAGGCCGCCGCTCCGATTGAGCCGAAGAGGCGAACCCCGCATTAGAACCGTCTCGCCCGCTGCCGTAAGGGCGACCATCCGCCCAAACCGGTTCAGAACGAACGCCGGTGTCGATAGCGCCTCGAGGCCGGATGCGACAAGCGTCGCCGCCTCGCCTTCCAGGGCGGCATTTACCCTGACGGCCGCATCCCAGCGCGGGATCAGCGCCGACATGACCTCGAGGTCGCGAGCTTCCATCGCCCCACGCGCGCCTGTTCGCAGAACGGCAAGCACGCTGTTGGTATCCGCCTGGCGCGTAGCGAGCTTGACGATCCCGACGTGCGAGACGTCGAGCGGATCGTAGAATTCCCGGTAGAAGGCGTTGCGGTGGCGGTCGGCGTCCTCGATGAAGCTCTCGTCGGTCCGGATGATCATGGCGCGCGTACTGACGATGCTGGCGCGGGGGTTGACCTGCGGGTTGTCCGCCATCCTCCGTTCGAAGTCGGCGCTGGCCTCCAGGGCAAGACCTGATTGCCAGTTCCAACGAACCTCCAGGCGATCGGTGATCCCGAGCAATTGCGCGACCCAGCCGCCGCAACTCTCGGCAGTCAATCGCAAGGCATCCTGCCAACCGTCGTCTGCGAACGGCGCGGCGTCGATCGCCTGCGACGCTGCCTGAACGTCACTCACCCTCCACCGCCCACCCTTCCTAGGGGAAAAACCGACGTTATCAGTGCAGGTCTTATGCCAGCACGGCAATCGCGGCTTGGCCCATTTGGGTCATGCGCCACGTAATCGGTTGCGCCCTCCTGAGGCAGTGGGCGGCGGGAAGCCGGCAATTCCGCCTCTTCTACCGGTCGGCAGGGGCAAAAGGGTTCAATAGATGACGCTTAGAGTCGGGCTGACGGTTGTTGCCCTGTGCGCGGGCGCACTCCTTCCTTCGACCGGGTATGCAGCACTGACTGTCACCCCGACCGACTTCTCGGAAATCTCGAGTACGGACGCATGGAACTGGGATCGCGGATCCGTCATTACCCGGTACTTCCCCCAGCCCCAGGCGAACACTGCGCTGGCGGCTGCATTCGGATACAACGTGCCAGGACCCGAGCAGGGAAACTTGGTGTTTGAGGACTGGGGCGCTCCGGGGGTTACAAATTATCTGTCATGGCGGACGGATCAGCCCATATACCTGACCGGATTCAATATATTTCTAGCAGACGACTCCAATTCCAATCCCAACAATGCGTTTCGCGGAATCGAGTGGTACTCTCTCTCCGCGAGTATGGATGGCGTCAACTACGATACACTTTCGTTTGTATATCTTGCCAACTCGGGAACTCGCATATTTGATTCTTACACGCAATCATACGGAAGCAATAGAATAAGAATATCGGACAACTTCTCTGGAAGGAACTATCAGTTCTTTCACTTTGAGGTCTCCCCACACAATTACATAATTCGCGGCGCCGCCATCACCCCTGGGGCGAGGATAGTCGAGTTGGATGCCATAACCGGCATGGAGCCTCCTCCGCCGCCTCCACCGCCGCCGCCGCCCCCAGGTGCTATCCCGGAGCCCGCGACCTGGAGCCTGATGATCATCGGCTTCGGCGCCGTGGGAGGGATGATGCGTCGGCGTCGCCCCGTGCAGCGGGTCTAAGCGGACCGCCTCTCCGCCTCGACACTGGCCAGCGACTCGGGCTTCGGCGCGCTCAGGCGATCTCGAGGTCCATCGCCCGGCGTCTGAGGCCGCGGACGTCGAGCACTTCCCAGACGCCGCCGCGCTTCTCCACGATCCCGGCCGCCTTCAGCGCGGCGATCTCCGGCTGGACGCTCTGTCGCGTGACGCCCAGGAAGTCGGCGATGTCGGTCTGGGTGAGCGGCGCGTCGATCGTGCAGCAGTTGGCCGGCGGCTCCGGCGCGCCGTTGAGGAAGGCGTAGAAGCAGCCCGACACGCGGCGGGCCATGCGCTCGCGCGACTGCGCCGCCTCGCGCCGGATGAGCTGCGACATCGAGCGGCTGAACTTGCGGCAGAGCGCCATGCTGACGGCCTGGTGCGCCGCGTAGATCCGCAGGAAGCCCGCGCGTGGGAAGTGGCGGACCCGGACGTCCGTCATGGCCGTGGTGGTGTGGTGGTGCGGCCGTTCCGCGATGAGGGGCGACTCGCCCCAGCAGTTGCCCGGCCCATAGACGACGATCAGGGCGGTCTCGCCGGCCGAGGTCACACCCGTCACCTTGATGTAGCCCTCGACCACCTGGTGGACGCCGCTCGCCGGATCGCCCGCCTCGCAGATCACCGCGCCGCGGGCATAGTCGCGGACAACCGCACACGCCTCCAGTTCCGCGCGGATGTCGGCGGGCAGCGCGGCGATCCAGTTCTCGCGGCGATTGATCATCGACCGGAGCTTAGCCCGGCTTCTTCGGCCCGATGTAAAAAACCAGGCAAAGGATCCGCGGCCAGCCGCGCTAGTCCGTCGCCATGCCCGCGTTCCTCACCCACCCGGCCGTGCTCGGGGCGGCCATGGTGGCCACGTTCATGACGCTGATCATGACGCGGCGGATGTCTGCTGTCGCCGCCCTGCTGGCGGTCCCGATCGCCTTCGGGTTGCTGGCCGGCGCCGGCCCGGACCTCGGGCGCATGATCCTGGAGGGCGTCGGGCAGGTCGCGCCCACCGCCCTCTTCCTCGGCTTCGCGGTCCTCTACTTCGCGCTGATGATGGACGCCGGCCTGTTCGCGCCCCTCGTGCGCGGGGTTCTGGCCGTGGTCGGCCGCGATCCGGTGCGCATCAGCCTCGGCACCGCGGTGCTCGCGACCCTCGTCTCTCTCGACGGCGACGGGACCAGCACCGCGCTGATCGTCATCTCGGCCTTCCTGCCGGTCTACCGGCAGGTCGGGATGAACCCGCTGATCCTGGCGACCCTGCTGGGCCTGTCGAGCGCGCTCGTGAACCTCCTGCCCTGGGGTGGTCCCGCCGCTCGCGCCGCCGCGGCGCTCCATGTGGATCTGGCCGACGTCGTGGGGCCGATCCTGCCCGCGATGCTGGCCGGCCTGGCCGTCGTCTTCCTGCTGGCCTGGATGTTCGGCCGCGCCGAGCGCCGCCGCCTGGGCTGGGTCCCGGGCGCGCCTGCCGTGGCCGCCCCGGTCGGCCAGCCCGAAGCCGAGGACGATGCCCGCCGACCGACGCTCCTCTGGTTCAACCTCGCGCTCACCCTCGCCCTCCTGGTCGGCATGATCTCCGGCCTCGCGCCCTTGCCGGTGCTGATGATGGGCGCCTTCGCGGTCGCGCTGACGGTCAACTACCCGCGCCTGGCCGACCAGCGCGCGCGGTTCGCCGCCCACGCCGACAACGTGCTGCAGGTGTTCCTGCTGATCTTCGCCGCGGGCGTGTTCACCGGCATCCTGAACGGCGCCGGCATGGCCGACGCCATGGCGTCGGCGGTGCTTTCGGTCATCCCGCCCGGGGTCGGCCCCTCCATGGCGGTGATCGCGGGCCTGGCCGCCCTGCCGCTCAGCTTCGTGATGTCCAACGACGCCTACTGTTTCGGCGTGGTCCCGGTCGTCGCCAAGGCCGCGGCGGCCTTCGGGATCGAGCCCGTCGCCATCGCCCGCGCCTCGCTGGTCGGCCTGCCCGTCCACACGCTGAGCCCGCTGCTGGCGCCGATCTACCTCGCCTGCAGCCTGCTGAAGGTCGAGGTGGGCGAGGCGCAGCGCTTCGCGCTCAAGTGGGCCGTGCTGGTCAGCCTCGTGCTGCTGATCGCCATGGGCCTGACCGGCGCCATCCCGTGGCGCGCCTGAAAGAGGATGACGCATGACCGAAGGACCCATCCGAATCCTCGTCCCGTCCGGGTCGCTCGGCAGCGGCGTGCGCGAGACCGAGGTGCGCCGCGGCATCGAACTCGGCGCCCACGCCATCGCCACCGACGCCGGCTCCACCGACAGCGGCGCGGCCTACCTGGCGCTGGGCATCTCCAAGAACGACCGCGGGGCCGTGAAGCGTGACCTCGCGATCCTCCTGCAGGCGGGGGCCGCGGCGGGCATCCCGGTGATCATCGGCACGGCCGGGCAGGCCGGCGGCGACCTCAACGTCGACTGGACCCGCGACATCGCCCTGGAGATCGCCCGCGAGCGCGGCCTCAGCCCCCGCATCGCCCTGCTCTACTCCGAGCAGGACAAGGCGACGCTCAAGGCCCTGAACGCCGCGGGCAGGATCCGTCCGCTCCCGCCCCTGGGCCCGCTCGAAGACGCCACGATCGACGGCTGCGACCACATCGTGGCCGCCATGGGGCCCGAGCCCTACGTCGCCGCTCTCCAGGCCGGCGCGAGCGTCATCATCGGCGGCCGGACCACCGACACCGCCGTCCTGGCCTGTTTCGCCCTGATGCACGGGATGGACGCCGGCGCCGCCTGGCACGCCGCCAAGATCGCCGAGTGCGGCTCGCAATGCACGGTGCGGCCGGCCGACGGCGCCGGTGTCCTCGTCACCATCGGAACCGACGGCTTCGAGGTGGAGCCGCTGAACCCCGCCAACCGCTGCGATCCGCACAGCGTTTCGGCCCACATGCTCTACGAGAACGCCAACCCGTTCCGGCTGACCGAGCCCGGCGGCGTCCTCGACGTGACCCACGCCCGCTACGTCGCCCTCGACGACCGCCGCGTTCGCGTCACCGGCTCGGTCTGGGAGCCGCAGCCCTACACGATGAAGCTCGAAGGCGCCTCGCGGGGCCGCTACCAGACCGTCATGCTGATCGGGATCCAGGACCCCGAGGTGCTCTCCCGCCTGGACGAATTCCACGACCGCATGCTGGGCGCCCTCTACGAGCGCGCGCGCCGCAGCCTCGGCCCGGAGGCCGGCGACTTCCACCTTTCTCTCAGGCTCTACGGCTGGAACGCCGTCTCCGGCGACCGTCCGCCGCCCGGCACGCCGCCGCCGCGCGAGGTCGGCGTCCTCTTCGTGGCCACCGCCGAGACCCAGGCGCTGGCCACCCGCATCGCCAAGGCCTGCAATGCCTGGTTCTTCCACTTCCCGATCGTCGCGGACCAGGAGCTGCCCAGCTACGGCTTCGCCTTCACGCCCGCCGACATCGAGCGCGGCCCGGTGTTCGAGTTCCGCCTGAACCATGTGGTGGCGGTGGACGACGCCATGCAGCTCGTCCGCACCGCCTGGATCGACCTGCGCGAAGGAGCCGCCGCATGACCACCGTCAGGGACGCCTGCCGCCACGTCCGCTCCAAGAACGCCGGACCCTACTGGGTGACGGTCGACCTCTTCTTCCGCGACGCCGACCACTTCGCCCGCTACGCCGGGAGCCCGGCGCTGGGTCCCACCCTGTTCGCGCGCCTCTTCGGCGCCGATCCGGCGCTCGTGCAGCACCATCGCGTGGCCGACCTCGACATCCTCAAGGTCTCCTATCCGCGCACCAGTCCCCAGGGCGGCGAGGTCGAACGCGACATGCACTGCGGCCAGCAGTTCGTCCGCCTGCTGGACATCGAACTGGACTGATCGGGGGCGAGGCAATCGTCGTTCGGCGACGCCTGCCGACAAAGAACGCCGCGCTACAGCGCGCCCGCGAACCCGCGGATCGGCGAGATCGGTTCGTGGACCGTGCGGACCAGCAGTTCCGCCTCCGGCGCGCCGCCGCGCAGTTGCGCGAGCCAGGCGTCGGGATCGAACTCGACGCCCACGGGGTTCTGGTTCATCGCCTCGCCGCGGATGAAGTCGTTGCACCCGTCGCCCTCGAACGCGTCGACCTGGAACTCCATCTGGTTGCCGTCGGGGTCGGCGTAGTAGAGCGATGCCGCCAGCCCGTGGTGGACACACCAGTACGGCGTGATGCCCCTGGCCTTCAGCTCGGCGTAGTTCTCCAGGAGGTCGGTGATCGAGGCGGTGGTGTAGGCCACGTGGTCGACGCCCACGGCGCCGCGCCTGTCGGCCTCCGGCGTCCCGTCCGGCGCGACGACCGCGAGGTTCAGGAAGGCGAACCTGTGATGCTCGCCGTCATAGGTCAGGAACGCCATCGCCGGGTTCTCGTGCTGCACCTGCGCGCCGAACACCGCCTCGTACCAGGCGATCATCTCCTCGAAGCGGCGCGTGCGGTACACGACGTGGGCGAACAGGGTCGGCTTGCGGATCAACGGGATGCTCCTGCAGCGCAGAGCGAAACCGTAGGGCTTCCGCCGATCTCCCGCAATTGCAGCCGCGACCCGATGGCCGGTCGAGCGCCCTACTCGCCCGGCCGGTACGTCCGCTCGGTGTGGCCCGCCAACTGCTCGGGATGGAAATAGACCTCGCGCAGGCTCCCGCTCGCATAGCGCTCGGCCTGGTCGTTGAAGTGGGGGCTCGCAGGGTCGCCGCTCTCGCCGCCCGCCGTCACCGCCAGCGCCCGCACCTTCGGCCCGAACTCGACCACCGAAACGAAGCTGTTGCCCCTGGTCCCATAGTAGCGCTTCGTCCCCGGGTAGCGCCGGGCCTCGAACGCGGCCAGCGAGCCCCAGCCGGCCGAGGTGAACGGCACGGCGATCGAAGGGCCGTCGTCGCGGAAGGTCTGCACGATGTCGCCGGTCAGCCGCTGGAACCGGTTGATCTGGCCCCAGGGCGTCTTCCAGGTCCCGAAGTCCGCCGTCAGCCGGTCCGACGCCTCGGCCAGCGCCGCCAGCCGCTCGGCCGGCGTGCGCGCCGCCATGGCCTTCAGCAGCGCCCAGTTTCCAGGTCGTCCCGGCGGAGTCTTCGCCGCCAGCGCCTCGGCCCAGAACACCGCCAGCGACGTTTCCGTCGACCCCGCCGACCAGCGCCGGTCCCAGGCCTTCAGCGCCGCCACCTGCTCCGCCAGCCGCGTCTTCATCGGGTCGCCCGCCGGCCGCTCGTCCCAGGCCGAGACCAGCGCCGGGATCAGCACGTCGAACGCCGGCAGGTCCGGATCGAACGCCGCCCTCAACAGCCCTTCACGCGTGAACCCGCGCTTGCCGTCGAGCACGCGGATCGCGTGCTCGGTGCGCGCATTGCGCCCGGCCGCGTCCATGTACTTCGGGAACGCCGCCGCCTTCGGGCTCTCGGTCCCCGCCGCCTCGTACGGCGCGTCGTTGACATTGAAGACCCAGCCGCCCCTGGGCCGCACCACGTTGGGCCGCTCTGCGAACGCATGCAGCGGCCCCCAGTCCGTCGCCGGGTCCGCGCCGTCCACCGGCCGGGTGAAGTCGAACCGGTCGTTCCGCGTCGGGATGAACTGCGGGTGCAGGTAGGCTACCGTCCCCTTGTCGTCGGCGAAGAGGGTGTTGTTCGACGAGTTGGCCTTCGCAGCCTCCGCCACCTTCAGGAACCCATCGAGGTCGGTAGCCTTGGTGCGCAGGTAGGACTGCGTCAGGGCCTCCACCGGCTTGTACATCATCGCGAACGCGATCCAGCGGTCGCCGTCGGCGCGCACGATCGGGCCGTGATGGGTGCGGTAGGTCGTGAACTCGCGGCTGCCCATGGCCCCGTCCGGCAGCCGGTAGCGGATCGTCACGCGGGCCGTCCGAACCGGCCGCGCCTCCTTTCCGTAGCGGTACATCAGCGTGTCGGGCGTGCGGATGATCGTCTCGGCGAACTCGTCCACCACGTCGACGCCGCTCGAGGTGTGCATCCAGCCGGCGTGGGCGTTGAAGCCCTGGTAGATGAAGAACTGCCCCCAGGTCACCGCGCCGTAGGCGTTCAGGCCATCCTCGCTCGTCATCTGCAGCTCCGAGCGGAAGAAGAAGCTGGTGTGCGGGTTGATCAGCAGCAGCGCATGGCCGTCCTTCGTGATCTGTGGCCCGATGGCGATCCCGTTCGACCCCGTCGGCGCCCCTGCCTCCCCCGCCGCTTCACGGGGCAGGTAGGCGCTCCGCGCACCGCCATAGAAGGCCTCCAGCGCGGGCAGCGAGATCCGCTCGATGTCGCCCCCGATGCTGCCCTCGGTGAAGCTGAGCGCCATCCACGGCTCGAAACGCGCGATCGCCCGCGGCCTCGTCTGCGGATGGGTGGCCAGGTAGTGGTTGAGCCCCGCCGCCCAGCCGTCCATCAGCGCCTTCAGCCACGCCGGGCTCGCCGCGTACCTCGCCTGCAGGTCGGCCGGGTCGACATAGAGCCGCTGGCGCAGGTCCTGCCAGATCGCCCCCTGCCCCTCGGCTTCGGCCAGCCGGCCCAGGTTCACCAGGTAGTTGGTCTCGATGCGGTTGAAGTCGTCTTCCGCCTGCGCATAGGCCATCCCGAACACGGCGTCGGCGTCGGTCTTGCCGCGGACGTGGGCGATGCCCCAGTCGTCGCGCACGATGCTGACCCGGGCGGCCTGGCCCTTCCATTCGGCCACCCCTTGCGACGCCGCGGGCGACGCGACCAGCGCCAACGCCAGGACCAGACCCGTCAACCGCATGCCGTCGTCTCCGCCCGCTGTCAGACCTTCACCTCGCGCACTCCTCCACAGCTTGTCCAGCCGCGACCTCCGGCCACGCTTGGCCCTCGCAAGGACTCAGGCTCCCTTGCCCCCGGGGCACAGGTTCAGTGGAGTGCAGCATGCCGGACGCCACCTACGTCGCCTTCGTGCCCAGCGGCATGAGCGCGAAGCTGAGATCGGTCCTGCAGGCCGAGGACACCGGCCAGATCTCCTGGCGCGAACGCCGCGTCATGTTCGGCAGCGAGTTCTACTTCTCGGGCCCGCCGAAGCTCGCCCGCGCCACGCACGCCTACGTCAGCCAGTGGGTGGTCCGCCACTAGACGAGGCCCGCACGACGATCCGGTGGATGCGCCAGCGCCGCTGCGCGGCGCTCGCGCCCGGCCGGTCCGTCCGCCGCAGCGTGACGGTCCCTGCGGCGCGGTAGTCGCCGCCGGTCACGAACCGCCCCGTCTGCGCCACCGGCACGCGCACATAGGTCCAGCCCGGCTCGTCGCCGGTCGCCGGCCGCGGCCGCGCCACCTCCGTCAGCAGCGACAGGAACGGCGCCACGTCCTCGACGCCGCCGTCTTCGCGCAACGCGGCCGCCTCGCTCATGCGGCCGGCCTCCACTGCGTGGTAGTAGTCGCGCACCACCCGCTCGGCCGCCTCGGGCGACGCCCGCGCCTCTGCCGGCGGCGCATCGGCCGGCGAACACGCCGAAAGCCCCACGAGCCCCAGAACCACGCCGCGCCGCCGCATCCTCACCCCCGAAACGCAGCCGAGCCCCCACTCCATCCGTAGTTGCATCAGACGACGTCAATGATCGCTTAAGGATAGTCCCCCGTGCCCGCCCACCCCGACCTTCGCCGGTTCTGTCTCCCCCAGTGGGCGTACCGCACGCTGGTCGTCTGCGCGCCCGGCCGCCCCCTGGCGCCCCCGCCGCTCCGCAAGGCCGCGTCGCCGAAGCGCAAGGCCGCCTAAGCTCCTCCCCGCTCGGCCTGGAACTCGCTCACCAGCCCCTGGTAGTCCGCCAGGTCCGGGAACCGCGGATAGCTCCGCTTCGCCGGCGTCTTCGCCCACGGCAGCCTCTCGTCGGTGAACATCTCGACGAACGGGACGAAGTCGCGCGCGTCGTCGAACATCGTCGCGCGCACGTTCACCAGCCAGTCCGCCCCATCGGGCCGCGTGAACACCCAGCTCATGCAGTGGGGACAGTGCAGGTGTCGGTTCGGCCCGTGCAGACCGCCGACCACCGGCTCGCCGACCGTCACCTCGAAGCCCGCGGTCGGATGCATCGTCGAGAGCGAGAACGCGCTGCCCGTCATCTGCTGGCAGCCCTTGCAGTGGCACGCCATCGTCAGCAGCGGCGCCTCCGTCACCCGGAACCGCACCTGCCCGCAGCGGCAGCCGCCCTCCCGCGCGCCCTTCGCCGTCTCGTCCATGGTGGTCTCTCCTGCAACGCCCGAAGGCTTGACCATGCCGCGCTGGTACGCGCGCGGAAAGCCGTCCCTCCGGCCGACGACAACGAACCGTGGACATTGGCGCCCGTACAGCCTTTGACAGCGTCGACTCGAACCGCCATCTCAAGACCCTGGGGGCACGCAGATCTCTGGCCATTCTCGATGGACCGTCGCCGCGGAGCTTTCGACGTTCGTCTGCTTCGCGCTGTTGTCCAAGTACCTCTTGAGCCTGCTCTTTTGGCGCTATGCCGGCCCCGTGTCGCTGCTGCTGACGCTTGGATTGTTGACCCTGTATATGCGGGCCGTCGGGCTGCGATGGTCGACGATGGGCCTGGTTCCGCTGAAGGGATGGAAGGCCAGGCTGATGGTGCTTCCCAAGGCGGGCCTGACGCTGGTCGCGTTCGCCATCGTCGTCGCGCTGACGACGATTGTCGGTCCCGCGCTCGGGCTTGCGTTCCTGGCCGAGGCGTCGTCAGGCGTCGATGATCGCTGGGGCGAGGTGGCCGGCAGCTTGCCCCACTATCTCCTCTGGCTTGGCATCGTCTGGACGGCGGCCGCCTTTGGAGAGGAGATGTTCTTTCGCGGCTACCTCGTGACCCGGCTGCGACTGGTGTTCCCGGACGGCTGGCTCGGGTCGGTTTTCGCCGTCGCCGTTTCTGCGCTGATCTTCGGCTACGGCCATTTCTACTATCAGGGATGGCGAGGCGCGGTCGTGACCTGTGGGATCGGCCTGGCGTTCGGCACGATGTTCCTCCTGTTCAAGCGCAACCTGTGGCCGCTAATCCTGCTGCACGGCATCATCGACACGCTGACGTTCACCGCCATATTCATGCGAGGGGCATAGCGATCGCGCCGCGCGCACGCCCGAGGCTCGGGGTCCGCTTCGCGCCAGATGCGGACCATGCACGGCTCAGGCTGCGTAGACGACCGAAGGCGGTCGCTCCACGCATCAGAAGCCGCCCCTTGCCCAGCGCCTACTTCTGCACCGGCAGCATCATCGTCGTGCGCGGCGGGGCGCCCTGGGGGTCGTGGGGCGAGGTCTCGCCCGAGGCTTCCGCCAGCAGCCGCTCCACGAAGCCCGGCAGCCAGGTGTTGCGCTGCGGCTTGATCCGCTCCGCGCGGTAGATGTGGCCCAGGTCGGCGTAGGCACGATCGAAGTTCTGGTTGACGATGACGTAGTCGTAGAGGTGCCAGTGCTGGACCTCTTCCTGGCCGAGCCGCAGGCGCGCCTCCATGATCGCCTCCGAGTCCTGCGCGCGGGCCCGCAGCCGGCGCTCCAGGTCGCCCCAGGCGGGCGGCAGGATGAAGACGCTCACGGCGTCGTCCGGGGCCTTGTCGGCGATTTGAGCGGCGCCCTGCCAGTCGATGTCGAAGATCACGTCATGGCCCGCTTCCAGCGCGGTCTCCACCGGCTCGCGCGGCGTGCCGTAGTAGTTGCCGTTGACGGTGGCGTACTCGAGCAGCTCGCCCGCGGCGATCATCGCCTCGAACTCGTCGCGGGTCCTGAAGTAGTACTCGCGCGCCTCCTCCTCCCCCGGCCGCGGATCGCGGGTCGTGGCCGAGATCGAGAGGATCAGGCTGTCGTGGTCGGCCACCAGCGTGCGCGTCAGCGAGGTCTTCCCCGCTCCCGCCGGGCTCGACACCAGCAGCAGCATGCCTCGCCGCGTCGTCTCCCACGGCTTCAGATCGTCGGTCATGCCCGCGCCTTACTCCACATTCTGCACCTGCTCGCGGAACTGCTCGATCACGGCTTTGAGGTCCAGGCCGACGGCGGTCAAGGCGCCCGACGCCGACTTCGAGCACAGCGTGTTGGCCTCGCGCATGAACTCCTGCGTCAGGAAGTCCAGCCGCCGCCCCACCGCCGCGTCGGCGCCGATCAGCCCGCGCGCCGCCTCGACGTGCCCGCCCAGACGGTCCAGTTCCTCGCGCACGTCGGCCTTCACGGCCAGCGCGGCGGCTTCCTGCACGATCCGCTCCTCGGTGGCGGCCTCGCCGGCCAGTTCCTTCAACCGCGCCTCGAAGCGGGCCTTGATGGCGGCGGGCTGGCCGGCCGCCAGCTCCCGCGCCTGAGCCGTCAGCGCCGCCATCCGGTCCACCTGGCCGGTGAGCACGGGGAGAAGCGCCGCACCCTCCTCGCGGCGCGCCGCCAGCAGCCCGTCCAGCGCCGCGGCCACCGACGCGCCGATGGCGGCCTCCAGCTCGGCCTGCGCCTCGGGATCGAGCCCCGCGTCGTCCGCCTCCACCACGCCGCGAAGGGCCAGGAGGCCGTCCCACGCCGGCGGCGTCACCTTGCCCGCGGCCACCAGCGGCGCGCCCAGCGCCAGATAGCGCTCCAGTTGCCCGGTGTTTATCCGCACGATCACCGCGCCCTCGGCGCGCTTCGCCTGTACGCCGACGGTGAGCTGACCGCGCTGGAAGCGCGCCTGCGCCCCTTCCCTCGCCGCCCGCTCCAGGCCCTCGAACCCAGGCGGTCCGCGAAACCGCGTCTCCAGGTTCCGGCCGTTGACGCTGCGCGCTTCCGCCGACCAGCTCCATGCGCCCGACGCGCCCTCGGCGCGTCCGAACCCCGTCATCCCCGAGATCGGCATCAGAGCGCCTCCATCCGTGCAGCGCCGCCGGTCGCGACGCCCGATCCCGACAGGAGTTCAGTCGTCTCAAGGGCTCGGACCGCGCGCTTCAGACCGCCCCGGGCATCGTTCGGATAACGACGTAACTCGCCCGCAGGTGAATCGGCGCTCTTCTCCTGAGAGAACACAGTTTGCGAAAAGCGGAATTCCTGTTCTGCTCGCACCCGACCGTTCGGGGACGGTCGCAGGGGGGGACCCAGATCGTGCTTCGCAAGTTTGTCGCCGCGACCATCGCGGCCGCTGTCATTTGTCCGGCGTCGGCCCTGGCCGCGAGCTGGAACGCGTTCGACCTGTTCAACGGGACCAATCCAACGGCCCCGTTCCGCTACACGGCCTTCAGCGGCGCGATCGGCCAGAATCCGACGCTCATGACCGCCGACACCTGTCCCTACGACATCACCTGTCTGCAAGGCACGGGCGACGCAGGCGTCTTCAAGCCCGGCGCCGCCACGCCCGGCGCCATCGAGGTCGACGATGGCTCGATCGTGACCGTGCCGGCCGGCGCCCTGGTGGTGGATCCCGGCGACTTCGGCATCGCGGTGTTCTTCAACGCGCCGCAGGCGGGAACCTATCGCATCAAGGCCCTGTTCGACGGCGCCGAGACGCTGAACAACGGCGTCACCGTCGCGCGTCTCCAGTCGAACGTGATGAGCTCGGTGATCGGCACGCCCAACACCACGCCGGACAACCTCGCGTTCAACGGCACGGTGACCCTGGGCGCGAACCAGTTCTTCGGCTTCTTCATCGGCCCCGGCCAGGCGGCGGGCCACGATCTCACGTCGATGTCCTTCCGCGTCGCCGAGGGCGTGCCCGAGCCGGGCGCCTGGGCGCTCATGATCCTGGGCTTCAGCGGTGTCGGCGCCGCGCTCCGCCGGCGCGCGCTCCCGACCTGACACGCCGCGGTCCGTCACCGGCTGCCTCCGGCGCCGGCGGCGCGCTCGCGTTCGATCCGGCGCCAGCGGGCGACGTTCTTCTCGTGCTCGGCGTAGGTCGTGGCGAAGGCGTGGCCGCCCGTGCCGTCGGCGACGAAGTAGAGTTCGTCGGTCCTGGGCGGGTTCAGCACCGCCGCCAGCGACTCGCGGCCCGGGTTTGCGATCGGCCCAGGCGGAAGCCCAGTCATCCTGTAGCTGTTCCACGGGCTGTTCGCAGCCAGCTCCGAGGCGCGGATGCCACGGCCCAGGGGGCGCCCTCGGGTGATCCCGTAGATGATCGTGGGGTCGCTCTGCAGGGCCATGCCGGAGCGCAGGCGGTTGACGAAGATGGCCGCGACGCGCGGGCGCTCCGACGCTACGCCCGTCTCCTTCTCGACGATGGAGGCCAGGATCACCGCCTCTTCGGGCGTCGAGATCGGCAGGCCCGGCTGGCGGGCGGCCCAGAGTTCGGCCAGCACCCTGTCGCGGGCGGCCCGCATGCGCCCGATCACCGCCTCCCGATCCTCGCCGCGCTGCACCTCGTAGCTGTCGGGCAGGAGCGAGCCTTCGGGCGGCTCGACGGCCGTCCCGGTCAGCACGGGATAGGCGTTGATGGCGTCCAGCGCCATGCCGCTGGTCCAGCCCTCGGGAATGGTGACCAGCCGGCGTACGACGCGGCCGGCGCGGATGTCGCCGAGCACCGCGGCCATCGAGGCCCCGGACTTCACCTCGTACTCGCCGGCCTTCAGGTCGCCGGCCGCGCCCGTCAGCCGCGCCGCGATCGCGAAGAGCCCCGCCGAGGAGATGACGCCGGCCTTCTGAAGCGTGTCGGCGATCTGGCGCACGCCGGAGCCGCGCTCCAGCACGACGGCCGTGACCTCGCCGCTCTTCGCCTGCGGGCCGGGCCCCCCGTAGCTCCAGAAGCCGGCCAGCCCGACCAGAATCGCCAGCCCCAGCGCGATCAGGCCGCCTCCGGCCGCGGCGCGACGGGAGAGCCGGCGTTTCGTCACGCGTACTTCTTGAAGATCACCGAGGCGTTGGTGCCGCCGAAGCCGAAGCTGTTCGACAGCGCCACGTTGATCTCCATCGGCTTGGCCCTGTGCGGGACCAGATCGATGGCGGTCTCGACGGAGGGGTTGTCCAGGTTGATCGTCGGCGGGGCGATCTGGTCGCGGATCGCCAGCACCGTGAACGCCGCCTCGATCGCGCCGGCTGCGCCCAGCAGGTGGCCCGTGGCCGACTTGGTCGAACTCATCGTCGCCTTGCCCGCCGCGTCGCCCAGCAGTCGCTCGACCGCGCCCAGCTCGATCTCGTCGCCCAGCGGCGTCGAGGTGCCGTGGGCGTTGATGTAGTCGATGTCGCTGGCCTGGATGCCGGCGTTCCTGATCGCCGCCTTCATGGCGCGGAAGCCGCCGTCGCCGTCTTCGGCAGGCGCCGTGATGTGATAGGCGTCGCCCGCCAGGCCGTAGCCGATGACCTCGGCGTAGATCTTGGCCCCGCGCGCCCTGGCGTGCTCCAGCTCCTCCAGGACCAGGATGCCGGCGCCCTCGCCCATCACGAACCCGTCGCGGTCCTTGTCGTAGGGCCGGCTGGCCCGGGTCGGCTCGTCGTTGAAGCCGGTCGACATGGCGCGGCAGGCGATGAAGCCGGCGATGCCCACGGGCACGACGCTGGCCTCGGCCCCGCCGGCGACCATCACGTCGGCGTCGCCGAACATGATCAGCCGCGCCGCGTCGCCGATGGCGTGCGCGCCCGTGGCGCAGGCGGTCACGACCGCGTGGTTCGGGCCCTTGAAGCCGTGGCGGATCGAGACCTGGCCCGACACCAGGTTGATCAGGGACGAGGGGATGAAGAACGGGCTGACCCGGCGCGGGCCCTTCTCGTGCAGCTCGATGGCCGTCTCGGCGATGGTGCCGAGGCCGCCGATGCCCGAGCCGATCATGACGCCGGTGCGCTCCCGGTCTTCGTCCGTCTGCGGGACCCAGCCCGAATCCTTCACCGCCTCGTCGGCGGCGGCGACGCCATAGAGGATGAAGTCGTCGACGCGCCGGCGGTCCTTGGCCGACATCGTCTGGTCGGGGTCGAAGCTGCCCGCCACGTCGGGTCCGCCGCCGCCGCGCCCGTCGAGCCGCGGCACCTCGCAGGCCACCTGGCAGGCATAGTCCGAGATATCGAAGGCGGTGATGCGGCCCGCGCCGGACTCACCGGCCAGCAGCTTCTTCCAGGTGTGCTCGACGCCCTGGCCCAGGGGGGTCAGGAGACCGATGCCGGTGACGACGACTCGACGCATGGCGAACCCTCAAAACGAAGCCGCCGCGCCATCGGGCGCTGATTGCCCAGGGACGCGGCGGCTCTTGATCCGATACGTGAAGTTGCGGCCTTAACCGCCCAGACGCTCCTGGATGAACTTCACGGCGTCGCCGACCGTCTGGATGTGCTCGGCGGCGTCGTCGGGGATCTCGATATCGAACTCTTCCTCGAAGGCCATCACGAGTTCGACGTTGTCCAGGCTGTCGGCGCCCAGGTCGTCGATGAAGCTGGCCTTCTCGGTCACCTTCTCCGGATCGGCATCGAGGTGCTCGATCACAATCTTACGGACGCGTTCAAGAACGTCGGACATTCGCTTAAGTCCCTCAGGGGTTAGTCAGGTCTTGCATCGGCGACGGTGAGGTCGAAGTCAACCGCCGCCTTGGTGATCAAATCCGGGTGGCGCGTAGCATGTTCCACCGGCAAGGCGATAGTCAGATCATGACCATGCCGCCGTTGACGTGCAGGGTCTGGCCGGTGACGTACCCGGCCTCGTCGGAGGCGAGATAGGCGACCGCTGCCGCGACGTCACCCCCCGCGCCCAGCCGGCCGGCCGGAATCGTGCCCAGGATGGCCGCCTTCTGCTGTTCGTTGAGCGCGTCGGTCATGGGGCTCGCGATGAAGCCCGGCGCCACGCAGTTGACGGTGATGCCGCGGGTCGCGACTTCCTGCGCCAGAGCCTTGGAGAATCCGATCATTCCGGCCTTGGAGGCGGCGTAGTTGGCCTGGCCGGGGTTGCCCATCACGCCCACGACCGAGGTGATGCCGATGATGCGCCCGTGGCGGCGCTTCATCATCCCGCGCATGGCCGAGCGGGCGAGGCGGAAATAGCTCTCGAGATTGACCTTGAGGACCGTCTCCCAGTCCTCGTCCTTCATCCGCATGAGCAGGCCGTCGCGGGTGATGCCCGCGTTGGCCACGACGATGTCGACCGGCGCCCCGGCGGCGCCCTCGGCCGCTTCCATCAGGCCGTCGACGGCGGCGGGATCCGAGAGATTCGCCGCCGCCACCGAGACGCGCGCGTTCAGGCTCGCGGCCAGGTCCTGCAGGACGGCTTCGCGCGTGCCGCTCAGCACCACATGCGCGCCCTGCGCGTGCAGGGTCCTGGCGATCTCGGCGCCGATGCCGCCGGTCGCTCCGGTGACAAGGGCGGTCTTGCCGGTGAGGTCGAACATCAGAGGCTCCCCGCGAAGGCGTCGAGGTCGGCGGGCGTGTTCAGCGGCACGGCTTCGGCGTCCGGCGCGATCCGTTTGGCCATGCCCGACAGCACCTTGCCGGCGCCGGCCTCGGCGAAGCGCGTGACGCCGTTTCCGGCCATCCAGGTGACGGTCTCGCGCCAGCGGACGCGGCCGGTGACCTGCTCGACCAGCATCCGGCGGATCGCCTCGGGGTCGTTCGTCGGGCGGGCGACGACGTTGGCCACCAGCGGGGCGCGCGGCGCGACGATCGTCGCCGCGGCCAGCGCCTCGGCCATCTCGTCGGCGGCGGGTTGCATCAGCGGGCAGTGGAAGGGCGCCGACACGTTGAGCGGGATCGCCCGCGCGCCCAGTTCCTTGGCCTTCTCGATGGCGCGGTCGACCGCGGCCTTGTCGCCGGAGATCACCACATTGCCTTGATTGTTGTCGTTGGCCACGACGCAGACGCCGACTTCGGAGCCCGCCCTGGCGGCCTCTTCCGCGAGCGCGATATCGGTCTTGGGCCCGATCAGCGAGGCCATCGCACCCTGCCCCACCGGCACGGCCCGCTGCATGGCCTGGCCGCGGCGCTTCAGGAGGCGGGCGGTGTCGGAGAGGCTGATCGCGCCCGCGGCGGCCAGGGCGGAGTACTCGCCGAGGCTGTGGCCGGCGACGAAGGCGGCCTTTTCGACCGGGACGCCGAACTCCTTCTCCAGCGCCCGCATCACCGCGACCGACACGGCCATCAACGCGGGCTGGGCGTTCTCGGTCAGGGTGAGCTGCTCCTCGGGCCCGTCCCTCATCAGCGCGGAGAGCTTCTGGCCCAGCGCCTCGTCCACTTCCTGGAAGACCTCGCGCGCCGCGCCGAACGCCTCGGCCAGTTCCTGGCCCATGCCGACGGCCTGGCTGCCCTGGCCGGGGAAGAGGAATGCGAGGGTCATAGGCGATCCCGTTCCTGGTGATTCCGAGGCGCGAGGGTTAGGGGATAGAACCGACGCGTACAAGAACGACGAGACTCGAGGGGATGAACTCATGAGGGCAGTTATCCGGCGCGACAAGCGGCTGGTGTGCGACGAGATCGCGGAGCTGACGCCGGCCGCGGGCCAGGTGCTGGTGAAGACGCTGGCCTGCGGGATCTGCGGGTCGGACCTGCACGCGCTCCACTACATGGAGCACATGATCGACCTCTCGCGGCGCGCTGGCGGCGCCATGGACGGCGGCTTCGATCCCACCGCCGACACGGTCTTCGGACATGAGTTCTGCGCAGAGATCCTCGACCACGGGCCCGGGTCGACCAAGGCGCTCAAGGCCGGAACCCGGGTCGTGAGCGTCCCGGTTACGATGCACGACGGCGGCGTCGAGGCGCTGGGCTTCTCCAACCGCCTGCCGGGCGGTTTCGCCGAGCAGATGCTGCTGACCGAGGCCATGGTGCTGCCCGTGCCCAACGGCCTGCCGACCGACAAGGCCGCGCTGACCGAGCCGTTCGCGGTGGGCGCGCACGCCGTGGCCAAGGCGCGGCTCGAGCCGAAATCGGTGTCGCTGGTGGTCGGCTGCGGCCCGGTCGGGCTGGCGGTCATCGCGGCCCTCAAGGCCAAGGGCCACGGACCGGTGATCGCCGCCGACTTCTCGCCCCGCCGCCGCGCCGCCGCCGAAAAGCTGGGCGCCGACGTCGTGATCGACCCCGCTGTCGAGAACCCTCACGAGCGCTGGGAAACGCTGGGCGTGCCGCGGGCGCGGGCCGCGCAGTCGATGATGCAGATGATGGGCAACGCCATCGCCCAGCCGGTGGTGTTCGAATGCGTCGGCGCGCCCGGCGTGCTCCAGGCGCTGATCGAGGCGGCTCCGGCCGGCTCGCAGATCGTCGTGGCCGGCGTCTGCATGGAGAGCGACAAGATCGAGCCCTCCATCGCCATCACCAAGGAGATCGAGCTCACCTTCGTGTTCGGCTACACGCCCGAGGAGTTCGCGCTCACCCTGAACCAGCTCGCCGACGGGATCATCGACGTCTCGGGCCTCGTGACCGGCAAGGTCGGACTGGATGGCGTCGCACAGGCGTTCACCGACCTCGGCGATCCCGAAGCGCACGTGAAGATCCTGGTGCAGCCGAACGGCTAGTGTGTTGGATCTGAGGTTCGCCCGCTTCTGGGTCGGAGCGCAGAGCGAACTTCAGATCCAAAAAGTACCCTAGAAACAAATACTTCTCTAGTGTCCTTATCGATTCCGAAGGTCGACCGAGTCCGCCTCACACGCTTGCGAACTTCGGAATAGGGACACTAGCGTCGGGGGTGATCGCGCAGATATGCCGCCGAGGCCTGCCGGAAGGCCGGTGAGGCCGCCCCGTCGAGCGGGCCCACATAGTAGCCCTGCCGCGCGAGCAGCGCCTGGGTCTCCGCGATCGTAGTGGCCGGCGCGATGACGTCGGCGGTGTCGAGCATCGGTGCGCCGGGCTGAAACGCCCCGACATCCCGGTCGAGCCCGGCGCGTTCTCCTGCGGTCAGGCGGCCCTCGATCTCGACCTGCTTCTCGCGCGCAGCCACGTCGCCCGCGTTGGCCGCGATCGCGTACCACCGGTAGGCCTCGCGCAGGTTCTTCTCCACGCCCCGTCCGGCCTCGTAGAGGAGGCCGAGATTGTATTGGGAGTCCACGACGCCCTGTTCGGCGGCGCGACGGAACCAGCCTGCGGCGGCGGCGTAGTCGCGCATCCCGCCGTCGCCCTGCGTCAGGAAGAGCCCGAGGTTGTGCATGGCCATCCGGTCGCCGCGCTCGGCGGCCCGGACGGTCCACGCGCGCGCCGCCGCCATGTCCTGCGGCAGGCCGGCGCCGCCGGTCTCGTAGAGCGCCGCGAGATGTAGCTGCGCCTGGGCGTCGCCGGCCTGGGCGAGCCCCGTCAGGCGCGGCAGCGCCATCGCGTCCCCGCGCGCCAGGGCTTCGGCGACGGCGGCGTAGGTGTCTCCCGACGGGACCGAGGCCGGCAGCGGCGATGGCCCCTGCGCCTTCCGCGCCGTCGCGGCCGGGCCCGACGGCGCGGGCCTGAGGCTCGGGCGGAACGGGAGGGACTCGGTCAGCGCGGCCGCGACCTGCGGCAACAGTTCGGGCCGGGTGGCGGTCAGCACGCCGGCGCCGACGACGCTCAGCGCCGCCAGCGCGCTCGCAACCACCAGCACCGCGCGAAGGACGCCCGGATCCTGTCGCCATGACCCGGCCTCGGCCTCCCGGGCGCGGCCGAACTCGTCCAGCATCAGGTCCAGCCGCCCCGACACGGCATGCTCCCGCGCCGCCTGGGCCGCAGACTGGCTTTCGAGCTTCCGGGTGAGCTGGCTTACCGTGGCCGCGAGTTCGGCCGCCCGCGCGTGGGCGGCGGACTCATGCTCCGCCATCCGCCGGGCCAGGACGTCGAGCGTCCGGATCAGCTCCGCGGCGGTTTCGAGCGGCAGGGCGGCGGCCGCGGCGTCGAAGCGCGCCTCGAGCGCGCCCAGGACGGCGCGCAGCTCGTCGAGCGCGGCGCGCGTTCGCGCCTCGCCCGTCCCGATCGGCCAGCCCCCGTCGTCGGCCAAACCATCCCCCTCAAAGACCGGCCGCCCGACCGGCCCGACGCCGATGTTACACCAACCCGCCGGGGCGCCCCCAACCCCCTGCGCCGATTGTCGCACCGTCGCCACCGGAAGCGCCCGCGAGGCCCCTCGGCGGCTTCAGCGGTCAGGTCTTCCGCAATCGTACGATGCGACGCCTTAGGAGAGGCTGAACGCGAGAGAGTTCAGCCCCCTCGCCCTGTCCTCCCGCCAAGGTTTCACACCTTGCGGGCGAGGGTGTGGCGCTCAGCAATGCCTGCTCAGAACCTGAAAATGGCGGCAACGGATGCAGCATTCGACCGGCGCGCCCGCGCCAATCACCTTGCCGCCGACATGAACAAGCATCGGAAGTTGTGAGACCTCGCCGGCCAGGAGCGCCAGCTTGACAGTCGCCAACCGCGGTTTCACAACCGACCGTGGTTAGCAGAAGGTAAAAGCCGCGGTTGCAACCCTGAGCATCCGAGACTTTTTTCTTTCGCCTGTCAGGGGAATATTCGGCGAACACGGGCCGAGCAAGTCTCGGCGCAGGTCGCCATCCGATCGGGAAAGTCACCGGGGGTAACGTATGAAGCTTCGTCTTGCGTTCGCCGCGTTCGGCGCCGCCACGCTCACCGCCGTCGCAGCCCAGGCCGCCGACGCCACCGCCAACGCCAGCGCCACGATCGTGGCCCCGACGCAGCTCAGCGCGACGCGCGACCTGGCGTTCGGTACGATCGCCAAGCCGACCACGGGCACGACCCTCGTCACCGTGGCGTCCGACGCCTCGGCCAGCGCAACGCCGACCGTCAGCGGCGGCAACGGCTCGGTCCCGGTGTCGGGCCAGGCCCGCGCCGCGACCTTCCGGCTGATTGGCAATCCTGGGTCCACCTACACGATCGGCGGCAACGTCCTGAGCTTCCCCACCGCGGGCACGAACCTCATCAGCCCTGCGTCCGAGACGCCGGTCGCGTCGTTCGGGTCGGTCGGGACCATCCCCAACGGCGGCGCGACGCCGGGGCAGCAGGACCTCTACATCGGCGGCCACTTCTCCATCGACGCCAATACGGCGCCGGCCACGTACAACGGCACCCTCGTGCTGACGGTGACGTTCAACTGATCCCCTGCGACACCGCCGGGACTTTCCGTCCTGGCGTCGGTGTCTAGGTTTGGGCCATGACTCGCGCAGTTCCCATCGTCGGCATCGTGGCCGCCCTCGCGGCGGCGCCGGCGGCGGCGGCCGGTTTGCAGGCCCAGGCCGGAGCCCAGACGGTGATCGTCGAGCCGATGGCGATCCGGATGCAGTGGGCGACCGCCATGCCCAGCGTCCGGGGCGCTGCCGACGGCGCCGTCTTCAGCGGCGCCATGCCTTCGATGGCCCTGGGCATGATGATGCCCGCGAACGCCCGACTGATGATCCAGCGGGAGGACGAAACCGGCGAGCCTGCGACGGCGCCCGGCGCCTTCGACGTCACCACCATCCGCGACCAGCCCGCCGTACTGGTTCGCACGGGCCTGACCGACACGCGGATCGGCGGCGATCACGCCCTGGTGGGCGGTGAAGTGCGCGCCGGGACGGCCGCCAGCATCGGGGTCGCGCGCGGCGGCCTCATCCTTGCATCGACGGGCAGCCAGGCGCCCGGATCGTCCGGAACGCTGGTCGTGATGGTGCAGTACAACTGATGCGCGCCGCCCTGATCCTCGCGTTCGCGCTCGCCTCGGCGGGCGTTCCGGCGCTCGCGCAGCCGGCGGACCCCGCGCCAGCGCCCGTGGTGACCACCGGCGGCGCGTTCATCAACATCACGCCGAAGCGGATCACCTTCGACAGGGGCCGCCGGATCGGCACGGTCTTCCTGGTGAATCAGGGGCGCGAACCGATCACCGTCGACATCGCACTGATCGACCGGGTGATGCTGCCCGACGGCCAGATCTTCGCGCTCGACGAGGCGGTTCAGCGCGACGACGCGAAGGCCGTCGCCGCCCAGGTGAAGTCCGCGAGGGACCTGCTGCAGCTATCGCCCCGGCGCGTGACCCTGCTGCCGAACCGGCCGCAGACGGTGCGCATCCGCCTGGCGAGCCTGCCCGACGCCGCCGGCGGCGAGCGCCGCAGCCACCTGACGATCACCACCCTGCCGCCGAGGGACACCGGGGCCACGCCCGAGCAGGCCGCCAACCCGGCCCGCAACGAACTGAGCTTTCAGATCACCGCCGTGTACGGCATCTCGATCCCGGTGATCGTGCGACCGGCCGAGCCGGACGTCAGCGCCACGCTGCAGGGCGCACGCCTCGAGTTCCCGGACGTGTCGCCCGACGGCCGCGCCGCACCGCGCCGGACCGCGGTGGTCGCCCTGGACCTCGTGCGCGGCGGCGCCAGTTCGGTCTACGGCAACTTCGAAGTCCGCGTCGCCGGCGCGAAGAAGGACGCCGAGCCGCTGGGGCTCGCGCGGGGGGTCGCCGTCTATCCCGAGGTCGCCCGCAGAGCGGTGCGGATTCCGCTCAGCCGCGCTCCTGCCCCCGGGGAGTCGCTGGAGGTGACCTTCACGGACGACGACACGTCACCGGGGAAGGTCCTTGCGAAAGCCGCGCTCTAGATGGCCGGCGCTCGCTGCGACCGCCGTCCTGACGCTGATGCGGGGCGCGCCGGCCGAGGCGGCTGAGCCCCCTGCCCCGCCCGCCGCGGATGCCCCGGCGCTCGACCCGGCGACTCTGCTGCTGTTCTCCGTGTCGCTCGACAACCTGACCCTGTCGGAAGGGCTGGGGGCCTATGGCGACCCCGCCGACCCGCTCGTGCCCGTCGGCGAACTGGCGCGCCTGCTCGAGGCGGACATCGACGTGCTGCCCCCGGAACGCCGCATCGTCGGCCGGCTGGGCCAGGCGCGCAGTTCCCTGCTGGTCGATCTCTCGGCCGGTGTCGCGCGCTCAGCGGGGCGCGAGACGCCGATCTCGGCCGGCGACGCCGCCGTAACGCCGACCGAGATCTACCTGCGCGTCTCACAGTTGCGCAGGCTGCTGGGTCTCGAGATCGAGGTCGCGGACGACGAACTCGCGCTGCGCCTGCATGCGCGCGAGAAGTTCCCTGTGCAGGCGCGCCTGGAACGGCTCGCCAACCGGCCCGATGGATCGCAGACCGGCGTCGAGCAGGATTCGCTGCGCGTCAGCGAGCCCTACGCACTGTTCAGCCCGCCCGGCGTCGATGCGATCCTCGACACCGGCGTGAGCGCCGGCGACCCGAACCGGTCGTTCCGCTACGACCTGCGCCTGGCCGGCGACCTGCTCTGGAGCAACTTCCAGGGCTATCTCGGCTCGGACGAGGAAGGCCGCGCCACCAACGCGCGGGTCCTGCTGCAACGGCGCTCGATCGAGGGCTCCATGCTGGGGCCGCTGCACGCGCGTGAGGTCAGTCTCGGCGACACCTACACGCCGTCGCTCTCGATCGGGCCGCGCAGCGTGTCCGGCCGCGGGTTCTCGTTCTCGACGGCGCCGCTCGAACAGACCAGCGTCTTCAACCGTATCGACCTGCGCGGGGACCTGCCGCCCGGGTTCGACGTCGAGCTCTATGTCAACGACGTGCTGCGCAGCAGCACAAACCAGGCGATCAACGGCCGCTTCGAGTTCCTGGACGTGCCGCTGTCGCCCGGCCTGAACGTCCTGCGCGTGGTCACCTACGGCCCCCGCGGCGAGCGGCAGGAGGAGGTGCAGGTCGTCAATGTCGGCGCGGGGCTGCTGCGGCCGGGCGAGGCGCAGGTGCAGTTCGGCATCGTCGAGCAGGAGCACCCGGTGTTCCAGCCGCGCCGGGTCGGCCGGCCGCTGCTCGGCGACACAGCCGTCTTCGCGAGCGGCGGCGTGCGCACCGTCGTCTCGGTGAACTACGGCATCAGCAGCCTGGCCACCATGTCGGCCGGCCTCGCGCGGACGCCGCGCCCGAACGGCGACGCGGTGTCGATCTATACGCTGGGCCTGCGCGGTTCGATCTTGGGAATGGCGACCCAGTTCGACGTCGGCGTCGACGACAACGGCGGCCAGGCCGCCTCGCTCGGCGCGGCGGGCATGTGGGGGCCCCTCTCGGGCGTGCTGCGCCATGCCGAGTACCGCGACGGCTTCATCGATGAGAACAACCTGGGCTTCAACTCGCAGTTCGAGATGCGCAGGCGCACGGAAATCACCGTCGACTCCAGCCTGAACCTGAGGGGCCGCATCGTGCCGGTCTCGATGCGGGCCCTGCGCAACGAATACGCCGGCGGGTCGTACGACTTCCTGGCCGCGGCGCGCGCCTCGTCGAGCGTCGGCCAGGTGCTGCTCTCCGCGGGCCTCGAGTACCAGCGCCAAGTCTATCGCCCGACGCCGGCCACGGAGATCCTGCGCGGCTACATCACCGCCACGACCTTCCGCGGCTACACGTGGCAGATCCGCACAAGCCTCGACTACGACGTGCTGCCCAACTTCAAGGCGCGTTTCCTGGCGCTCACGGTGGATCGCAAGCTGTCGGACACCTGGTCGGTCCGCTTCGGGCTGGGGCAGCCTCTGGACGACCTCGACCGCTGGAACGTGGTGCTGTCCTCGATCCTCGCCACCCGCTACGGCGACTTCGCGCTCACCGGCGAGTACGACAACATGGACGACGACTGGCGGCTGGCGGCGCAATGGAACTTCGGCCTGGGTTACGATCCTGCCCGTCGCCGCTACGACCTCATGCGCACCGGGCCGGGCACTGGCGGCTCGGTCCTGTTCAACGCCTTCATCGACGAGAACGGCGACGGCGTACGGCAGGCGAACGAGGCCCCTGCCCCGAACGTGGCCCTGGACGCCGGCGGCCAGCGCGGCGTGCTGACCGGGCCCGACGGGCGGGTGTTCCTGACGGGCCTCGGCGGCGGTCCCAGCAGCAGCGTGGACGTCAGCCTCGACCGAATCGACAACCCCTCGGTGGCGGCGCCGCCATCGAAAGTGCGGCTGCGTCCTCGGCCGGGCGGCGTGACGCGCGTGGACTATCCGCTGCGGCCCACGGGCGGCGTGGCGGTGAAGGTGGAACTGCTACGCGACGACGGCGCCCGCGTCGGCCTCGCATCGGTCCGGCTGCAACTCGTCAAGGACGACGGCCAGGTCGTCGACGCGGTCAGCGAGTTCGACGGTTCGGCGATCTTCGACGCCGTGCCTGTGGGCGCCTGGCGGCTGCGCCTCGATCCGCGCCAGGCCGAGAAGCTGCGGATGCGGCTGACCACCGAGCCGGCGGTGAAGATCGCGGGCGACGGCGAATACGCGCCGGACGTCGCCGTGCAGGTGCGCTTCGACCCCGCGCCGCCGGACACGGCGGTGGCCAAGGCGGGAGGCGGCGGATGACGACGCAACCTTCGGTGCGCCGACTTCGAGCGGGCCGTCTGCTATCGGACGGCATGCGCCGCCTCGTCCTCATCGCGCTCCTGGCGCTGGCCGCGCCGGCGGCGGGGCGCGCCGCCACCTTCACCCTGAACGTCACCGGCGCGATGGACCTGGGCTCCGTGGGTGCTGCCTCCAGCGGCGACACGGTGTTCCGCGTCGATCCCGTCAGCGGTTCGGTCAGTGTGGTTTCGGGCGGCGGACGGCGCATTTCGACCGCGAGCGCGCGGGTCCAGGTCAATATCACCTGCAAGCCCTCGCGGTCGGCCGACACCGACTGCACGACCCGGAACGTGCGCATCCAGATGGGCCGGATCGGCTCTCTGACCGGCCGCGCGCGGGCCTTCTCGGCCTTCTACGCGGCGAGCGGGACCGCCACCATCGTGACCCCGCCCACCGGCGCCGTCCCGACGATCTTCGAACTCGCGCCGTTGGGCGACAACAGCCAGAAGAACTTCTTCGTCGGGGCCGACTTCCCCGTGGCCGGCGACGATTCCGGCCTGGCGTCCGGCAACGGCGAGAACGCCTTCTTCGTCTACGTCGTCGACGCCAATGGCCTGATGGTCGTGGGCGATACCGACAAGGGGCGGATCAAGGCCTTCCGCGCGCTCGCCGTCTCCAAGACCGCGGACCTCTCGTTCGGCCGCATCCAGCGCCCGACCAGCGGCGCCTCGACCGTCACGCTGAACGCCAACAACGGCAACCGCACCATCACCGGCAACGGCAATGCGGTCGCCTTCGCCACGCCGGCCCCGACGCGCGCCGCCTTCACGATCACCGGAGAAGGCGGCCAGCAGATCTCGCTGTCGGTGCCCGCCACGATCAGCCTGACCGGCCCTGCGACGCTGCCGGTGTCGATCACCAAGAGCGGAGCCACCTCGCCCAGCCTGAATTCGGGGCTCGGCAACGCCGGCAGCTTCAGCTTCACGGTGGGCGGCAGCTTCACGCTTGCTCCAACCACCCCCGTCGGCTCGTACTCAGGTACGCTGACGGTCACCGTCGACTACAACTGACCCTTGCATCGGCGGGAACCGAGGTATTCAACTGTCGCGCCTCGAACGAGGCTGCGGGCCCCAGGGAACTCCGAAACCATGAAGCGCATCGTCCTCGCCGCCGCCGTCGCCGCGGTGCTCGCCTCGCCCGCCGCCGCCGCCCTGAAGCCGGGCGACAAGGCGCCGAATTTCACCGCGCCGGGCTACCTTGCCGGCGACCCCGTGCAACTGTCGCTGGCCGAGGCGCTGAAGAAGGGCCCGGTCGTGCTCTACTTCTTCCCGTCGGCCTATACGAAGGGCTGCAACCTCGAGGCGCACCTGTTCTCGGAGGCCGCCGATCAGTTCAAGGCGCAGAAGGCCACCGTGATCGGGGTCACCGCCGGCGCCGTCGACCGCCTGGCCCAGTTCTCCAAGGACACCGAACACTGCGGCGGCAAGTTCGCCGTGGCCGCCGACCCGGGCGCCAGGATCGCCAAGTCGTACGACTCGGTGCTGACCGTGAAGCCGGACTGGTCGGATCGGACGTCGTATGTGATCGCGCCGAACGGAACGATCCTGCACGCCTACTCGAAGCTGGACCCCTCCGAACACGTCACCGAGACTCTGGGCGCGGTGAAGGCCTACAACGTCAGGAAGAAGTAGCCCGCTTCCCGACGCACCGCCGGCATCGAAAACCCTTGCCCGCGCGAGGGTTTTCCCTTATCTGCGCGCCTCTTCACGGATGGCGGTCCTCGCGAAATCGTTCGCGACTAAGGATCCATCGTGGCCGGCGGGCTTCCGCCGCCGACCGCGCCGCCTTCCACAACGGAAGAAGGAAACCATGGCGCTCTACGAGCACGTCGTCATTTCGCGGCAGGATATCTCGCCGCAGCAGGCCGAAGCCCTCAACGATCAGTTGAAGCACCTCATCGAGGAAGGCGGCGGCAACGTCGCCAAGATCGAGTACTGGGGCCTGCGCAACCTCACCTACCGGATCAAGAAGAACCGCAAGGGTCACTATTCCCTGCTGGCGATCGACGCTCCGGCCGACATCGTCAAGGAAATGGAACGCCAGCTTTCGATCAACGAAGATGTGCTGCGCTACATGACCGTGCGCGTCGAAGAGCTCGACCTGGAGCTCTCGCCGATCCTCGCCCGCCGCGATCGCGACCGCGAACGCCGCGACGACGCCCCGCAATTCTAGGAAAGGGAGGCTCATCGCATGACTGACGAAACCTCCACGGCCCCGGCCGCGGCTCCCGCCGCCGGCGCTTCGACGGGTGGCCAGCGCCGTCCGTTCTTCCGCCGCCGCAAGGTGTGCCCGTTCTCCGGCGCCAACGCTCCGAAGATCGACTACAAGGACGTGAAGCTGCTCCAGCGCTACGTCTCCGAGCGCGGCAAGATCGTGCCGTCGCGCATCACCGCGGTGTCGGCCAAGAAGCAACGCGAACTGGCCAAGGCCATCAAGCGCGCACGCTTCCTGGCGCTGCTCCCCTACGTCGTGAAGTAAGGGAGCCAGGCACATGAAAGTCATTCTGCTCGAACGGCTGGAAGGCTGGGGCACGCTCGGCGACGTCGTGAACGTCAAGGACGGCTACGCCCGCAACTTCCTGCTGCCCCGCCAGAAGGCGCTGCGCGCCAACGCCGGCAACCTCAAGGTCTTCGAAGCCCAGCGCGCCGAGATCGAGGCCCGCAACGCGAAGGCCAAGGAAGCGGCCGGCAAGGCCGGTGAGAAGCTCGACGGCACGTCCTACGTGATGATCCGCCAGGCCGGCGAATCCGGCCAGCTCTACGGCTCGGTCGCCGGTCGCGACGTGGCCGACGCGATCAACGCCGAGGGCGGCAAGATCGAGCGTTCGATGGTCGTGCTCGACAAGCCGATCAAGACGCTCGGCCTGCACGAGGTGAAGGTGCGCCTGCACTCGGAAGTGACGGTCACCGTCACCCTGAACATCGCGCGCAGCCAGGACGAAGCCGAACGCCAGGCGCGCGGCGAGAACGTGATCAGCTCGCAGTTCGAGGAAGAGCGCGTGGCCGCCGAAGAGGCCGCCGCCGACCTGCTCGAAGGCGGCGCGGGTCAGCTCGCGCAGGAGTTCGCTTCGGCGGACGCCTAGCCAAAGCGTCGAATCCCGACGGAAGATTGCGGCCCGGAAGGCGACTTCCGGGCCGTTTTCCTGCGTGGAACGCGGCGCTTCGCGGCTGACGCCGACAGGTCACGCGCCGCCCTTCGCCTTCGACGGCGGCTTCGCCGACCGGCGCGCAGGCGTCTCCGGGCAGAGACCTGCGACCGATTCTGACGCCGCGGCGCGGGAGCCTCTCCCGCGCCGCTCTTCCATTCCCTGAACATCGTGGCGGCGCTTTTCCACAGGTGGGAAATCGTGTGTGGACAGGTCTGCAAATGTTTCGGGCGCGGCGGTGATCACACCCGCCGCCTTCGGTATCGGTAGCCGCATGGCCCTCGTCCCGGCGCTCGATCTCCGCCCCACCATGACCGCGTCCAACGATGTCGCGATCGCGCATGCGCCCTCCAATCTGGAGGCCGAACAGGCGCTGCTGGGGGCGCTGCTGTTCGACAACGCCGCGTTCGAGCGCCTGGGCGACAACCTGCAGGACCGCCACTTCTACGAACCCTTCCACCAGCGCCTGTTCGCGGCGGTCGAGGGGTCGATCCGCAAAGGCGCGCTGGCCGATCCGATCCTCCTGGCCGAGCAGTTCTCGTCCGATCCGGCCTTCCAGGAACTGGGCGGCGTGCGCTACCTGGCCGACCTCGTCGACCGCGCGCCGCCGGCCGCCAACGCACCCGACTACGCTCGCACCGTCTACGACCTGGCCCTGCGCCGCGACCTGATCCGCATCGGTGGCGACATCTCCACGACCGCCCAGCGCGGCGACGCCGAACTCGATGCCCGCGACCAGATCGAGGCGGCCGAACAGCAGCTCTACCAGTTGGCCGAGACGGGCGGCGTCTCGTCGGGCTTCGTCAATTTCTCCGACGCCTTGCAGGGCGCCCTGGCCATGGCCGCCGAGGCCCACAGCCGCGACGGCGGGCTGGCGGGCCTGTCCACGGGCCTGATCGACCTCGATCAGAAGATCGGCGGCCTGCATCCGTCCGACCTGATGATCCTCGCCGCCAGACCTTCGATGGGCAAGACGTCCCTCGCCTGCAACATCGCCTTCGACGTGGCCAAGAACTACGCCTACGAGCCGCAACCCGACGGGTCGAAGAAGACCGTGGCCGGCGGCGTGGTCGCGTTCTTCTCGCTGGAAATGTCGTCCGAGCAGTTGGCCATGCGCCTGCTCGCGGAGGTCTCGGGCGTGTCGGGCGACCGGCTGCGCAAGGGCGAGATCGACGCGATGGAGTTCGGTCGCATCCGCGACGCGGCCCTCGAGATCCAGGAAGCCCCGCTCTACATCGACGCCACCGGCGGCATCACGCTCGCCAAGCTGACCGCGCGCGCCCGGCGACTGAAGCGGATGGTCGGCCTCGACCTGATCGTCGTGGACTATCTGCAGCTCGTCACGACCGGCGCGGGTGGCCCTGACAACCGGGTGCAGGAGGTCTCGATGATCACCCAGGGCCTCAAGGCCCTCGCGAAGGAACTCAGCGTGCCGGTGCTGGCGCTCTCGCAGCTCAGCCGCCAGGTGGAGAACCGCGAGGACAAGAAGCCCCAGTTGTCCGACCTGCGGGAGTCGGGCTCGATCGAGCAGGACGCCGACATGGTGATGTTCGTCTATCGCGAGGAGTACTACCTCTCGCGCCTGGAGCCGCGGGAAGGCACCGAGGAGCACTTCCGCTGGCAGGAACAGATGGACCAGGTGAAAGGCCTCGCCGAGATCATCATCGGCAAGCAGCGCCACGGCCCCATCGGCACCGTGAGGCTCTCGTTCCACTCCGACACCACCAAGTTCGGCAATCTGGCCCGTGACTCGAGCCGCTACGACCCGCACTAAGCGGGCATGAGTCCGACCGAGCGCGCCCGCCTGACGATCGACCTCGACGCCCTGGCGCACAACCGGGCCGCGATCGCCGCCGCGACCCCGGGCGCCGAGGTGGCGGCCGTGGTGAAGGCGGATGGCTATGGGCTGGGCGCGGGTCCCGTCGCCAGGCGCCTGCATGCGGAGGGCACGCGTAGCTTCTTCGTCGCGCGCATCGAGGAGGGTGAGTCCCTGCGCGGCGAACTGGGCGACCGGGACGCGGCGATCTACGTGCTCGACGGGCTGCCGGCGCGCCCGGCGCAGCGCCTGGTCGACGCCCGCCTGACGCCGGTGATCGCGACGGCGGCGCAGGCTGAAGCCGCACGCGGACTCGGCCGGCCCGTCGCGCTGCAGGTCGATACGGGCATGAACCGCCAGGGCCTGACCCTCGGCGAGGCGCGCGCCGTCGCTGACGGACTCGAGGTCGGCCTGATCATGAGTCACCTGGGTTCGGCCACCGATCCGGCCGAGGCGCGAAATCGCGAACAGCTCGCGCGGTTCAGGGAGGTCCGCGGGCTGTTCCCCAACGCGCGCGCCAGCCTGGCCGCCTCCGCCGGCGCCTTCCTCGGTCCCGACTATCGCTGCGACATGATCCGCGCCGGCATCGGCCTGTTCGGCGGCGGGCCCGAAGAGCGGCCCGACCGGCGGCTGAGGGCGGTCGCCACCCTCACCGCTCCAATAGTCGATATCCGCCTGCTGAGCGCCGGAGACCGTCTCGGCTACGGCTCCAGCTTCACAGCGCCCGGGTCCATGCGCGTGGCCGTCGTCGCGGCCGGCTACGCCGACGGCGTGATCCGGGCGGCCATGGGCGACGGTTACGCCTGGGCGGCCGGCGCGCCGCGCCGTCTCCTGGCCGTCAACATGGACATCCTCGTCATCGAGCTGGCCGAGGGCGGCGCGGTCGGCGACGTGGTCGAACTGCTCGGCCCCCATGCACTGCTGGACGACCTGGCGAGGGCCGCGGGCACCGTCGCGCACGAGGTGCTGGTGCGCCTCTCGTCCCGGGCGGCGCGGGTCTACCTCGGCGCGTAGGACGCGGAGAGCGGACCGCCGAGCTCGCGCGCCATCCCTACGAGCGTCGCCCTCCCCGCCGCCAGCAGAAGGATGGCCACCAGCACCGCGGCGAACGCGGTCAGCCGCTGATCGTCGGGGATCCTCATCAGTTTCGGCAGGCCCAGCCACACGGCATAGACGCTGTAGAGCCCGGCCAGGATGCCCACCGGGATGGCGAGGCTGGGATAGACCTCGGCGACCCCTGCGACCCAGCTTGCCGTCGCGCCGTAGCCGATCAGGTTCATGGCTTCGACCCGGCCGCGGGTCCCGCCGAAGGCCGGGGCCGTGACATCCACGAACACGGCGGCCAGCCATACGCCCGCCAGCGTCACCGCGTAGCCAACGGCCGCGCCGAGCAGCAGGCCCCCGACGCTCATGCGCACGTCGACGTCGGCGATGTTGAAGCCGAAGGTCAGCGCGCCACCGAGGCTGCAGGCGGCCGGAATCATCGCCAGCGGCGCCACATGGCCGCGCATCAGCGCACCCGGCGCTGCAGGGTCGCCTGCGATGCGGTCCCAGGTGCGGCCGGGTGCGAACAACATGCCAAGGGCGCGCGAAAAGAAATCCGCCGCGCGCGGCGCCATGCCAGCCCTCCAACGACAGACCCGCGCCATGCCTAGCACAACGAACGCGCGCCCGCCGCTACCCGGCCTTGGCCAGCGCCTCCAGCCGCGACAGGTCCACCGCGTTCACCGCGTCCTTCAGGTCCGGCATGCTGGCGCCGTCGCCCTTGGCCTCGACCATGAACCTCTCGCCCACGAGCACGCCGTACTCGCCGCGCTTCGACGAACGGTCGTAGCTCTCGTGAGTCATGCGGCCGCCTTGGTTCTCGAACGTCTCGTAGCCCGTATCGCTCTCCTTGGACGAGCGCACCTTGAAGGCGCCCATCATGCCGGCGAGGGCGCCGGCGCCGCCGATGTCGGTGATCTGGAGCCGGATCGACGAAACGCCCTTCACGTAGCGAGCCTCGACCTGCGAACCCTTCATCCCCGCCGCCTCGCTGGACGAGGCGCTGACCTCTCCTCGCGCGTAGCCGCCGAGCGAAGCGGGCAGGTAGCTCTTCAGCGCGTCGGTGTCGGTGGCCGCCACGTCCTTGCCGGCCTCGATCCGGCGCGCGGCGGCCTCGGCCTGCTTCTGCAGTTCGCCGACGTCGATCTCGCCCTGTCCCGGGATCGTGACCTTGCCGCTCACCTTCGGGGGACCGGCGAGCCGCATCGTGACCCCCGAAACCGCCGAGTATGCGATCGAGACCATCAGGCCCAGCACGAAGGCCACGACGAGCACGACGACGAAGTAGCCGACGGTCCGCTCAGGATCGCTCTTCATCAGCTTCGGCAGGCCCTGGTAGAGCGTGTAGAGGCTGTAGACGAACGCCACGAGCACGGTGACGCCGACCAGGAAGCCGAGGAGGCCCCAG
Organism: Phenylobacterium sp.; assembly: GCF_016793285.1. Lineage (GTDB taxonomy): Bacteria > Pseudomonadota > Alphaproteobacteria > Caulobacterales > Caulobacteraceae > Phenylobacterium. The sequence goes on from NZ_JAEUMO010000029.1 coordinate 52,493, forward strand.
CCCGCGACGAGGCCCAGGGCGCCCGCGACATAGGACGCCGTGGGGGCGTAGGCGGCGAGCTTCATCGCCTGGACGCGGTTCTTCTCCGCACCGAAGTTCGGCGCGAAGCCGTCGATCACCAGCGCCATGAGGTAGACGCCCAGCAGCCCCAGGCCGAACGAGGCGACCGCGCCCGCGACCGCCCAGACGGGGTCGGGCCTGGCCGCGACGCCGAATCCGCCGAAGCCGGCGCGGACGCCGAACGCGAGCTGGCCGACCAGGCCGGCGACGGCGGGAATCGCCGCCAGCGGCAGGACATAGTTCCGGTAGAGGCCCCCGACCGTCGCGGGCTCCCCGTCGATGACGTCCCACGCGGCGCTGGGCTGCGCCAGAAGCAGCCGGACCCGCGCGATGAGTCCCGAGCCGGCCGATCCAGGTTCCACCATGCTCATGGCCGAGACCCTCCGCGAACAATAGCGCTCCGGACCCTAGACCTCTCGTCGCACGCGACAAGCCGGGTACAGACCGCGAACGCCGGCTCGGCTAAAGTCGGCCGCATTCGAATCAGGAGGATCCATGGCCCGCGACGGCGCCGTCTACGCCTGTCAGTCCTGCGGCGCCGTACAGACGCGCTGGACGGGCCAGTGCCCGGCGTGCGGCGCCTGGAACACCCTCGTCGAGGAACTGACCAGCCGGCCGCCCGGCGCGCTCAAGCTGACGAAGCCGACGCGCAGGGCGGGTCTGGCGTTCGAGGGGCTCGACGCCGCGACGCCCGCGCCGCCGCGGATCGTCACCGGCGTCGAAGAATGGGACCGCGTCTGCGGCGGCGGCGTGGTGCCCGGGTCAGCGATCCTGGTCGGCGGCGACCCCGGGGTGGGCAAGTCCACGCTCCTGCTCCAGGTGGCGGCCAGCGCCGCGCGGCGCGGCGCGCGGTGCGCCTACATCTCGGGCGAAGAGGCGATCGAGCAGGTCCGCAGCCGCGCCCAGCGTATGGGTCTCGCTGACGCGCCGGTGAAACTGGCGGCCGAGACCGCGCTGCGCGCCATCGTCGACGGGTTGAAGGCCGACCCGTTCGACCTGGTGGTGATCGACTCGATCCAGACCCTGTGGAGCGACGCCCACGAGGCCGGGCCCGGCTCGGTGACCCAGGTGCGCGCCGCCGCGGGCGAACTGGTGCGCCTGGCCAAGAAGCGCGGGCTGGCGGTCATCCTGGTCGGCCACGTCACCAAGGAGGGCGCGATCGCCGGGCCGCGGGTGGTCGAGCACATGGTCGACGCCGTCTTCGCCTTCGAGGGCGAGCGCGGCTATCCGTTCCGCATCCTGCGCGGCGCCAAGAACCGCTTCGGGGCGACCGACGAGATCGGCGTCTTCGAGATGGGCGACGCGGGCCTCGCCGAGGTGAAGAATCCCTCGGCCCTCTTTCTCGACACGTCCGGCGAGCGGGCCGCCGGCGCCGCGGTCTTCGCGGGAATCGAGGGCTCACGGCCGGTGCTGGTCGAAATCCAGGCGCTGGTGGCGCCCTCGGCCTACGGCACGCCCCGGCGCGCGGTGGTCGGCTGGGATTCGGGGCGCCTGGCGATGATCCTGGCGGTGCTGGAGGCGCGCTGCGGGCTCTCCTTCGGCGATCGGGACGTCTACCTGAACGTGGCCGGCGGCCTGCGCATCTCGGAGCCCGCGGCCGACCTCGCCGCCGCCGCCGCCCTGGCCTCGTCGGCCTTCGACGTGGCGCTGCCGCAGGACTGCGTGGTGTTCGGCGAGATCAGCCTCTCGGGCGAAGTCCGGCCGGTGAGCCGCATGGACTCGCGCCTAAAGGAGGCGGCCAAGCTGGGCTTCCGCCGCGCCTTCGGTCCGGCGGACCCTGAGAGTTCAGCCCTGCAGGTGACCGGGGCGAGCCGCCTGGCGGACGCCATCCAGCGCGTCCACGACGGAGCGTGGGACAGGTCGTGACGCAGTTCGACTTCCTCGTCCTCGCCCTGCTGGGCATCTCGGCCGCCATCGGGTTCGCGCGCGGCGCCGTGCGCGAGGTGTTCGCGCTGATGGCGCTGGTCGTCGCGGCCGGGCTGGCCGTCTTCGGCCTGCCGGCCTTCGGGCCGATGGTCCGCAAGATGGTCCAGCCGGACTGGCTCGGAACCATCGCCACGCTGGTCCTGGTGTTCGGCGTCGCCTTCGTGGCGCTGCGGCTGATTGGCGCGGGGCTGGCGCGCAACGTCCAGAAGACCCAGATGCTGGGCTTCCTCGACCGCTCCCTGGGCCTGCTGATCGGGCTGGGCCGCGGCCTCATCGTCCTGGGCGCGCTCTTCCTGATGTTCAACGCCGCCACGCCCGAGGACCTGCGCCCGAAGTGGATCACCGGCGCCCAGAGCTGGCCGCTCGCCGCGAGCATGGGCCGGTTGCTGGACGAGCTGGCGCCCAAGGGCCTGGACGTCGCGGGACGCCTGAAACCGGCGTTCGACCGCGCGGTCTCTGGTGACAATTCATCGACAGACGGGTACGAGGCCCGCGAACCCGCAGCCCCCGACCGTCCGGAGCGATCCCGATGACCCATGCGCACGAGCGTTGGTCCCCTCCGGCGCGCGATCCGGACGACGATTCTCCCCGGCTCGAGTGCGGCGTATTCGGCGTCCACGACACCGCCGAAGCCTCCGGGATCACCGCGCTGGGCCTGCACGCGCTCCAGCATCGCGGACAGGAGGCCTGCGGCATCGCCAGCTTCGACGGGCAGCGGTTCCACACCGAGCGGCACATGGGCTACGTCGGCGACGCCTTCGGCGGCGGCGACCTCGAAAAGCGCCTGCCCGGCCGCGGCGCCATAGGGCACACCCGCTATTCCACCGCCGGCGGCAGCTTCCTTCGCAACGTGCAGCCGATGTTCGCCGACCTGGAGGCCGGCGGTCTCGCGCTCGCCCATAACGGCAACCTGACCAACTTTCTCACCCTGCGCGAACAACTCGTCTCGGAAGGCGCGATCTTCCAGTCGACGTCGGACTCCGAAGCGATCCTGCACCTCATCGCCCGATCGCGGCGGCCCAAGTTCCTCGAGCGGTTCACGGAGGCGATGCAGCAGCTCGAAGGCGGCTACGCCCTGGTCGCGATGACGAACAAGAAGCTGATCGGCGTGCGCGATCCCCTGGGCATCCGGCCCCTGGTGCTGGGCGACCTGAACGGCAGGGCGGTGTTCGCCTCCGAGACCTGCGCGCTCGACATGATCGGCGCGACCTTCGTCCGCGACATCGAGCATGGCGAGATGGTGGTGGCCGACGACAAGGGCCTGCGCAGCTTCCGCCCCTTCCCCGCCCAGCAGGCCCGGCCCTGTATCTTCGAGTACGTCTATTTCGCCCGCCCCGACTCCGTCGTGAACGGCCGCTCGATCTACGAGGTCCGCAAGCGCATGGGGCGCAGGCTCGCGCAGGAGAGCCTGACCGGCATCGACATCGACGTGGTCGTGCCGGTGCCGGATTCCGGCGTCCCCGCCGCGCTCGGCTTCGCACAGGAAGCGGAGAAGCCCTTCGAGATGGGCATTATCCGCAATCACTATGTAGGCCGTACTTTCATCCAGCCCACCCAGGGCGCCCGCGAACTGGGTGTGCGCATGAAGCTCGCCCCGAACCGCGCGGTGCTGGCGGGCAAGAAGGTGCTGCTGGTGGACGATTCGATCGTGCGCGGCACCAATTCGGTGCGCGTGGTCCGCATGGTCCGCGAGGCGGGCGCCAAAGAAGTCCACCTGCGCTCAGCGTCGCCGCCGATCATGTGGCCCGACTACTACGGCATCGACATGCCCGACCGAGAGAAGCTCCTGGCGGCCAACCACTCGGTCGAGGAGATCGCCAGGATCCTGGGCGTCGACTCGATGGGCTACCTCTCGGTCGAGGGGCTCTACTGGGCGATGGACGCCGTCCGCGACGACGCCCACCCGCAGTACACCGACCACTACTTCACCGGCGACTACCCGACCCGGCTTCTCGACAAGGAGATCGCCGAGGGCCGCAACGAACTCGTGGAGCGCCAGCTCTCGTTCCTGGTCGACGCGTGACGGCGGACAGGCCGGTCGGCAGGCGCTGGCGCCCGAAACCCGACTGGTATCTGATCTTCATCCTGGCGGCGGCCGCGCTGGCGTCCGTCCTGCCGGCGCGCGGCGAGGCCGCGATCGTCCTGGGTTGGGCGAGCAAGGTCCTGATCGCAATCGTCTTCTTCCTGCATGGGGCGCGGCTGTCGCGCGAAGCGGTGGTCAGGGGACTGACGCACTGGCGCCTGCATCTGACGATCCTCGCGGCGACGTTCGTGCTGTTCCCGGCGATCACCGTCGCGATGGCCGCCCTGCCCGCCTGGATCACGCCGCCGGAGATCGCCGCGGGGCTCGTCCTGCTGGGCTGCCTGCCCTCGACGATCCAGAGTTCGATCGCGTTCGTCGGCATCGCCCGCGGCAACGTCGCGGCGGCGGTCGCCTCGGCTTCGGCGTCCAACATGATCGGCGTCTTCCTGACGCCGGCCCTGGCCAGTCTGCTGCTCCACGCCGACGGCGCGATCGGCGCCGGCTCGTTCTGGACGATCGTGCTGCAACTGTTCGTGCCGTTCGTGGCCGGCCAGATCGCCCGCCCGTGGATCGGCGCGTTCGTGCAGCGCCATGGCAAGACGCTGGGCCTGCTCGACCGCGGGACGATCGTGCTGATCGTCTACGTCGCGTTCTCGGGCGCCGTGGTGGGCGGCGTCTGGAGCAGGCTGGGCGCGCTCGACCTCGTGCGGTTGCTGATGCTCTGCTGCGTTCTGCTGGCCGCCGTCCTGGCGATCACAGCGATGGCCGCGCGCGCTCTCGGCTTCTCCAAGGAGGACGAGATCGCCATCGTCTTCTGCGGTTCGAAGAAGTCGCTGGCCAGCGGCGCGCCGATCGCGGCAGCTTTGCTGACGCCCGCGGCGGCGGGGGTCGCGATGATCCCGTTGATGATCTTCCACCAGATCCAGCTCATGGCCTGCGCGGCGATCGCCCAGCGCTACGCCCGGCGGCCTGACACCGGGGCCGAAAGCGTCTAGAGACGCGGCCTCATGTCGGAATTGCCCGTGTCCTCGACGCCCCTCGCCGATCGTATCGCCCTCGTCGTGGGCGCCAGCCGCGGCATCGGCCGCGCCTCCGCCCTCGCCCTCGCCAAGGCCGGCGCGCATGTCGTCGCGGTCGCGCAGACGCAGGGCGCGCTGGAATCGCTCGACGACGAAATCCGCGCTGCGACCGGACAGTCCGCCACCCTCGTCCCGATGGACATCGGCCAGGTCGACGGCCTGGACCAGTTGGGCCTCGCGCTTCACGAACGGTTCGGGCGGCTGGATGTCCTGGTGCATGCCGCGGCGCTCCTCGGGTCGCTCACGCCGGTCTCGCACCTGGAGCCCAAGCACTGGGACCGCCTCGTCGCCGTCAACCTCACCGCGCCGGTGCGGCTGATCCGTTCGTGCGAGCCGCTGCTGCGGGCCGCCGCCGCGCCACGGGCGATCTTCCTGACGTCCAGCCACGCGTCGCACCCCAGGGCGTTCTGGGGCGGCCACGGCGCCACCAAGGCGGGGCTCGAAAACATCGTCCGCACCTGGGCCGACGAACTGGAGAACACCCACATCCGCGCCGTCCTGCTCGACCCGGGCGCGATGCGGACGCGGATGCGCGCCGACGCCTATCCGGGCGAGGACCCGGCGGCGCTGCCCGACCCCGGCGAGATCGGTCCGCTAATCGTGGAGCTGGCGCAGGCCGACCTCGGCCTGCCGACCGCTAGCGTTTCTTTCGCGGCGTGGAAGACGCGGTCCGCGACGCCCGCTTCGGCTTGACGCCCGGCCGGTTGAGCTTGGCCGCACGGCCGCCGGCCCCGGTCTTCGCCTTCTTGGTCTTCGGCTTGGGCGGCTTGCCTGCCCCGCCCTCGCGCGCCTTCTCGGCGGCCTCCTTGCGGCGCCTGGCGACGAGGCCCGACTTGGCGGAGGTCGGCGCGGTCTTGGACGGACCGGGCCCGCCCTTGGCCTCGTCTTCGGCGTAGGGGTTCTTGTTCGACCGCACGGTCAGACGCACCGGCACACCGGGGAGGTCGAAGCTCTCGCGCAGGCTGTTGATCAGATAGCGCCGGTAATGGTCCGGAAGCTGGTCGGCGCGGCTGGCGAACATCACGAACGTCGGCGGCCGGGCCTTCGTCTGGGCCATGTACTTCGGCTTCACGCGCCGGCCGTTGACCGCGGGCGGCGGATGGCGGCTGATCGCCATCTGCAGCCAGTCGTTGAGGTCGCGGGTCTTCACCTTGGTCGACCAGTCGCCGTGGGCCTTGAGGACCGCGGGCATCAGCCGCTCCAGGCCGCGGCCGGTCTCCGCCGACAGGGCCACCATCGGCGAGCCCCGCACCTGGGGAAGGAGGCGTCCGACTTCCTCGTTCAATTCGGCCAGCCGCGCCTGCGGCTCCTCGATCAGGTCCCACTTGGCCAGGACGAACACCAGTGCGCGGCCCTCGCGCTCGACCAGGTCGGCGATCTGCAGGTCCTGGATCTCGAAGGGATGCGTCGCGTCCATCACCAGGATCACGACCTCAGCGAAGGTGATCGCGCGGATGGAGTCACCGGTGGAGAGCTTCTCCAGGCGTTCCTGGACCCGCGCCTTCTTGCGCAGGCCAGCGGTGTCGACGAGGCGGATAGCGCGGCCGTCCCAGTCCCAATCCACGGGGATGGCGTCCCGGGTGATGCCGGCTTCCGGCCCGGTCAGCAGGCGGTCCTCGCCGATCAGGGCGTTGACCAGCGTCGACTTGCCGGCGTTCGGGCGGCCGACGATGGCGATGTTGATCGGCTTGCCGGCGCCGTCGTCCGCATCGTCGTCTTCGTCGGGCGCAAGCGCTGCCACGGCGGCGAAGAGGTCGGCCATGCCTTCGCCGTGCTCGGCCGAGATCGGGATCGGCTCGCCGAAACCGAGGCCGAACGCCTCGAGGACGCCGGCTTCCGACGCCTTGCTCTCGCTCTTGTTGGCGGCCAGGACCACCGGCTTGCCCTTGCGCCGCAGCACCTCTGCGAAAATCTCGTCGCCCGGCGTGACGCCCTCGCGCGCGTCGACGATGAACAGCGCCACGTCGGCTTCGTCGACGGCCAGCTCGGTCTGGGCGCGCATGCGCGCTTCGAGGCTCTCGTCGGTGACGTCCTCGAAGCCCGCCGTGTCGATCAGCTCGAGGTCCAGGTCGCCCAGGCGGCCCGTACCGAAGCGGCGGTCGCGGGTCACTCCCGGCTGGTCGTCGACGATGGCGAGCTTCTTGCCCGCCAGCCGGTTGAACAGCGTGGACTTGCCCACATTCGGGCGGCCGACGATCGCGAGTTTCAGCGCCATGGCGGCCGTTGTACCTGAGCGATCAGCGGATCGCGATCAGGTCCGCCTCCTGCGTGACCACATAGATCGTGTCGCCCATAGCGATCGGCGTGATGGTCGAGGCGCCCTTCAGTTCCAGACGCTTCGCGATCTCGCCGGTCTTGGCGTTCAGCGCCACCAGTTCGCCGGTCTGACCGACGACCAGCAGGCGCTCGCCGGCGAGCATCGGGCCCGACCAGATCGGACGGGTGCTCTTCTGGCCGCCGATGCCGAAGACGCCGCCCTTCCGCTTGGACTTGAAGCCCTCGTTCAGGGCGCGGATCCAGTAGATCTGGCCGGTCTCGCGGCTGGCGCAGATCACCTCGCCGGTCTTGGCGGTCACGTAGACCACGTCGCCGGCCGGCCACGGGGCCGTGACGCCCACCACCGGCAGGCTCCAGCGGGCCTGGCCGGTCCGCAGGTCGGTCGCTGCGAAGACGCCCGAATGGCTCACGGCGAAGACGTCGCCCTGGTAGATCGCCGGGCGGCCGGGGATGTCGCGGATCTCGGAGAGCGCGCTGGTGCGGCTGGCGCGGCTGAGCGCCTCGTTCCAGAGATCGTTGCCGTTGGCGGCGCGCAGCGCCACCAGCTCGCCCGAGCCGAATCCGGCCACGAC
>NZ_JAEUMO010000036.1 GCF_016793285.1 Phenylobacterium sp.
TCGGCCTCCGCGCCCTTGCGCTCGGCCTCGCCCATCAGGCCGCGCTCGACCAGGTCGCCGATCTCGCTGAGCTGGCGCCTGTAGAGCATGGGGGCCGGGTCGGCGACCGTCGCCTCGCCGGCGGCGCCCGCGGCGCGCATCAGGATCAGGCCCGCCGCAGCGGCGGCAAGCCCCCCGGCCACGGCCCAGAACAACAACATGGCTGCGCATGTAGCCGAAAGCGCGGACCCGCGCGAGCGGTCTCGCCGCCGCACCGCCCGCAAGGCTACGATGCGGCTTCCATTTGCGCGAGGTCCCGATGAAAGCCGCCGTCCTGAACGCCTTCGGCTCGCCGCTCGACATTCAGACCCTCCCCGATCCCCTGCCGGGCGCCGGCTCCGTGATCGTCGACATCGTGGCGGCGGGCGTCACCAGCTACGCCGCCAACGTCTTCAACGGCTCGCGCAATTACCAGTTGGATCCGCCGGTGGCGCCGGGCGCCGGCGGCATCGGCCGCGTGCGCGCCACCGGACCGGACTCGACGCGGCTGCGGCTGGGCGAATGGGTCTACTGCGAGCCCACGATCCGCTCGCGGGACGCGCTCACCGACCCGGACACCATCCTCCAGGGCTGGACCTACCGCACCCCCGCCGCGCGGCCGCTGCATGCGTTCTACCATCACGGCTCGTTCGCCGAGCAGATGCTGCTTCCGACCGAGAACGCGACCCCGCTCGGCGACATCCGTCCCGACGAGGCCGGCCGCTGGACCGCGCTCGGCCGCCTGCTCGTGCCCTACGGCGGCCTGTTGGCCGGCGATCTCCAGGCTGGAGAGACCGTGGTGGTGAGCGGGGCCAGCGGCGGCTTCGGCGGCGCCGGCGTGGCGGTGGCGCTGGCGATGGGAGCCGGCCGCGTCGTGGCGACGGGCCGCAACCTCGCGGCGCTGGAGGACATCGCCGCCCGGCTGGGGCCGCGCGTGCGCCCGGTGCGGATGGCCGGCGACGAGGCCGCCGACCGCGCCCGGATCGTCGAGGCGGCCGACGGGCCCGTCGACATGGTGCTGGACTTCCTGCCGCGCGAGGCGTCGGCGTCCCAGGTCATGGCCGCCGCGACCGCCGTGCGGCACGGCGGACGGATCGTGCTGATGGGCGGCCTGCGCGGCGCGGCGGGCGACCTGCCGCTCAACTACAACTGGCTGATGCACAACGACGTCACGGTGCGCGGCAAATGGATGTACGAGCGCGACGCCATCCCGCGCATGATCCGGCTCATCCGCGCCGGATTGGTCGACCTCGGCCAGTTCGAGATGGCGGAGTTCCCGCTGGACGAGGCCAACGCCGCCGTCGCCCATGCGGCGGCCAACGCCGGCCCGCGGCAGCTCACGGTCCTGCGGCCCGACCGCTAACCCACGTCGGCCAGCGGCGGCGGTTCCGCGCAATGGACGGCGTGGGCGCGTCGGCGGACGATCTCGGCGGCCTTGTCGCCGCGGATGTGCTGGTTGAAGCGGGCCGCGATGTCCAGGAAGGCCTGGGCGTTCTGCAGGCTTTCGCACTCGTCGTTGCGGATGAGGTCCAGCACCTCCTCCACGTAGTGGTCGAGGTGCTCGCCCAGCTTCTCGATGAGCTTGTTCCGCGTCGAGGAGAAGCCGCCGTAGTTGGCCGTCGAGCGCAGTTCGTCGGAGAACGACAGCAGCGTTATCGCACGGTTCACCAGCTTGTCCTGCGGCGGGTCGACCAGGCGCGGCACCGGCCGGCGCACGCGCTGCTGGCGCGGCGTGTGGGTCGGCAGCGCCTCGATCGCGGCCTTCTCGGCCTCGCGCAGGCGGCCCTCGACCACGCTGGCCAGGGTGGCGCGCTGCTTGAACACCCGCTGGCCCCAGCCCTGCTCGCGCTGCAGGTCGAGCGAGGTTTCCACCTCCAGGATCTGATGCACCGCCAGATCGGCGAGGCGCGCGGCCTCGGAGGCGGCCGCCGGCCCATCGTCGGCCTTCAGGGCGCCGATGGCGGAGAGCGAGGCGTCGATGTCGGCCAGCAGGTGCTCGCCAAAGCTCGAGAGTTCGGAGTCGCGCAGATAGCGCTCGGTCGGCTTGTCCATCACCGCGGAGATGACCCGCAGCACCATCCACGGCTGCGCCATCTGCGCGGCCAGCATCTCGAAGAAGCGCGGCCCGGAGTCCTCGGCGATGGCGACAGCGTCCTTGTAGGCCAGCCGCGCCGCCGCGCTGGTCTCGCCGCCCGGGTGGGCCAGCCACTCGGGCAGGCGCTGCGTCGCGCGGCGCACCACGGGGGCGATGTCCAGGCAGGACATGAACATCCCGCCGCCGTCCGGCCGGCCCTGGTCGCAGGCGGCGATGGCGGCGGCATAGTCCGGCGACCCGGCGGCGCGCAGGCCCGCCGTGGCCGCGGCCGACAGCTCGTCGAACAAGGCCATGATGGTGTGGATCGGCGCCTGCTCGTCGAGATCGCGCTGGACGTGCTCGATCGTCTCGCCGTGGGTGGCCCGGAGCGCCCGCCACACGTGCGCAAGCGCCTTCGACGGGAAGGTCAGCTTCCGCGTGTCGTCGCCGCCGCCGAGGCACATGGGGACCACCGGCTGCAGCACGATGTTGCGCAGCGTCCGCTCGCGCACCTCGGCTTCGACCAGCCGCCGGACGCCGCCGAGCGCGCTGTCCGACGCCGTCTCGGCCAGCGCGGCCTGGAGCCCGCCCACGACCTTGTCGGGCGCCGTCTCGACCAGCGAGCGGACGAAGGCGATCTTGCGCTCGTTCAGCGCAGCCATGGATTCCCTATGCCTCGACGAGAACGTCGTTTTGGGAATTTGCCGCTGCGGCAGTTAAGGCTTTACCAAAATCGGATATTTACGACTCCGCTCCCGGCAGGTCGACGATCACCGAAAGCCCGCCCAGGGGGGAATCGCCCAGCGTCAGCGAACCGCGGTACGCCCGCGCCAGCTCGTCGATGATCGAGAGCCCCAGGCCCGAACCCGGCGCGTTCTCGTCCAGCCGGGCGCCGCGGCGCACGACCTCCTCGCGCTGCTCCGGCGTCAGACCCGGCCCGTCGTCCTCCACGGTCAGGCGCATCCTCTCCGGACCCGAGGTCTCGGCGCGCACGCGGACCTTGCGGTTGCCGAACTTGCCGGCGTTCTCCATCGCGTTGCCGGCGATCTCCATGAAGTCCTGCCGCTCGCCCAGGAAGAACAGCTCGTCCGGCGCATCCCAGTCGATCTCGAAGCGCTTGGCGCGGAAGATCTTCTCCAGCGTGCGCGAGAGCTCGTCCAGCACCTCGGCCACCGAGGTGCGTTCGCCCTGGCCCTGGCTGCGTGCGGCGGCCCGCGCGCGGCGCAGGTGATGGTCGACCTGCTGGCGCATGACGTCGGCCTGGCGGCTCACCACCTCGGCCAGCGGGCCCGGCCGCTGGCCGGCCTCGGTCATCATCACCGAGATCGGCGTCTTCAGCGCATGCGCCAGGTTGCCGACATGGGTGCGCTGCCGCTCCACGGTCTCCTGGTTGTGCGCGACCAGGGCGTTGAGTTCGTCGGTGAGCGGCTTCAGCTCCGTGGGATAGACCGCCTCGAGTCGTTCGGCCTTGCCGCGCCGCACGTCGGCCACCTCCGTGCGCAGCCGGAAGACCGGCTCCAGACCCACCCGCACCTGCACGAAGACCGCCACGATGAGCCCGCCCGACAGCAGCGCGAAGAACACCGCCGTCGCCGTCAGGAAGTTCCGCACCTCCCGGTCGATCGGGCCCCGGTTCTCGGCGGCGATGAAGATCAGCGGCGCCTCGCGGCCTGGGATTGTCGTCCAGCGCGCCACGGCCCGGATCCGCTCGCCCGGCTGCGGCCCTCGTGCGTCGAAGGCGATCGGCCTGGACGGCTCCGCGCGCAGCCGCGACGGCAGATCGGCCGGCACGGCCAGCTCCGAGTCCCAGAGCGAGCGCGACGGCACCAGCGTCCGCACGCCGCCGCCCGCCTTGGGTTCGGTGATCGCCCAGTAGCGACCGGAATAGGCTCGAAGGGCCCGCAGGTCCGTCAGCGCCGGCGCCAGCACCTCCCCGCCCTCGACGGTCGAACCCGAGATCAGGTTGTCGATCAGGTCGGACAGGCCGGCGTCGAAGCGGCGCAGCGCCGCCTGCTGGAAGAGCAGCGCCAGCACCACGGCCGAGATCACCAGGGCCGCGAAGCTCCACCCCACCGCGAGCAGCACCAGCCGCCGGGCGAGCGAGGGCCGCCGAAGCCGCTCCAGCGTCCCGGCGAAGGGACTCACGTCTTGGCCGTCTCCGCATCGACCTCGTCGGCCGGGCAGATCAGGCGATAGCCCAGGCCGCGCACCGTCTCGATGCGGTCGGCGCCGATCTTCTTGCGCACGCGGCCGATGAACACCTCGATGGTGTTCGAGTCGCGGTCGAAGTCCTGATCGTACAGGTGCTCGACCAGCTCGGTGCGGCTGATGACCCGGCCCTGGTGCATCATCAGGTAGTGCAGCAGCCGGTATTCCAGCGAGGTGAGTCGCAGCGGCTCGCCGTTGACGCTGGCGCGCGCCGCCCGTGGATCAAGCCTGAGGCCCCCGCACGACAGGTTGGGCGTCGCATGGCCGGCCGAGCGGCGCAGCAGGGCGCGCAGCCGCGCTAGCAGCTCCTCGGTGTGGAAGGGCTTGGTCAGGTAGTCGTCGGCCCCCGCGTCGAAGCCGGCCACCTTCTCGCTCCACGCGCCGCGGGCGGTGAGGATCAGCACCGGCGTCGTCATGTTGTCGCGCCGCCACCGTTCCAGCACCGACACCCCGTCCACCTTGGGCAGGCCCAGGTCCAGGATCACGGCGTCATACGGCTCGGTCTCGCCCAGGAACTGGGCCTCCTCCCCGTCCGGCGCGTGGTCGACCGCATAGCCGGCGTCCGCCAGCGCCAGCTTCAACTGCCGCGACAGGTCCGGATCGTCTTCTACCAACAGGATGCGCACGTTCTTTCGCGTCCCTCTTCCGTTCGTCCGAGGCCCCCGCCTCTAGCCACCTTGCCGGGCGATGACCTGCCCGGTTTCCGCATCGACCACGAAGACGACCACTCGGCCGTTCTCCAGTTGCCATTGCACGAAATACGCCGGCCGGCCGCCGGCGTCGCCCATGGTCGTGTTCAGGTGGCGGCCGGGATAGCGCTGGGCAAGCATCGCCAGAACGCGCGAAAGCGGCGCCTGGCGCCCGCGGCCCTCGCGGGCCTGGTCCTGGTCGCGTCCGGCGCCCAGCACGGGACGGCCATCCTGCGCCTCCGCGACGACCGGCGTCGTCACGGCCGCGGCCAGCACGGCGAGGGCGAAGAGACGTTTCATGCGACCCTGACTACGCGCGCGGGACTGAACCCCCGCTGAACGCTGATCTAACCGGAGGTTAGGCTGAAGCCTAGCCGTCGGGC
>NZ_JAEUMO010000044.1 GCF_016793285.1 Phenylobacterium sp.
GCAGCTCTGCATGCGCAACGACCGGCTCTCGGCGCTGGAACAGTGGTCGCTGGACTGGGACGAGGCGACGGCGGCGGAGGTGCGGTTCGGGATGGAGACGCTCCGGACCGGCTCCCACGTCGAAGGCGCGACGCGGTTCGCGGGCGGCCAGGGGCGAGGCGGGGCGTTCTGAGACCCTCCCCATCGCGATGGGGGGAGATTTGCCCGCCTCATCGCCGCCCCAACAAGCGTTTGATGTTGGGCCGGGGAGCGCGTAGCGTACCCGACTTACGAAGAAGCCGCCCCCTCCGCGAACGGGCAGGCGGCCGTTGGGAGGCGTGCCATGGCGTGGGATTTCGAGACCGACCCCGAGTTCCAGAAGAAGCTGGACTGGATCGAGGATCTCATGCGCGAGGAGATCGAGCCGCTCAGTCACCTGGGCATGGCCGTCTACTCCACCGAGGGCCGCAAGCGGTTCATCAAGCCGCTGCAGGAGAAGGTGAAGGCGCAGGGCCTGTGGGCCTGCCACCTGGGCCCCGAGCTGGGCGGCCAGGGCTTCGGCCAGCTCAAGCTGGCGCTGATGAACGAGAAGCTGGGGCGCAACAACCTGGCCCCCAGCGTCTTCGGCTGCCAGGCGCCCGACAGCGGCAACGCCGAGATCATCGCCCACTACGGCACCGAGGCGCAGAAGGAGAAATACCTCTGGCCGCTGCTGAACGGCGAGATCCGCTCGGCCTTCTCGATGAGCGAGCCCACCGGCGGCTCGGACCCGCTGACCTTCAAGACCCGCGCGGTCCTGGACGGCGGCGAGTGGGTCATCAACGGCGAGAAGTGGTTCTCCACGAACGCCCAGTACTCGAAGGTGCTGGTGCTCTACGCGGTGACCGATCCCGACGCCAAGGACCCCTACCGGCGCACCTCGATCTTCCTGGTGCCCACCGACACCCCCGGGGTGGAGATCATCCGCAACGTGGCCGTGGGCGCGGGCGGGGCCATCGGCGGCGGCAACGAGGGCTACGTCCGCTACAACAACGTGCGGCTGCCCTACGACGCGCTGCTGGGCGACCGCGGCGCGGCGTTCGTGATCGCGCAGGTGCGGCTGGGCGGCGGACGCGTCCACCACGCCATGCGCACCGTGGGCGCCTGCCGCCATGCGCTGGACCTGATGTGCCGCCGCGCGGTGTCGCGCACGACGCGGGACGGGCGGCTCAGCGACCTGCAGATGGTGCAGGAGCAGATCGCCGACTCGTGGATCGCGGTGGAGAGCTTCCGCCTGCTGGTGCTGCGCACCGCCTGGCTGATCGACAAGCACAAGGACTACCAGAAGGTCCGCAAGGACATCGCGGCGATCAAGGTGGCGATGCCGCAGGTCTATCACGACGTGGCGACGAAGGCCGCGCACCTGCACGGGGCGCTGGGCGTCTCCAACGAGATGCCCTTCATGCACATGGTCAACTCGGCGCTGGTCATGGGCATCGCCGACGGGCCGACCGAGGTCCACAAGGTGACCCTCGCGAAGCAGGTCCTGAAGGACTACCAGCCCGACAACGACCTCTTCCCCAGCTACCATATCCCGAAGCTCCGCGAGGAAGCCGAGAAGCGCTTCGCCAAGGACCTCGACGAGATCAAGGCGGCCTATGCGGGGCGTGCGAGGGCGCGGGCCTGACCGGGGCCTCACCTCCCCCGCGAAGCGGCGGGAGGGGACCGCTCGCCGAGCGCAGCGAAGAGCGAGTGGTGGAGGGGGCGAGCTTCAAGCTCGGCGGATCGATCGGCTGTATTGAGCGCGGCGGACGGGGCTCGCCCCCTCCACCATCCGCTCTACGTCCGGCTGACGCCGGCCTCGGCGGACGGTCCCCCTCCCGCCGCTTCGCGGGGGAGGTAAGGACGGTTGCCTGCCGCAAGGTCGGCTGTGCGACCGGCCGTCAGGCGCATAGTGTCGAGTATCCAAGAGGTTGAGACCCGTGACCGATCCCAAGCCCTGGCCCGTGATGTCGATCGACGAGGCGCACGCGCGCCTGACCGCGCCGGGGGCGCCGTTCGAGATCGAGGAGAAGACGATCCGGGGCGTCCTCACCCGGACGTGGAAGAACGCGCCGCCGACGTTGCGCGACGTGTTCGTGAACGGCCAGCGGTTCGGCGACCGGGAGTTCCTGGTCTACGAGGGCGACCGCGCCACCTTCGCGACCTTCGGCAAGGCCACCGTCGCGCTGGCGCACCGGCTGGCGGCCGACGGGGTGAAGAAGGGCGACCGGGTCGCCGTCATCATGCGCAACCTGCCGGAATGGCCGGTCTGCTTCTGGGCCGGGCAACTGATCGGCGCGATCGTGACCCCGCTGAACGCCTGGTGGACCGGGCCCGAGCTCGAGTACGGCCTGGCCGACTCGGGGACCAAGGTCGCGTTCGTGGACGACGAGCGGCTGGGGCGGATCGCCGAGTCGCTGGCCGCGCTGCCGGACCTGGAGAAGATCTACGTCACCCGCCACGACGGCGCGCCGGCGACCCCGCGGACCGAGCGGCTGGAGGACGTGATCGGCGCGGTGAACGACTGGGGCCGGCTACCGGATCTGGCGCTGCCGCAGGTGGAACTGGGGCCGGAGGACGACGCGACGATCCTCTACACCTCGGGCACGACCGGGCGGCCGAAGGGCGCGCTGGGCACGCATCGGAACATGACGTCGAACATCGGCGCGGGCGGCATCTCGGCGGCGCGGAACTTCCTGCGCGCGGGCGAGCCGCTGCCCGAGATGGACCCGACGAAGGCGCCGCAGCGGGCGAGCCTGCTGGTGGTGCCGATGTTCCACGCGACCGGGCTCTCGGCGACGCTGGGGCCGTCGATGAACTCGGGCGGCAAGGTGGTGCTGATGCGCCGCTGGGACGCCGAGCCCGCCATGAAGCTGATCGAGCGCGAAAAGGTCACGGCGACGGGCGGCGTCCCCACCATCGCCTGGCAGCTGATCGAGCATCCGGCCCGCGCCAAGTACGATCTCTCCTCGCTGGCGGCGGTCACCTACGGCGGCGCGCCGTCGGCGCCCGAACTGGTGCGCAAGATCGCCGAGATCTTCCCGGGCTCGCAGCCCGGCAACGGCTGGGGCATGACCGAGACTACGGCCACCTTCACCAGCCACCTGGGCCGCGACTACGAGAACCGCCCCGACAGCGCGGGCCCCGCCGCCCCGGTCGGCGAGATGCACGTGCGCGACCCCGCCGACGGC
>NZ_JAEUMO010000085.1 GCF_016793285.1 Phenylobacterium sp.
GGTGGGCGATCCGCTGGCGGCGGCGACGCTGGACCGGTTCGGCGGCATCCTGGGGTCGGTGGCGGGCGACCTGGCGCTCACCTTCGGGGCCCGCGGCGGGGTGTTCGTCTCGGGCGGCATCGCGCCCCGCATCGCCGAGAAGCTCGCGTCCGGGTCGTTCCGCAGGCGCTTCGAGGACAAGGGCCGCCTCTCCGACTACGTCGCGGCCATCCCGACCTGCCTCGTGCAGCACCCCTATCCGGCCATCGTCGGCGCCGCGCGCCAGCTCGGGCAGATGGAACGGCTGTGAGCTCGCCGGAGCAGCTCCGCTGGGCCGTCGCCCCCAGGGCCATCCCCGGCGCGCCGGGCGAGGCCGCCGTCGGCGTCGTGGTCAGCAACGCCCTGAGCCCCGAACTCGCCTTCAGCATGAACGTCGACTGGCACGCCGGCGCCGAGGCCCCCGACGTCGAGGGCCGCGCGCTCGTGATCCTGTCGCTCCTCTTCAGGGAGCTCGCGGCCGAATGCGAACGTGCGGCGGGAGCGCGGTTCAGCGCGGGGTGAACGGCGGCGGGGCGGTCTTGCGAGACCCGGCCTTCAGTCGCGGAAGACCTCGGGCACGGCGCGCGGGCCGGGCCGGCTGACGATGCCGCTCGGCCCCTTTCGCAGAGGCTCGAACCGGGCCCGGGCGCGTGCCAGCCGGGCGGTCATCTCGTGCAGCGCCTGGGGCTGGCGAGCCGCCAGGCTGTAGGTCTCCCCAGGATCGTGCGCCATGTCGTAGAGCTGCGGATAGCCGTCGTCCCGGATGTCGAGCACCGTTCCGCGGTAGTGGTCGGCCGCGACGTACTTCCAGCGCTGCGTGCGGACGGCGACCACGTCCTCGTCGTTGAACAGCAGGAGTTCGTCGTGCGGCGAGGGGGCGCCATGGGTCAGGGTGGCGGTCAGGTCCCGGCCGTCGATCTCGACGCCGGCGGGCGGCGGCCGTCCCGCCATGGCGCAGAAGGTGGGCAGGAGGTCGACGCCCATGCCGATGGCCGGTGTCCGCTGGCCGGCGCGGACGGTTCCGGGCCGGCTGGCGATGAACGGCACGCGATAGCCGCCGTCATAGGCCGCCCCGCCCTTGCGGGCCCGCAGCCGGCCGGCCGATCCCTCGAACCACGGCCCGTTGTCCGACGTGAAGACCACCAGCGTGTCGCGGGTGAGGCCCAGCCGCGCCAGGAGGGCGCTCAGCCGCCCCACGATGTCGTCGATCTCAGCCACCGTATCGCCGTAGAGGCCGAACTCGGTGCGTCCATCATGCCGGGCGTCCGGGAAGTTCGGCAGGTGCGGCGCGCTCAGCCACAGGTTCAGGAGGAACGGGCGGGCCGCGTTCTCGGTGATGAACCGCTCGGCGCGCTGGCAGAAGCGCTGCTGGAGCTGCGGGTAGTCCAGGTCCTCGCGCGCCGGCGCGGCGTCGGCGCTCGCCTCGTACAGCGACAGCGGCAGCATGTCGTGGCTGTAGGGCAGGCCGAAGAAGAGGTCGAAGCCGTGCCGGGTCGGCGGCCAGCTCGGCCCGCTGTGTCCGAGGTGCCACTTGCCGATCAGGGCGGTGGCGTAGTCGGGCTTCAAGGCCTCGGCCATGGTGACCTCGGCCAGCGGCAATCCACGCGGGTCGTTCTGCATGATCACGCCGCGCGCCAGCCCGGTGCGGATCGGATAGCGCCCGGTCAGCAGGCCCGCGCGCGACGGCGTGCAGAGGTTGGCTGCGGCGTAGAAGTCGGTCATCGCCGTCCCCGACGCTGCCAGGCGGTCCAGGTGGGGCGTCGGGATCGGGCCGCCGAAGGCCCCGATGTCGCCGTAGCCCAGGTCGTCGCACATCACGACGATGAAGTTGGGCTTCTGCCGCGGCGCCCTGGGCGCGGACAGGCCGGCGCCGGGGGTGGCCGCGAGCGCCGCGGCGGCGGCCAGGAACGAACGGCGGTTCTGGGGCATGGGGGCGGGGACTCGGACGAGGGAGCCATGGAGCCTCGCCGGCTCCATGGCCCGGAAACGCACTAGAACTTCAGGCCGAGCGTAGCGCCGACATAGCGGTCGGCGTCCTTGTTGTAGACGGCCACGAGGTCGAGCGGGCTGGCCGCCGTGGCCAGCAGGCCATTGTGCGCGACGGACGTGAAGTAGTTCACGTCGAACAGGTTCTTCACGAACAGCCGCACCGTGTAGCGGTCGTCGGGCGAGCGGACGCCCACGGTGACGTCCACCAGGGTGTACGCCTTCTGGCGGACCAGCGGGTCCTGCTCCAGCGAGAAGCTCTGGGCGCTCTGGTAGGCCACGACGGTCTGGATGAAGCCTGTGAAGCCGGTGTCGAGGATCTCGTGCTCCAGTCGCGGCGCGACATTGATGCGCCAGCGTGGCCCGGCCGGCAGCCGGCCGTCGCGGATGTCCTGCAGCGGGCCCGAGACGGTGGTCACGCCGTTCACCGTGGTGCTGCGGCGATAGCAGGTGTTCACCGGGAAGTTGCCGGTGAGGGTCTGGGCCGCGGCCTGGAACTGCAGCGGACAGTTCGCGCCGTTCAGGTCGATGCTGCTGTCCGCATAGGTCAGCCCCGCATCCAGCGTGAACAGCCGCGACGGCCGCCACGACGCCTCGATCTCGACGCCCTTCGTCGTCGACGACCCGGCGTTCGTCGTGACGAAGGCGATCACGCCGGTGTTGGGATCGGACCGGTTGGCGTTGACCTGGAGGTTCGAGTAGTCGGCCAGGAACACCGCGGCGGCGACGCTCAGCGCGCCGTCGGCCGTTCTGCCCTTGAAGCCCACTTCGTAGGCGTCGACCGTCTCGGGGCGCACGACCGGCTGGGCCGCGAAGTTCGCGGTGATTTCGGTGTCCAGCGCCAGGCCCTTGTAGCCGCGCGTGTACGTCGCATAGGCCTGGGCGTTGCGGCTGAATTCGTACTGCACGCCGGCCTTGCCCGAGATGCCGGTGTCGCTGGCCGACACCTTGCCGCTGATCGGGTTGTTGCCGGGAAAGATGCGGTCGCCCGGTACGAGCGGCGCGTTGCGGGCGCCGCGCACCGACACCTCGTCCTTCTGCACCCGCAGGCCGGCGATCAGCTTCAGCCCGTCCGTCACGCGGTACTCCGCCTGTCCGAAGGCCGCGATGCTTTCGGCGTTCAGTCGCGCGTCGCTGAACGACGACTGGAAGACAGGCGCTGCGCAAGGCTGGCCCACGACGCCGGTCACGCAGGTGGCGTTGCGTCGGTCGAAGTGCCGGTCGATGTGCAAGTCGGAGTAGAACACGCCCGCCACATAGGTCAGGGCCCGTTCGCCGTTCGATGCGATCCGCAGTTCCTGGGTGAGGTTGCCCAGGTTGATCGTGCCGCCGTTGACGTCGAAGGCGGCGTAGGCGGCGGGCCCCACGAAGCGCACCGGCGTGGAATCGATCCGATCCACCGGCAGGGCCTGGTCGAGATTGTAGTGTTGCTTGGCGGTGATCGAGGTCACCGTCGCAAAGCCCAGGTCCCAGTCGGCTTGCAGCGAGTAGGTGGCCTGCAGCGTGCGCGCGCGGGTCTCCTCGTTCTCGGGCAGGGCGCGGTTGTCGCGCGAGGCCACCACCGGCCGGGTCAGTTGCGCCACCACCGGATTGACGATCTGGATCGGCACGAAGGCGCAGCACAGCGCATCGTTCTCGCGATAGTCGGCGGCCGCCGTGATCTTCAGGTCTTCCGTCGCATCCCACAGCAGCTTGCCGCGGGCGCCCCAGCTCTCGTAGCCGTTGACCTTGCGCCCGGTGACCACGTTGCGCGCGATGCCGCCGACGTCGTTGTAGTAGCCGGTCAGGCGGCCCTTCAGCGCCTCGGTCAGCGGCCCCGACATGGTGCCGCGCACGCGGTACTCCTGCCCCTCGGCCCAGGTGCTCTCCACGGCGCCCTCGAAGTCGGAGCTGGGTGCGCGGGTCACCACGTTGATGACGCCCGCGGTGGCGTTGCGGCCGAACAGCGTGCCCTGCGGACCGCGCAGGACCTCGATCCGTTCGATGTCGGCGAAGTCGGCGAAGCCCTGGCTCTGGCGCGCCGCGACCACGCCGTCCACCACGACCGAGACCGCCGATTCCGCGCCCTGGCCGAACAGCGCCGAGCCGATCCCGCGGATGCGGAAGCTGGTGTTCCCGGGGTTGCTGCCCTGCTGGAAGGTAAGGGACGGCACCGCCTGGGTCAGGCTGTTGGTGTCGTTCACCTGCCGCGCCTGCAGCGCGTCCGACGTGACCGCAGTCACGGCCAGCGGCACGTCCTGCAGCCGCTCGGTCCGCTTCTGGGCGGTGACGACCACCTCCTCGACCGCCGTCTCGTCGGCGGCCTGGGCCTGAGCTGCGCCCGCCAGCGCACAGGCGCTCAGCACGGCGGACGACAGCAGCATGGCGCGATGCGACAGCGCGGCCTTGATCATCGCTCTCCCCCTCGAATAATATTCTCAGTAGTTGAGGAAAATAAATGACCGTTGCCGCAATCGCTGTCAAGCCGTCCGTCTCGGGGGTGTCGCGGCCGTGCGGGCGTGGCATTAGTCGATGATGCCGAAGCTTCCGGGCGGCTCGCCCGAGCCCGCCTTCCGTCGCCCCGACCTCAGCCGTCGGCTGAACCGCTCGCGCATCCTGCTCGCGATCCGCCGCCACGCGCCGGTCACGCGCCAGGGGCTGGAACAGATCACGGGGCTCGCGGCCGGCACGGTCCAGGTGATCGTCGACGAACTGCTGGCCGAGGGCCTGCTGGTGGCCGCGCGGGTCCCCGCCGCCGGGGCGTCGGGCCGCGGTCGGCCGCGACTCCTGCTCGAACTCAACAGCCGGGCCGCCCTGATCGCGGGCGTCGGCGTCTTCGGCCCCGACCGCATGCAGTTCGAGATCGCCGATCTCGGCGGCGGGCGGATCGCGGCGCTGGAGAGTTCCACGCCGCTGCCCGGATCCGGCCCGGCTCTGGCCGACGCGATCGCCGGGGGACTGGACCAGCTCGCCGGCCAGGCGGGGGTGGCGATCGGCGACCTCGCCGGCGTGGGCGTCGGCCTGCCCGGCCTGGTCGATTCCGTGAGCGGCGTCGTGCGCTGGGCGCCCGGGATCGTCGCCGAATCCTATCCCCTGGCCGACGTGCTGCAGGCGCGTCTGGGCGTGCCCGTCAATGTCGACAACACCGCCAATGTCGCGGCCCGCGCAGAGTACTGGTTCAGCGAGCCCCGGACCGACGACTTCGCCGTCGTGCTGGTGGGCCAGGGCGTCGGCATGGGCTTCTACGTCGCGGGTGCGCTGGTCACGGGTCCGGCGGGGATGGCCGGCGAGATCGGCCACATGAAGATGGGCCTCAACTCACCCATCCGCTGCGTCTGCGGCGCGTGGGACTGCGTCACCGCGCATGTGAGCCAGGCCAGCATCGTGCGCCAGGGCCTCGGGCTCGGGTTCGAGGGGCGTCCCGACAACTGGCGGGCGGCCACCAACGAGGTCCTGGCCCGGGCTCAGTCCGGGGATCCTCGCATCACCGCCATCCTGGACGGCGCGGCCGGCGTCCTGGGCAAGGCGGTCGCCAACGTGGCGACCCTGATCGGACCGGCGCGCATCGTCATCCAGTTCGAGGCGGGCGTGATGGCGGGCCTGATGGGCCCGGCGCTGACCCGGGCCTTCGAGGCGCAGGTCCTGCCCCAGATCCGCGAGCGCACGGAGCTCGTGCTGCGCCCCGGGCTGTCCAGTCTGGGTCACGGCGCAGCCGCCTTCGCCCTGGAGCGGATCTACGCCGGTCCCCAGATCTAGCCAGGCTAGCGCCGCGCGATGGCCACGGGCCGCGCCGGAGGTCGAGCCCGCCTGCGGGCGCGATGCCTGACCGCGCCGTATCGCCCCCGAAACGCTGCACCTGCGAACGTCGCGCGGCGCCGGAGCCGCGGTCGCCCGCTTCAGCAGTCCGGGGCGGCGCTCAGGCGGCGGATGGTGACCTGTTCGTCGATGGAGGAGCCGCCGGCGCGTTCGACGCGGCGCTGGTTCAGGCTGATGGTGCGGCCGTCGCGGCTGGAGACGACGGCGTCGGTGGTGAAGTCCTGCTGCACGCCCGCGGTGCCGCCGACCGCGGCGCGGGTCACGCGCACGGTGCAGCCGGCCTTCAGGACGCGGACGTCCGAGAGCGCGCGGCCGGGCGGGCTGCGGCGATGGTCGACGACGACGTTCGAGCCGAGCGGCGTGGTCCCCTTCGGTTCCATGATCGCCAGCAGGCGCACGTCGCCCAGCACCATGTCCTGCGCCGCGTACATCGGCTCCTGGGCGAAACGCTGGTGGTAGGTGTTGCGGATCGGGTCCAGCCGCGGCAGGACGGCGTCGACGCCGGCCAGCACGCGGCCCTTGAACTCGTCCCAGTTGTCGAGGCCGACGAGCACGCCGTCGCCCCGCAGGCGGAAGTCGAGCGGCACGCCGATCAGGGCCTTCAGCGCCGTCTCCATCGCCGGGCCGGAGGAGTCGGTGAGGCTGACCTCCTTCAGCGTGTAGCGCAGCTTCAGCGCGTCCGGCCCGACGCCCAGGACCTGCACCTCGAACACCTGGGTGTTGTGCTGGCTGGCCTGGCCGTCCGCGTTCTTCTCGGCGTAGCGGGACTCGCTCCTGAAGCGGTAGACGTCGCCGACGGCGTCGGCGCGCGTGCGCACGGCCACCGTCTCCTCGGCCGCCGCCGGAATCGCGGCGAAGAGCGCAAGGGCGACGAGAACCCGCTTCATCGTCCGACGAAGTTCCCGACCCGGCGCTCCGCCACCGAGCGCACACCCTCGGCGTAGTCCTCGGTCTTGCGCAGAATGCCCTGCTCGACGGCTTCCTTGTCGGTCTGGGCGCGGACCGCGGCGGCGAGGTCGCCGCGCATCGTCTTGCGGGTGGCCACCAGCGCCAGCGGCGCGTTCTCGGCGATCTCCCTGGCCAGCGTCAGCGCCGCCGCGCGCAGGTCTTCCA
Source organism: Phenylobacterium sp. (assembly GCF_016793285.1). Lineage (GTDB taxonomy): Bacteria > Pseudomonadota > Alphaproteobacteria > Caulobacterales > Caulobacteraceae > Phenylobacterium. The sequence continues at coordinate 6,913 of NZ_JAEUMO010000085.1, forward strand.
GCGGCACGACCTCGTCCACCAGGCCCCAGGCGAGCGCGTCCTCGGCCTTCACGCGCCGCGCCGTCAGGCACATCAGCGAAGCCTTCACCGGGCCGATCAGGCGCGGCAGGGTGTGCGTCAGGCCGAAGCCCGGGTGGAAGCCCAGCTTCACGAAGTTGGCGGCGAACTTGGCGTCGGGCGAGGCGATGCGGAAGTCGGCCACGACCACCAGGCCCAGGCCCGCGCCCACGGCGGCGCCCTGCACGGCCGCCACGATCGGCTTCTGCGCCGAAAACAGCCGCACCGCCTGGTCGTAGAGCGGGTTCACCGCGCCCAGGCCGCCCTCGCCCTCGGTCCGCACCAGGTCGGCGCCGGCGCAGAAATTCTTGCCCTGCGCCTGCAGCAAGGAGCAGCGCACGACCGTCTCCGCGTCGATAGCGTCGAAGGCGTCGGCCAGGTCCTTCATGAAGTCGACCGACACGTGGTTGTGCGGGGGCCGGTCGATGGTCACCAGGGCGACGTTGCCGTCGACGGCGACCTTCACGTGTTCGCCAAACTCGCTCTGCATCACTTTCGCGTCCCCAACAGGTTCCTGGCCACGACCCACTTATGCACTTCGCTGGGGCCGTCGTAGATCCGCATCGTCCGCAGCTTGGCCTGCATGAGCTGCAGCGGGATTTCCTTCGTCATCCCCATGGCGCCGAACGCCTGCATGGCGCGGTCCACGGTCTCGTAGGCCATCTCGGTGGCGAACCACTTGATCATGCTGATCTCGGAGCGGACGTCACGCCCGTTGTCGAGCTTCCAGGCGCAGTCGTAGGTCATCAGCCGCGTGGCGTGGATCTTGGTCGCGGCCTCGGCCACCCAGAACTGGATCGCCTGCCGCTCGGCGAGCGGCACGCCGAACGTCTTCCGCTGCGGGGCGTACTCGATGACCATCTCCATGGCCCGCTGCGCCATGCCCACCGACCAGGCCGCCATCTGGATCCGCCGCGTGCCCAGCCGCACCTGCATCGGCGCGAACCCCGCGCCCTCCTGGCCCAAGAGCTTCCAGCCCTCGACCCGGCAGTCCTCCAGCGCGATCTCGTAGCTGTACTGCCCGCCCAGCATCGGGATCCGGCGCAGGATGTTGAACCCGGGCGTGCCCTTGTCGACCAGGAAGGCGCTCATGCCGCCCCGCGCGCCCTTCTCCCGGTCGGTCACCGCCATCAGGATGGTGAAGTCCGACTCCGCCGCACGCGTGATCCAGATCTTCCGGCCGTTGATGATCCAGTCGTCGCCGTCGCGCCGGGCATGGGTGGTCATGCCGGCCGGGTCCGATCCCGCGCCCGGCTCGGAGATGCCGATCGCCGAACTCACCTTGCCGGCCACGTAGGGCGCCAGGTACGCCTCGCGCTGCCGTTCGTTCACCGTGGCCATCAACATGCGCAGGTTGGGCGAATCCGGCGGCAGGGTGTAGGGCGTGATGCACCGCCCGATCTCCTCCTCGACGCCCACCATCGCGGTCATCGGCAGGTCCGAGCCGCCGACGTCCTCGGGCGCGTCCAGGCCGAACAGGCCCAGCTCGTGGGCCTTCGCATCGAGGCGGGCGTGATCCTCCGCGCCGATGCCCAGGCCCTTGCCCTCGGCCTCGCGCTGCATGACGCCGGCCTCCAGCGGCATCAGTTCGTCCTTCACGAACTTCGCCACGAGGTCCTTGAGCATGCGGTGCTCTTCGGCGAGCTCGAAGTGCATGGCGTTTCCCCTGGTTCCTGGAGACCATTGAACAGGCCCGGACGAACGGATACTAGGCCCTGCGATATTCGCCCATATGTGGATGATATTTCCACATATGTGTTTTCTAACTGCAACTTCGGGGAAGAAGTGGCCGAGAGCGCGGTCAAGTCGGCGAAGCGGGCGCTGGAGATCCTCGAGGTCTTCGCGCGCCACCGCCGCCCGCTGGCGCTGAAGGAGATCCTCGACGAGCTGGGCTATCCCACCTCGTCCGGCTCGGCGCTGCTCAAGTCCCTCGTCCAGCTCGGCTACCTCGACTACGACCGCGAACGGCGGACCTACTTCCCCACCATGCGCATCTCGGTGCTGGGGTCATGGGTGCCGCAGGCGCTGTTCGGCGACGGCCAGCTCCTGCCGGCGCTTGAGGCCCTGGCCGCGCGCACCGGCGAGACGGTGATCCTGGCGGTGCAGAGCGACCTGCACGCGCAGTACGTCCATCTGGTCCACTCGGCCGAGCCGCTGCAGGCCCGTGTCCAGCCCGGCACGCTCAGGCCCCTGGCCCGCTCGGGCCTCGGCCTCGTGCTGCTCTCCGGGAAAACCGACGCCGAGATCGAGCGCCTGCGCCGGCGCATCAACGCCGCGGGCGAGAGCGGCGGCCAGACCCGCGAGGAGCTGATGAGCCGCGTCGGCGAGGTCCGCGCCCGCGGCTACGCCTTCTCGAAGAACGCCATCTCGCCCGGCGTCGGCATCATCGGCGCGGCGCTGCCCAAGGGCCCCTTCGGCCGCATGAGCGCCGTGGGCGTCGCCGGCGCGGTGCCGCGGCTGGAAGACAGGGAAGACGCGATCGTTGCCGAACTCCGGACGACGGTCCAAAGGCTTGAGCAGGCGTAGGGAAGGAAACGGGATGACCAACACCATGGGCGCGAAGGCCACCGGGCCGCTCGCCGGCATCCGCATCCTCGACCTCACCAGCGTCGTGAACGGCGCCTACGGCACCCAGATCCTGGCCGACCAGGGCGCCGACGTCATCAAGCTGGAAGACCCCGGCTCAGGCCGCGGCGACGGCGGCGACATCATGCGATGGGCGGGCCACCTGCCCGAGGGCGCCCCGCGCGGCATGGGCCCCATCTTCCTCAACATCAACCGCAACAAGCGCTCGATCCTCCTCGACATGAAGAAGGAGAGCGCCCGGCGCGCGCTGGCGAAGATCATCAGGTCCTGCGACGTGCTCGCGTCCTCCATCCGCTACGAGGGCATGAAGCGCCTTGGCCTCGCCTACGAGGACGTGGCCGCCATCAAGCCCGACATCGTCTTCGTCCACGCCGCCGGCTACGGCTCGGACGGTCCCTACGCGGGCGAGCCGGCCTACGACGACCTGATCCAGTCGGCCTCCGGGTGCGCCGACCTGCTGCCGCGCACGGACGGCGACCCGACTCCGCGCATCCTGCCCACCCTGGTGGCCGACAAGGTCTCGGGCCTCTTCCTCTCGCAGGCCGTCACCGCCGCCCTCCTGCACCGCGCCCGCACCGGCGAGGGCCAGTTCGTCGAAGTGCCGATGTTCGAGTGCGTGACCAGCTTCCTGCTCGTCGAGCACCTCTACGACCACACCTTCGACCCGCCCACGGGCCAGTGGGGCTACCAGCGGGTGGTGAACCCCAACCGCAAGCCCTTCGCCACCAGGGACGGCTACATCGGCCTGCTGCCCTACACCGACAAGCAGTGGGACCAGTTCTTCGACGCCGCCGGCTTCGGTGACGCCGTCAAGAATGACCCCCGCTTCGCCGACTACGCCACCCGCGCCAGGCACACCCGCGAGCTGTACGGCCTGATCGAGCAGGCCGCCGCCACCAAGACGACCCAGGAGTGGCTGGATATCCTGAAGCCCCTCTCCATCCCCGTCGTGAAGACCAACACCCTCGACGACCTCGACCACGACCCCCATCTGGCCGCCGTCGGCTTCTTCCAGTCCTTCGCCCACCCGGACGTCGGAACCTACCGCCTGATGAAACCCCCGGTGAAGTTCTCGAAGTCCCCCAGCAACCTCCGCCGCCACCCGCCGAAGCTGGGGGAGCAGACGGCGGAGATCCTCGCCGAGTTCGGGATCGAGGCGGAGGAGGCGTAGGGGGCTGTCGGCGCCGGCGCGCAAGCCGGCCGGCTCACACCAGGCTGCCGCCCCCGTCGACCCGGATGACCTGGCCGGTCACGTAGGTGTTGCGCATCAGGTAGAGATAGGCCTCGGCGGCCTCTTCCACCGTTCCGCCGCGGGGCAGCGGAAGGTTGGCGGTGAAGCCCTTGATCGCCCCTTCGCCCATGCCCTGCACCTGCTCGCTCAGGATCAGGCCGAGGCATACGGCGTTGACGCGAACAGGCGCCAGATCGCGCGCCAGTCCCATCGCCAGGCCCTCGGTCGTATGGGCCGACGCGGTGGTCAGGGGCGCGCCCGGCATCGGCCGGTGCGCCAGCATGCCGCCGGTGAGCGTGATCGACCCGTCCTTCGCGATCTCGCGGCTCGCGTACTTGGCGGCCCGGGCGGCGCCCCAGAACCGCACCTCCATCCGGGCCTTGCTGGCCTCGACGTCGAGTTCGCGGGTGGGGCCGAACATGTGGCCCCAGTCGCCCGCCGTGAACACCAGGTGGTCGAACGCGCCGGCCGCCTCGAAGAAGGCCGCGACCGAGGCCTCGTCCTTCACGTCCACGGTCCGGCCCACCGCGCCGCCGCCCAGCGCCCTGGCCGCCGCCTCGATCCGGCCGGCCTGACTGGAGCCGACGACGACCTGCGCGCCCGCCCCCAAGGCCGCCGCGGCCACCGCGAACCCGACGCCCGACGCGCCGCCGATCACCAACACCTTTGCACCGTCCAACTTCGCCACGACGCGGCCTCCTCAACGATCAGGGTCAATCGCGACCGAGCGGGTTTGCTTCTCGAAGCACTATGCCGCAGGCCGGTTTCCGGCAGAAACCTACTCGCGAACCTCGCGTGCCGTTAGAAGGCGCCGAACCGAAACCTGGTCACCTGCTGGAAACCGCGACGTGAAGCCCGATCATCCCGAAGCCGACTGTCCGATGCTGCTGCTGCTCGACCGCGTGGCGAACAAGTGGGCCGTGCTGGTGATGGCCACACTCTGGAAGGGGCCGTTGCGGTTCAACGAACTGAAACGGACCGTCGGCGGCATCTCGCAGAAGATGCTGTCCCAGACGCTGCGCGGGCTGGAACGCGACGGCCTGATCTCGCGCACCGCGAGCCCGACGGTCCCGGTGACCGTGGAATACGCCATCACCCCGCTCGGCGAGACCCTCGCGCGCACCATGGACGCCGTGCGCATCTGGTCCGCCGACCACATCGACGAGGTCCTCCGCACGCGCGCCGCCTTCGACGCCCAGGCGGACGCCGAGGCCTGGCCACACAAGCGGCGGCGCGCTGCCTAGGGCCTGGGCGGGGACGGGAGCCGAGGTCTATTCAGGGGCGGCCTCGCCGCGCAGCCAGGACAGGGGGAGACGTCGGGCCATGCGCATCGCCGCGGTCGGGACATCGGGGTCGGGGAAGACGACGTTCGCGCGGGCGCTGGCGGCGCGGCTGGGCGTGCGCCACATCGACCTCGACGCGGTGACCTGGCAGCCGGGCTGGGTGGCGCTGCACGAGACCGACCCCGCCGAGTTCGTCCGCCGCGCCGCCGAGGCGATGGCGGACGAGGCCTGGGTGAGCTGCGGCAACTACATCACCTCCCGGCCGAGCCTGCTGGCGCGGGCGACCGACCTGGTGTGGCTGGATTATCCGCGGCCGCTGGTGATGAGCCGCGTGATCCGCCGCTCGTTCACGCGGGCCTGGGGGCGGCAGGAGCTGTGGCCGGGCACGGGCAACCGCGAGGACTTCGCCCGCTGGTTCGACAAGGGCCACCCCATCCGCTGGGCCTGGGACACCTACGACCGCAGGAAGCGCCAGTACGAGGCCCTGTTCGCGGCGCTGGCGGGCTCGGACATCCGCACCCACCGCGTGACGCGGCCGTGGGAGGCCGACGCGCTGATCGCGAAACTGGCGGCCGAGGCCTAGACCGGCGCGAAGACCGGGACGGGCGGGCCGCCCTCCGTGGGCTGGAACTTCACCTTGACGCGCATGCCGATCGCAAGGCCGTCGGGCGCGACATCGACGAAGTTGGTGAGGACCGCGATCCCTTCGTCCAGGGTGACGTAGCCGATGGCGTAGGGGCCGGACGGCGAGCGCCACATGACGGAATAGGTGTAGATCGCGCCGGTCCCGGCGCTCTCCTCCCAGACCGTGCGGTCGGAGTGGCAGTAGGGGCAGATGGCGCGCGGATACCAGTGGGCCTCGCCGCAGGCGGTGCAGCGCTTGATGGTGAACCGGCCCTCGGCGGCGGCGTCGAAGAACGGCTTGGTCTCCAGGGAGACGGCGGGCGCCGGGATCGGGCGGGTCATGATCTCGGACATCGCTCAGCCCTCCCGTTCCATGATGACCGTCGCCGAGCCGTGGCGGACGCCGAGCGAGCCGCCGGTGCCGTGGGCCAGGGCCAGGTCGCAGTTGGGGACCTGCACCTTGGGGTGCGCCTCGCCGCGGAGCTGGCGGACGGTCTCGATGATCTTGGTGATGCCGCCGCGGTTCGTCGGGTGGTTGTTGCACAGGCCGCCGCCGTCGGTGTTGAACGGCAGCTTGCCGACGCCGGAGATCAGGTTGCCGTCGGCCACGAACTTGCCGCCCTCGCCCTTTTTGCAGAAGCCCAGGTCCTCGAGCGTCATCAGCACCGTGATGGTGAAGCTGTCGTAGATCGAGGCGTACTTCATGTCGGCGGGCGTGACGCCGGCCTCGGCGAACGCCTTCGGGCCGGTCCAGACCGCCGCGCAGGTGGTGAGGTCGAGGTCCCTGCCGCCCATAGGCATCTTCGGCGCCTCGGCCGCCCCCAGCACCCTCACCTTCGGCCGGTTCAGCGACCGGGCCACCGCGGGCGAAGTGACGACGACCGCGCCGCCGCCATCGGTGACGACACAGCAGTCCAGCAGGTGCAGCGGGTCGGCGATCATGCGCGAGTTCACCACCTGCTCGACGGTGACCACGTCCTTCAGGAAGGCGTGCTCGTTCCACTGGGCGTGGTGGCTGGCGGCGACCTTGATCCAGGCCAGTTGTTCGGATGTGGTGCCGTACTCGTACATGTGGCGCATGGCGCACATGCCGTAGGTGTTGTGGGTCGAGCCGCCGTACACGCTCTCGAAGCCCTGCTCGGGCGCGCCGTCGACGAGGCGGCCGTCCCTGGGGGCGGCTGCGCCGGGGATGCCGGGCCGCCCGCCGCCGTTGCGCGGCCGGCCGGCGAGCGTGATCAGCGCCACGTCGACCTTGCCCTCGGCGATGGCCTGGCAGGCGTGGTTCAGGTGGACGAGGTAGGACGAGCCGCCGGTCTCGGTGGTGTCCATGTGGCGCACGTTCCGCAGGCCCATGTAGTCGATCATCGACATGGCCCCGAACCCCGGCGCATCGCCGGCGCAGAAGTAGGCGTCGACGTCGTCGAACGACAGCCCGGCGTCCTCCAGCGCGCCCCTGGCGCTCTCGGCGTGGAGCTGTGCGGTCGTCCTGTCGGGGGCGTCGCGCGTCGGATGCTCGAACGCGCCCATCACATAGGCCTTGCCCCTGATGCTCATCGCGTCCCCTCTGCGGCTCTACACGGGTTGCTTCATGGCCGCGATGCGCGCGTCGCGCAACGCCGTGCGGCGCACCTTGCCGGCGTCGTCGCGCACGGCCTCGTCGACGAACTCGTAGCTGCGCGGCTGCTTGTAGGTCACCAGGCGGTCCTTCACGTGCGCCTCCAGGTCCTCGGCCGTGACCTCGCCCCTGGCGTTGACGATGGCGTGGATGCGCTGGCCCAGGTCGTCGTCGGGCAGACCGATGACGGCGCAGCTCTCGACGGCCGGATGCTCCTGCAGGGCGCTCTCGATCTCGGCCGGGTAGACGTTGGAGCCGCCCACCAGGATCATGTCGGTGCGCCGGTCGGCCAGGTAGAGGTATCCCTCGGCGTCGAACGAGCCCAGGTCGCCGAGGCTCTCCCAGCCGTCGCGCAGCACCTTCGCCGTGGCGCCCACGTATCTGTAGGTCTCGGGCGTTCCGGCCGCGCGGCGCATGTAGATCTCGCCCACCTCGCCGGGCGCCGCCTCGGCCCCGTCGTCGCCGAACACCTTCATCTCGCCGATCGCCACCTTGCCGACCGAGCCGCGGTGGGTGAGCCACTCGGTCCCGGTGATGATGGTGACGGCCTGCGCCTCGGTGCCGGCGTAGAGCTCCATCACCTCGCCGGGCGCGATCCAGTGGATGAAGGCCTCCTTGAGCCACGCCGGGCAGGGCGCGGCCATGTGCCAGAGGATCTCGACGGTGGAGAGGTCGTACTTCGCCCGCACCGCCTCCGGCAGGTGCCAGATGCGGTTCATCATGGTGGGCACGAGGTAGACCCAGCCGGCCTTGTGGGCCTGGATCTCGGCCAGGGTTCCCTCGGGGTCGAACCGCGGGGTGAGCACGATGTGGCAGCCGGCCGAGGTGCCGCCGGTCATCATCCCGAACGGGGCGTTGTGGTAGAGCGGCGCCGGGATGACCATCGTGGCGCCGGGCCGGATGCGGAACGGGCCGGGATCGGCCGGCGTGGCCTTGGCGGCGACCGCGGGCTGACCGGCCAGGATCAGCTTCGGCCGGCCCGTCGAGCCGCCGCTGGTGGGCGCCTTCAGGACCGGCGACGTCACGTCGGGCAGGTCGCTGTCGTCGGCCGAAAGCGCCTCGAGCTCCGCGATCGTCAGCACCGGCACGTCGAGGACATGGTCGAAGTCGGCGACGACCACGGGCGAGCCCGCCAGCTCGACGATGGCGGCCAGCTCGGCCTTCGGCAGGCGGAACGACACCGGCTGCGGCGTCGCGCCCAGCTTCCAGACGGCGTAGGCGGCCGCCACGAAGCCCGTCGAGTTGGGCAGGCCGATGGTGACGAGATCTCCGTACTTCACGCCCTTCGCCGCGAGCGCCCGGGCGAGGCGGTTCGAGCGGCGGTTGAGCTCGGCGTAGGTCAGCGTCTCCCCGGCGCAGGTGACGGCCGCCGCCTCGCCCTTCGTCGCGGCGAGCTGGGCGAGCTGGGCGCCCAGCGAGACCATTTCGGGAAGTGCTTCGGACATGCGCGCGCCTCGGGTCGGGACCTGGCCGCCAGTTGTCCGCATTGGCGCAGGGGCAGGCAAGCCCGGCGGGACCGCGCATGCGGGGCCTTGTCTGTCGCGACGTCAGTTCCCCAATTGCGGAGCGAAGCGGGATCCGGAGACGACCGAGCGATGATGGACGGCAACGTGGCGGCGGTGTTCGCGGAGCGGCAGAAGGGCACGCTGCCCGGCGAGCTGGAGATCGAGTGGGCCGAGGTGGCCGCCGGCCGCGCCCGCGGGGGCTTCACGGTGCGGCAGAAGCACATGGCCGCCAACGGCTTCATGCACGCGGCCTCGGTGGTGGCGCTGGTCGACTCGGCCTGCGGCTATGCGTGCGTGGCCTCGCTGCCCGACGGCGCCAGCGGCTTCACCACCATCGAGATCAAGACCAACTACCTGGGCACCGCCAGGGAGGGCGAACGCGTCACCTGCGAGGCCCGCCTCGTCCATGGCGGCCGCATGACCCAGGTCTGGGACGCCGAGGCCAGGAACGAGACCACCGGCAAGGTCGTCGCGGTCTTCCGCTGCACCCAGATGGTCCTCTGGCCGCGCTGAGTCGCCGCAAGGTCACGCCGCGCTTGCGCGACACCGGCGAGATGAGTAGAACGCGCCCTCGCTCGGCGGGCCCCTTCGGGACAGGCCCGCGCCGGCTCTGGAGAGGTGGCAGAGTGGTTGAATGTACCGCACTCGAAATGCGGCGTACGTGAAAGCGTATCGTGGGTTCGAATCCCACCCTCTCCGCCATTTCTATTTGTTTTTATTGGATAATTTGGCCGACCCGGCCATTTGTCCCACATAAAGGCCCACATGAATATGGGCGTTGATTTTTTGCCCTACGAATTGAGCGGCGCACTTTGCATCGACCTGCTCTAATCGAATCCGATGGCCGAACAGGTTCCCGTCACCCCTGCTTTGCTCACCTGGGCACGCGAGCGTGCCGGGCTTAGCCGTGACGCGGCTATCGAGAAGTTTCGGAAGTTTGGCGACTGGGAAGATGGCCGCTCGTCGCCAACCTATCCGCAGCTTGAATCGGTTTCTGAAGCTCTCAAAATCCCTATCGCAGTCTTCTTCTTTCCAGAGCCTCCACGGGTTCCGCCGATTGAAGAGACATTTCGAACGCTCCCAGGCGTCGAGTATGCACGCCTTCCAAGCCGCGTTCGCCTGCTGTTGAGAAAGGCGAAGGCCCTCCAACTCAACCTTGCCGAACTAGCTAACGGACGAAACCCGTCAGAGCGTCTCATCACGCGCGATCTCGCGTTCGCATCGAATGTGAATATCGCCTCCATGGCTCGCACTGTGCGAGAATACATCGGCGTGAGCCTCGAAGCGCAGCAGAAGTGGCGCGACGACGAAACCGCAATGAAGGAATGGCGTTCGGCGCTGTTGAACGTCGGCATCTTCGTATTCAAAGATGCTTTCCGTGTGCCGGAATTCTCCGGCTTCTGTCTCTACGACGAGAACTTCCCAATCGTTTATGTGAACAACAGTTCGACGAAGACTCGACAGATATTCACGCAATTTCATGAATTAGCGCATCTTCTTTTCCATACAAGCGGTGTGGACAAACTGCACGACGACTACATAGATCAGCTTCGTGGTGAAGATCAGCGAATTGAAGTCCTATGCAATCGCTTCGCTGCCGAGTTTCTTCTGCCTGAAGCCGAGTTTGAGGCCGCCGTAGCTGGACGCGAAGCTTCCCGCGCAACCGCTGAAGCTATCGCGGCTCGATATCATGTGAGCAGAGAGGTCGTGTTCCGTCGGTTCCTCGACAGGAACCGTGTCGATCAAAACGAATACGTCGAAGCTGTCGAAGCTTGGAACGCGCAGCGGGTTCAAGGTGGCCCTGGCGGCGACCACTATTGGTCGAAGCTTTCTTACCTTGGCCGCGAGTATGTCGCGTTGGCGTTGCGCGCATATCACCAGAACCGCATCGACGAGGATCAGCTAGCTGACTTCCTCGATACGAAGCCGCGCAATCTCAGCACCCTGGAGAGCTATTTCGAAAGGGGGGCGGCGTAATGTACGTGTTCGACACGTCCCCGCTCTCCGCGCTCTTTAAGAGCTACTATCGCGCTCGCTTTCCGTCGCTTTGGGATCGGTTTGACGGACTCGTTGCCGATGGCAACATCGTATCGACGAGGGAGGTTGGTCGAGAAATCGACGATGGTCCTGTCGAAAACCTTCGAAATTGGGCGGCCAACAATGGACCCATCTTCACGACACCCACGGCGGCGGAAGGTGCGTTCGTGGCGCAGATTTATGGCGTGCAGCACTTCCAGCAGAACGTCGAACAGCGGAAGCTTCTGAAAGGGGGCCGCAACGCGGATTCGTTCGTAATCGCCAAGGCGGCCGTCGATGATAAGTGCGTGGTCACGATGGAGCTATTCAAGGAAGGCGGAGCGAAGATTCCGAATATCTGCCGCCATTTCGGCGTTCGGCATCTGACGCTCGAAGAGTTCATGGAAGCCGAGGGCTGGTCCTTCTGAGCGCCTAGGCCGAGTCAAGCTCCGCCATAAGACGCGTTAACGCGTTGATTGCGTTGAACGAATTATCGGCCGAACAGCGAATCCCACATACCGCGCCTCATCTGGCGGTGTCATTCAGCCGGCTGGGGAGAACGGGAGGCTGATCGACTGCCGTTCGGCCGGCGCGAGCGTCCACAGGGGGACCGCCAGGACGGGCAGGGACGCCGCATCTGTGGCGTCCGCACCTACCCCAGCCAGAGCCGCCGCGATGGGCTCGCCGGGCCTCTCCCGGCCGACCACCACCATAGGCGGCAGCGCGGTCCCGATCTGCCACAGGATGCGACAGCCGGTCAGCCGCGCGGCGCTGGGACGCGGGCGCTGTGGTCGCGACCGGGCCGGTGTCTACGCCGGCCGCCTGGTGCTTCGAGACGAACAGCGGGAGCGCATCAGCGGCGAAGTCCGACCGGGGCGGATCAGCGAAGTCGCACGGGACGACGACCGCATACGGCCCAAAACAGGTGGAATTGGGACGCTTTCGGACCCCCTGGAGCCTCGCGGGCGCGGACACCCTCTCCGCCATCATCATCCGATTGATATTGTTGTGGAATAGTCAGGGTCCCGGCCGTAGCGCCTTTGGGCCGGGGGCGGATCGCGGCCAGGTGGGCCGCCTTCTCCGGCGATGACGGTCACGAGCTTCGGGCCAGGTCGTCCCGCTGTGGACGGCGAGGCCGCGGCGCGTGCTCAGGCTGCGGGGGGGCTGGCGGCGATGAGTTCGGAGCCCCGCAGGAGCTCCCAGTGGGGATCGCTGACCGCCTTGGCCTTGAGGCGGGCGTCGTCGTCGTCGGCGGCGTCGAGTTCGATCAGGCGGCGGACTTCGCCGTGTTCGTTCAGCAGGTAGAGACGATAGCGCATAGGTCCTCAGCAGCGGGCGCACGGATGTGCGCCGACCTACCAGCGCTCGAGATCGCGATTGGTTTCAACCTGTTGCCGGAGTTTTCGCATTCGGCCCGGCTTACTCGCGCAGGGGTAAGCGGGGCGCGATTGTTCGCGTCCGCCCACGTCCGCCGGGCGCCGGGATCACGCGATCAGCTTCTCCATGTCGTCCAGCGTGCGCTCGAACTTGGCCAGCATGGCGCGGAAGGGGGCCGGCGTAGTCATGTCGACGCCGGCGCGCTCGAGGACGTCGACCGGGTAGTCGGAGCCGCCGGCTTTCAGCGCGCCCAGGTAGGCGTCCCGTTCCTTGGGGCCGCCCTTCAGGATGAGCTCGGCGAAGGCCGAGGCGGCGGTGACCGAGGTGGCGTACTGGTAGACGTAGTAGGTGTAGTCGAAGAAGTGGCCGGGCAGCATCCACTCGGCGCCGTAGGCGTCCTCGATCATGACCTTGGGCCCGTGGTAGCGCTTCAGCAGGTCGAGGTAGATGGCGCTGGCGCGCTTGCCCGACAGCGCCTCGCCCTTCTCGGCCACCTCGTGCACGGCCAGCTCGAACTCGGCGAACATGGTCTGGCGGTAGAAGGTGCCGCGCATCATCTCGCAGACGCGGTCGAGGTAGAAGAGCTTCCCCTCCTTGGTCCTGGCGCCCTTGACCATGTGAGCGACGAGCAGCTGTTCGTTGACCGTGGAGGCCACCTCGGCGGTGAAGGTGGGGTAGGCGGCGAGCTCGTAGGGCTGGGCCTTCTGGGCGAGCAGCGTGTGCATCGCGTGGCCCCACTCGTGGGCGTAGGTCGAGAGGCCGTCGTAGTTGTCCGTGTGGTTCAGCAGCATGTAGGGGTGGACGTCGTAGGCCGCGCCGAAGACGTAGGCGCCGCCACGCTTGCCCCGCTGCGGATAGACGTGGACCCAGGGCTTGCTGGTCGCGTCGGCGAAGATGGCGCCGTAGTCCGGGCCCAGGGGCTTCAGCGCCTCGATCGTGGTCTTGCGGGTGGTCGCGAGGTCGAACTTCACGTCGAGCTTCGTGACCGGCGGATAGATGTCCCACAGGCCCATGTCGGGCAGCTTGAGCAGGCGGCGGCGCAGGTCGAAGTAGCGGTGCAGGATCGGCAGGCCGCGGTTCGCCTCGGCGATGAGCGTGCGGTAGACGCTCTCGGGG